>NZ_NADV01000066.1:0-23180 GCF_003264175.1 Bacillus sp. SRB_331 | reverse complement strand
TTTTATAGGGTACAGTTCAGTGAAAGAGTCCTTTTTTTATTTACTAGATGAAGTTTGTTTCAATACAAATTGCTCGATTGCATGAGCAACACCATGTTCATTGTTTGTTAATGTTACAACGTCACATAGTTTTTTGACATCTTCTTCGGCATTTCCCATTGCAACTGATAAGCCAGCTACTTGTAACATTGGCACATCATTAAAGTTATCGCCGATTGCAACAGTATCTTCAATTGGTATATTGAAATAAGCTGCCATTTCTTGCAAACCATTGCCTTTATGGCCATGCTTATCCATAATTTCTACATTAGTAGGAGCTGATGCCGTAACTGAAATGTCCGTATCTTCTTGTAAAGTTTGTAATAGCTGTGAACGATGAGCAGCATTAAATGTTAAAATGAAGAATTTAGATATTTCTAATTCTGGATTATTTACGACATCTTCTATTTTTTGGAAATCAGTAATTAAGTTAGATTTCTTTTGTTTTTCTGTAATTCTTTCAAGTTCCTCAAGTGTAACATCTAGTGTATGTTTATTTTCTTCGAATGCCTGCATAACTTGACCTTGCCATGTATAAGGAGAATAAACCCCTTTATTTGTGTACAACTTATATGGAAAACCTTCAGATTCTAGTAATTTTGCAAGCTTGTATACTTTATCATTTTGTAAACAACGCGAGTTAATTACTTTTCCGTCCACATAAACAATTGCCCCATTGCTTGCTCCAACTGGAAGAGATAGTTTATATTCTTCCAATAATTTCAAAGCATCCTCTTTCGCGCGGCCAGAACAAATCATTACAATATGACCAGCCTCTTTTGCGGTTTGGATAGCTTGTAAGTTCTCTTTGGAGATTTCAAGATTAGATGATAGTAGTGTACCATCCATATCTAGTGCGATTAATTTCAAAATGACCACCTCTTTGTTTCCATTATACATAGTTATATAGAGGAAACATATAAACTTATCTTGGAAAGATAGTATTTTATCCCGCATTAATTTCTAGTAAAAGTGCGATTGGTGAGGGGAATAATTAGTAGGGAATGGAACTCTCGTTGATTAAAGTTTCACTTTGGTTTTTAACAAAATAGAGATGAATAATATTATATTTCGCTTTATGACCTTAATGTTACACTAGTGTTACAAATGTGATTGTAGTAGAAAACGCATTAAAACAAGGTTTTTGAGTGTTTATTTAAAAAAACGTAAAAAAAGTGTAATAAAATTTACGTAATTATATTGCAACGTAATAATAGTTATGTTACATTAGTGTTACAAACGTTACGTAATTAATTTCAATGTAACGTTAACGTGAAAACTATGAACTAATCATTTCTTAGTAATTACATATAGATAACTTATAAAAAAGGAGAATGAATGATATGAACAACGAGCAAGTATTAAACGTAACAAAAGGTGACTTCTTAGGATCAGCAAGCGGAGCAGTAGTATTAACAGCATTAATCGTATTTCTTTCAAGCGTATTAGTATAATAGAAGTTTTGTAACAAAAATAAGAGAAGGGAGAATGAAAATTATGAACAACGAGCAAGTATTACAAGTAACAAAAGGTGACTTCGTAGGATCAGCAAGTGGAGCGGTAGTATTAACAGCATTAATCGTATTTCTATCAAGCGTATTAGTATAATAGAAGTTTTGTAATAAAAATAAGAGAAGGGAGAATGAAAATTATGAACAACGAGCAAGTATTAAACGTAACAAAAGGTGATTTCTTAGGATCAGCAAGCGGAGCAGTAGTATTAACAGCATTAATCGTATTTCTATCAAGCGTATTAGTATAATAAAAGTTTTAAATTGTACAAAATGAAAGGAGAATGAGGAATATGAACAGTGAACAAGTGTTACAAGTAACAAAAACAGATTTATTAGGATCATTAGGCGGAGCGGTAATATTAACATCATTTATTCTATTCCTTGCAAATATATTAGTATGAAAAATATAAATACAATCATTCAAAAAAAATAAAGACTCTAACGTATTAGTAAGTAGTTAATATGTTGGAGTCTTTTTTGTTTTCCTCTCATATATACCTTCAAGTATTAATATTTTCCCCTTACTTTAAAGAGAAAAAAGTCGAATTTTATATGTAAGAAAAAAAGAGGAATTTGACAGAAAAGATAGAAAATTTAAAAGGTCGGAAATTGTTAGCTTGCTAACTAATTTCTATTAATTGATGTTGGAAGCGTTTTCGGTTGGTTTTAAGTATGGACCATTTAATCTATTTACAGGGGGATGAAGATATTATGAAACAAAAATCTATGGATACGCTAGCTGCACAAATGGAGGACTTTTTTCCGGTACGTGATGTAGATCATTTGGAATTTTACGTAGGAAATGCAAAGCAATCAAGTTATTACCTTGCAAGAGCGTTTGGATTCAAAATTGTAGCCTATTCTGGATTAGAAACAGGAAACCGTGAAAAGGTATCTTATGTTCTTGTGCAAAAAAATATGCGTTTTGTTGTGTCTGGAGCTTTAAGTAGCGATAGCCGTATTGCAGAGTTTGTAAAGACTCATGGTGATGGAGTGAAAGATGTGGCTTTACTTGTTGATGACGTTGATAAAGCATACTCTGAAGCTGTAAAACGTGGCGCTGTTGCGATTGCTCCTCCTGAAGAGTTAACAGATGAGGAAGGTACCTTGAAGAAAGCGGTTATTGGTACGTATGGTGATACAATTCATACGCTTGTAGAGCGTAAAAATTATAAAGGAACATTCATGCCAGGATTTCAAAAGGTAGAGTTCAATATTCCATTTGAAGAATCCGGTTTAATTGCTGTAGACCATGTCGTTGGTAACGTTGAGAAAATGGAAGAATGGGTTAGTTATTATGAGAACGTCATGGGATTTAAACAAATGATTCACTTTGATGATGACGATATTAGCACAGAGTATTCGGCATTAATGTCAAAAGTTATGACGAATGGAAGCCGTATTAAGTTTCCAATTAATGAACCAGCAGACGGAAAAAGAAAGTCACAAATTCAAGAATATCTAGAGTTCTATAACGGAGCGGGTGTACAGCATCTTGCTTTATTAACAAGTGACATTGTAAAAACAATTGAAGTGCTTCGTGCGAATGGCGTGGAGTTTTTAGATACGCCAGATACGTATTACGATGAGTTAACTGCACGAGTGGGGAAAATTGATGAAGAAATTGATAGATTAAAAGAATTGAAGATTCTAGTAGACCGTGACGAAGAAGGTTATTTATTACAAATCTTTACGAAACCAATTGTAGATCGTCCAACTCTATTTATTGAAATCATCCAACGTAAAGGTTCTCGTGGATTTGGCGAAGGGAACTTTAAAGCGTTATTCGAATCAATTGAAAGGGAACAAGAGCGTCGCGGAAATTTATAAAATTTGTATCCACCAGCAAGAGTTCCTTTGTTGGTGGAAATTTCATTTTCATAGGGAGGAATCACGATGAAATTTGTTACATTTCGTCTCCCATCGAAAGAAATGCGAGCTGGATGGCTTGAAGGTGACAAAGTAATCGATATGAATCTTGCGAGTAATGGACAATTACCTTCTTCTATGTTCGCCTTTTTAGAGAAAGCAGATGAGTATGTAGAAGTATTGCGTAATATTAAGAATCCTGAAAAGGGTATATATTCCTTAGAGGAAGTTCAATTAGCAGCGGCAATTCCTAATCCGAGTAGCATTCGAGATTTTTATGCATTTGAGCAGCATGTAAAAACAGCTCGCGGACGAAGAGGGCTAGATGTTGTACCTGAATGGTATGATATCCCGGTTTTTTATTTTACGAACCACCGTGCTGTTATTGGGCCAGATGATTTTGTTATTGGTCCGAAGAAGTCTAAAAAGCTTGATTATGAGTTAGAGATTGCTTGCGTAATTGGGAAAGAAGGACGAAACATTTCTCGTGAACAAGCAGAGGAATATATTTTTGGTTACTGCATTATGAACGACTGGAGTGCAAGGGACTTACAAGCAACAGAAATGAAAGTGGGACTCGGTCCAGCGAAAGGAAAAGATTTTGCAACTTCATTAGGAGCGTATCTCGTTACGAAAGAGGAATTAGACGTTTATCGTAACGGTGATCGTTATGATTTAGAGATGACTGCTCATGTAAATGGAAAGATATTATCAAAGGGAAACTTCCAAGATATTTACTATACATTTGCTGAAATGATTGAACGTGCTTCGGAAGACGTTACGTTATATCCAGGAGATGTGATTGGTTCTGGGACAGTAGGAACAGGATGTATTTTAGAACTTGGTACAGAAGAGTGGCTACAAGATGGAGATGTTGTAGAGCTGTCGATTACTGGTTTAGGTACGTTACGTAATACGATCAAAAAAGAAATGGAAGCAGGTGATGGGCATGTTTTATCGTCACATGGGGGAGCTACCTCATAAACGACATGTACAATTTCGTAAAAAAGATGGATCGCTTTATCGTGAGCAGGTAATGGGGACAAAAGGTTTCTCTGGTACCCAGTCTATTTTGTATCATCATTATATGCCAACAGAAGTAGGGCATGCGGCATTATCGCATTCTTGTCAGTTACAGTATGAAGAGGATGTTGCTCTTGCTCATCGCCACTTCCGTACGAAAGAAAATAAAAAAACTGGTGATGCAGTAAGCGGAAGAAACTTTATGCTTGGGAATGAGGATTTATTAATTGGAGTAGTGAGTCCAACAGAAAAAATGGATTATTTTTACCGTAATGGTGATGGCGATGAAATGTTATTTGTTCATTATGGAACAGGAAAAATTGAAACGATGTTTGGAACGATTCACTATAGAAAAGGTGATTATGTAACAATTCCAATTGGAACGATTTATCGTGTTATTCCAGATGAGGGAGAGACTAAGTTTCTTGTTGTAGAGGCAAATAGCCAAATTACAACACCAAGTCGCTATCGCAATGAATATGGGCAATTGTTAGAACATAGTCCGTTTTGTGAAAGAGATATGCGTGGACCGGAGAAATTGGAGACATATGATGAAAAAGGTGAGTTTGTCGTAATGACAAAGTCGAGAGGTTATATGCACAAGCATGTGTTAGGGCACCATCCGTTAGATGTTGTTGGATGGGATGGGTATTTATATCCGTGGGTCTTTAATGTGGAGGATTTTGAACCAATTACAGGTCGTATTCATCAGCCGCCACCAGTACATCAAACATTCGAAGGGCATAATTTCGTCATTTGCTCTTTCGTACCGCGTTTATACGATTATCATCCAGAATCTATTCCGGCACCATATTATCATAGTAATGTGAATAGTGATGAGGTACTGTACTATGTAGAAGGTAATTTTATGAGCCGAAAAGGTGTAGAAGAAGGTTCTATTACGCTTCATCCAAGTGGGATCCCGCATGGGCCACATCCAGGGAAAACAGAAGCGAGTATAGGGAAGAAAGAGACACTTGAACTGGCTGTTATGATAGATACATTCCGTCCGCTTCGTATTGTAAAACAAGCACATGAGACGGAAGATGAAAAATATATGTATAGCTGGATTGAAGAGGGTTCATATACTGTGAAATAAGTAAAAAGAGGCATGCTCACTACGGGAGCATGCCTCTTTTATGGAATCGGCATGTATAATAATACCAAAAAAAGTTATGAAAATATATATAGATAAGATTGTCTGAATCTTTTTATCGAAAGGATGATAAGAGTATAGTATGTATCTCGGTAGTTTTCTGTTTATTTCGACAAAAGTGTTGACTAAAAAACATGCCGTGGGTAAAATGAAAAAAGTAAATTAAATTTTCAGAAAACTAAAATCATGGAGGAGCACAGTATGAAGCAAATTTTTCAAAAGAAGCCGATTTCAACGTTACTGCAAGAAAGTAAACAAAAGACATTATCGAGAACGTTAGGGGCACTTGATTTAACAATGCTTGGAATCGGAGCAATTGTTGGAACTGGTATTTTTGTTCTTACTGGCGTTGTAGCAGCGAAACATTCTGGACCAGCTATTATATTATCATTTGCTATAGCTGCATTAGCTTGTGCCTTTGCTGCATTTTGTTACGCTGAATTTGCTTCTTCAGTTCCTGTCTCAGGGAGTGTTTACACGTACACGTATGCGACGATGGGAGAAGTATTTGCATTCTTAATTGGATGGGATTTAATGCTCGAGTATTTATTAGCCACATCTGCTGTAGCCAATGGATGGTCAGCGTATTTTCAATCGTTATTAAAGGGATTTGGGATTCATATTCCGACCATTCTCTCCTCGGCCCCTGGTACTGGAAAGGGTGGAATAATTGATTTACCTGCAGTTCTAATTATTCTAGTTATGACGGTTCTTTTATCTAGAGGTGTTCGTGAAAGTGCACGTGTAAATAATATAATGGTATTTATTAAACTAGCAGTTGTTCTCATTTTTATCTTCGCCGGATTTAATTATGTAAAACCTGAAAATTGGACACCTTTTATGCCATTTGGGTTAGATGGTGTAATGGCTGGAGCAGCTACAGTTTTCTTCGCATTCATTGGATTTGATGCTGTATCAACAGCCGCAGAAGAAGTGAAGCGCCCACAACGCGATTTGCCGATTGGAATTATTGCATCGTTACTAGTTTGTACGGTTCTTTACATTGTTGTTTCACTTATTTTGACAGGGATTGTTCCATACGGTCAGTTGAATATATCAGATCCAGTTGCTTTCGCACTTCAATTTATTGGACAAGATAGTTTGGCGGGAGTGATATCAGTAGGAGCAATTACAGGAATTACAACTGTAATGCTAGTTATGATGTATGGGCAAGTTCGTGTTTCATATGCAATGAGCAGAGATGGATTGTTACCGAAGCGTCTTGCTAAAGTTCATCCGAAATTTAAAACACCATTTTTAAATACATGGACAACAGGTATTATTGCAGCACTTATTTCAGGATTAATAGATTTAAATGTTTTAGCACATCTTGTAAATATGGGAACTTTGTCAGCATTTGCACTTGTAGCTGTTGCTGTTATTGTGATGAGACGAACTCATCCTGATTTACCAAGGGCGTTTAAGGCGCCGCTCGTACCATTTTTACCAGCATTAACAGTTATTTTTTGCTTATATTTGATGCTTCAATTATCAGCGACAGCTTGGATTAGTTTTGGTGTTTGGATGGTTATCGGTATAGTAGTTTATTTCGCCTATAGTAGAAAGCGTAGTGTTTTAAATAATAGTAAAAAAGAAGAAGATGTAGCAAATTTATAAGTGGAAAAATCCATTCTAATTCTGTTAGGATGGATTTTTATTTTGAAAATTTACATTTTTCTGAATGTATTATAAGATAATTGTTGGCGAACTAAAGGGGTGAAAATGTGAAAAATACATGGCGTGAGCTAAAAGAGATGGATCGTAACGTATGGATTCGATTTATCGGTGAGACTTTGAACGGAATTGCGATGATGATGTTAATGCCTTTTTTTGCACTATATTTAAAAGATAAGGTAGATTCTATATTACAAGTTGGGATTATTATGGCGCTTTCTCCAATTGCTGCAAGCTTTGGCTCACTTATAGGCGGACGAATAGCTGATATATATGGAAGAAAGCCAATTATGATATTTTCAATGGCGAGTAATGCGTTATTAATGCTCGGTTTTTTATTTATCGAAGGATTTATTCCATACGCTATTTTATCTATTTTTTTAGGGTTAAGTAATTCTTTATTTCATCCAGCAGCATCAGCGATGGTTGCAGATGTGACGGCGCCAGAAAAAAGAACAGAAGCATATGGTTTATTGCGAATGGGACACAATATTGGTGCTGCAATTGGACCGATAATGGGAGCATCAGTAGTTGTTTTATCAAAGAACCTCGTGTTTATTATTGCTTCATCCGCTATGTTGTTTTATGCGCTACTAGTGTTAGTACTTATTAAAGAAACAATGCCAAAAATTACGGATATGACGGAAAAAAATAAAGAGAAGGAATCCGGAGCAGTTTGGAAAATTTTAATGAGAGATAAGGCGTTAATGATTTATTTGTTAGCGGGGATCATTATTTCTATGGGGTTCTCTCAAACAGAAGGCATGTTACCGCTTCACTTTGATAACGAAATGAAGGATATTTTTGGAGTCAACAATCCATACCCATATTTAATGGCATTAAATGGTCTATTAGTTGTTTTATTTCAATTTCAAATTTCAAAATGGGCGACAGATAAACCTGTTGGAAAGACGATGTTATACGGTGCGTGTTTGTTCGGAATTGGTTTGTTTTTTATAGGATGGTTACCGAAGTGGTTTGGAGAACTTGATACAAATGCTACAATTATTTTAATGACATTAATGTTTGTTTATGCCATATATACGTTAGGCGAGATGATTATGTCGCCTGTACAGATGACGTTTGTAGCGAATTTGGCCCCTGAGCATTTGAGAGGAACCTATATGGGGGCGGCGAGTTTGCAGTGGATTACAGGAAGTGCATTCGGTCCACTTCTTGGTGGTTTTCTATTGGATCGTTTGCTTGGTCACTACTTATTTACAATTTTAAGTGTAGGGTGTGTAGTTGCAGGCTTTGTATATGTTTCTTTAGATCGTCTTGTTGAGCAGAGGCAAAAAGATACGCCTACAAAACAGTCTTCTTAATAAAATGAAACTTTAATCAATGTTTTTTCACCCTCCACAAATGGTAGGGTAATATAGATGACATACACACAAAGTGGATTTCTACATATTTTAGGTACATAACTAGATTAGATAGCAATTTTGCTCTAAAGTTTAATTTTGTTTAGGTGTGTAGAAATTAAAGAGAAAAAGTGTAGAAAACCAATAAGTGGTGTCTTTTAATTATTTGTGGAAGTTACATTTTATTTCAAATAGGAACTACCTATTTTTATAAAAAGTGCTAAAATAGAAAAATGAAAACAATTGGTTAGGGTGATTTCAGTGACAAAAATTAAATTAGGTTTATTATACGGTGGAAAATCAGCTGAGCATCAAGTTTCGTTACAAACGGCTCTTGCTGCTATTAAAGCATTAAATCAAGATAAATTCGAGATTCATCCAATTTATATTACAGAACAAGGCCAATGGATGCGTGGAGAGCGTATTGAAGGCGAAGTAACAAATGTTGAGGCATTACAAATGAGTGGGGAAGAGAATACAATTTCTCCTGTATCATTAAGTACAGAAATTATCCCAACGGCAACTTCTAAACAAGAAGATGCAATTGATGTTATTTTCCCATTATTACATGGACCGAATGGTGAAGATGGAACAGTACAAGGGTTATTAGAATTACTAAACATTCCATATGTAGGTAACGGTGTATTAGCATCATCTGCTGGTATGGATAAAGTTGTTATGAAAAATATCTTTGCAGAAGCTGGATTGAAACAAGCGAAATATGCATCTTTCATTCGTAGCGCATGGGAAAAAGATCGTGAAACAGCGTATGAAAAAGTAGAAGAAGTATTAGGATATCCTTGCTTCGTAAAACCAGCAAACCTTGGTTCAAGTGTTGGTATTAATAAGTGTAACGATCGTGAAGAGCTTGAGAATGCATTCGAAGAGGCATTCCAATTTGACCGTAAAATTATTGTAGAAGAAAATATTGTAGGTCGTGAAGTAGAAGTTGGTGTATTAGGTAATGATGAGCCGAAATGTTCAGTTGTAGGTGAAATTGTACCGAAAAAAGATTTTTATGATTACAAATCGAAATACATCGATGGTGATACAGCGTTAATTATTCCAGCTGAAATGACAGAAGAAGAGTCTAATGTAATTAAGCGAGATGCAATTATCGCATTCCAATCATTAGATGGTTCGGGCTTAACACGAGCTGATTTCTTCTTAACGAAAGATGGAGAAGTATATATTAACGAAGTAAACACAATGCCAGGATTCACGCCGTTTAGTATGTTCCCTCTATTATGGCAACATACAGGGTTACCGTATCCGGAATTAATTGAAGAGCTAATTCGCTTAGCGATTGAGCGTCACGAAGAAAAACAAAAAATTAAATATACAATCTAACAAAAAAGGAGGAAGCACTATTCGAAGGAATAGTGCTTCCTCTATGTAAGGAGTGTTTTCATGATAAATCGAACGTTAAAACAAGTAGAGCAGATGATAAATGGTACTGGATTAGCAGAGCAATATGAGGGAATTACTATACAAGGAGTGTCTATTGATACGAGGGAAATTGAAAATGGAAATTTATATGTTCCAATTCAAGGTGAACGTTTCGATGGACATGCTTTTGTAGACAAAGCTGTTGAAAATGGGGCGATTGCTACATTATGGATGAAAGATGTAGAAAACCCACCTGAAAATCTTCCGGTTATTTTTGTAGAAGATACACTAGCAGCATTGCAAATGTTAGCGAAAAACTATCGTGATCAATTGGATGTAAAAGTTGTTGGTGTAACGGGTAGTAATGGTAAAACATCTACGAAAGATATTGTAACAAGTATTCTTGCGACTAAATTTAAAGTTCAAAAAACAGAAGGTAATTTCAACAACCACATCGGTTTACCTCTTACTATTTTAAATTTAGAGGAAAATACAGAAGTAGCTGTATTAGAAATGGGCATGTCAAGCCGAGGAGAAATTGAATTTCTATCTAAGTTAGCTCGTCCTAATGCAGCTATTATTACGAACATTGGTGAGGCGCACTTAATGGATTTAGGCTCTCGTGAGGCGATTGCTGAAGCGAAGTTAGAAATTGTTACAGGTTTACAAAAGGGTGGCGTGTTCGTATATAATGGAGATGAGCCGCTATTAACGAATCGTGTTCCAGAAATGAATTTAGCAGCTGAAACAGTTACATTTGGTGATGCGAGAGCAAATGATTACTATCCAACTACTGTAACATTGCAGGCTACTGGGACACACTTTAAGATGAACAGGGATGAAACTTTGTCATTCTATTTGCCAGTACTAGGAAAGCATAATGTATATAATACGCTTGCTTCAATGGCAATTGCAAAACATTTTGGTGTAACGTGGGAAGAAATGAAACAAGGTTTAGTAACACTTCAAATGACAGGTATGCGTATGGAAATTGTAAAAAAAGATAGTGGTTTAACAATTATCAATGATGCTTATAATGCTAGTCCAACAGCTATGGAAGCTGCGTTCCACCTAATGAATGGTTTAGATGGATTTGCTAAAAAAATTGTTGTGCTTGGTGATATGTTAGAACTTGGAAATCAAGAAGTGCAATTTCATTATGAAGTAGGTAAATTAATTGATCCAGCAAAAATTTCATATGTATTCACATATGGTAAATTAGGGGCTCAAATTGCTGAAGGTGCAAAAATTAATTTCCCTAAAGACCGTGTAAAAGCGTATGATAGTAAAGAAGAGTTAATAAAAGAGTTGCAAGCAGTAGTCGGTACGAAAGATGTTGTATTAGTAAAAGCATCTCGCGGCATGAAATTAGAAGAAGTAATTACGATGTTGAAATAATTGGTGTATATAAATAGGGATGATAGCCACGAAAATAGTGGAAACTTATAATAAGCGCTTACAGTAAACGATAAAAAAATAAAAGTAAAGAAAAAAGCTCTGAATATGAAATAAGGTAACAGTTGGGGTTTGCTTTTTACACCTACAAAACTTATAATTGATAAAGTGTAATAACGTTTAGAAGTATTTTCGTGAAGAATATACGCCCGGTTATATACGTAAGTATTCAGGAAAATGGCTTTTCCGCAAGTTCGGAAAACGCCTTTTTTTAAATGATAAGTATAGGATAGAAAAGGAGAAGTAACATTGACAACATTTCGAGAACTAGGATTAAGTGAGTCTTTACTACAATCTGTTGAAAGTATGGGCTTTGAAGAGGCTACGCCGATTCAAGCTGAAACAATTCCACATGCATTGCAAGGTAAGGATATTATTGGGCAAGCGCAAACAGGTACAGGGAAAACAGCAGCATTCGGATTACCACTATTAGATAAAGTGGATACAAATAAAGAAGCAGTTCAAGGTATTGTTATCGCGCCAACGCGTGAATTAGCAATTCAAGTTGGAGAAGAGCTATACAAAATTGGTAAACATAAACGTGTTCGTATTCTACCAATTTATGGTGGTCAAGATATTAACCGCCAAATTCGTGCTCTAAAAAAACACCCACACATTATTGTAGGTACGCCGGGTCGTATTTTAGATCATATCAACCGTAAAACACTTCGCTTACAAAACGTAGAGACTGTTGTTCTTGACGAAGCGGATGAAATGTTAAACATGGGCTTCATTGAAGATATTGAAGCGATTTTAACAGATGTGCCAGAGACACATCAAACATTATTATTCTCAGCGACAATGCCAGATCCAATCCGTCGTATTGCTGAGCGTTTCATGACTGAGCCTCAACACATTAAAGTAAAAGCAAAAGAAGTAACAATGCCAAACATTCAGCAGTTCTATTTAGAAGTGCAAGAAAAGAAAAAGTTTGACGTGTTAACACGCTTACTAGATATTCAATCTCCAGAGCTTGCAATCATATTCGGTCGTACAAAGCGTCGTGTTGATGAATTATCAGAAGCATTAAACTTACGTGGTTATGCAGCAGAAGGTATTCACGGTGACTTAACACAAGCGAAGCGTATGTCTGTATTACGTAAATTTAAAGAAGGTACTATTGAAGTTCTTGTTGCAACAGACGTTGCTGCACGTGGTCTTGATATTTCAGGCGTAACACACGTATACAACTTCGATATCCCACAAGATCCAGAATCATACGTTCACCGTATCGGTCGTACTGGCCGTGCTGGTAAAAAAGGTATTGCAATGTTATTTGTAACACCACGTGAATCAGGACAATTAAAAAATATCGAGCGTACAACAAAACGTAAGGTTGATCGTATGGACGCACCGACACTTGACGAGGCGTTAGAAGGTCAACAACGTTTAATCGCTGAAAAACTTCAAAGCACAATTGAAAATGATAACTTATCATACTACAAGCGTATTGCAGAAGAAATGTTAGAAGAGAATGATTCTGTAACAGTAGTAGCTGCTGCTTTAAAAATGATGACAAAAGAGCCGGATACAACTCCGATCGCTTTAACATCAGAACCACCAGTTGTTTCAAGAGGTGGCGGTGGCGGTTCTAAAAAACGCGGTGGTAACGGAAGTGGATACCGTGATGGTAACCGTGATCGTAATCGTAGTCGTGATGGACGCGGCGGTGGCGATGGTCGTAACCGTGATCGCAATCGTGATGGACGTGGAAGCGGAAGCGGAAGCGGAAGTGGCGATGGTCGTAACCGTGATCGTAATCGTGATGGCGGTAGCCGTGATGCTGGTAGCCGTGATGGTAACCGTGGTCGTAAAGGTGAAGGTCGCCCTGGATCTTCAAATGGACGCGGCGAAAGAAAACATCATAGCCGTCCACAAGCTTAATAAAAAAGAGAATGCCCTTTGCTGGGCATTCTCTTTTTTTATTTCTGTAATTGTGCATACTACATAGTAACTCGTATAGAAATGAGGTGCTATATGCTTGTAAGACTTGGGTATGTTGCGATGAGTGTACATTTGAAGAATGCTTCTCCATCTCAAACGATGACGTATGCACAGTTTCAGCGGATTGATGATCGAGAGGCTGCGATTCGTAAACTTGAAAGAATCGCTAATTCAAATTTGGAAAATTGCTTACGGTTATTAAAACATAATAAAGGGCATGATATATCTTTCTTTCGACTTAGTTCTAAGCTTATTCCTTTAGCGAATCATGAGGAGTTGTTAGATTGGAACTATATTCGTCCGTTAAAAGAAAATCTGAAAGAATTAGGTGAATATGCAATTCGTATGAATATGCGAATTGACTTCCATCCAGATCACTTTGTTGTACTAAATTCACCTGAGGAGAGTATTTTCAAACAATCTGTAAAGACATTGCAGATGCACAAAAAATTGTTAAAGGGTATGGGAATTGAACATAAGCAACGATGTGTATTACATGTGGGAGGAGGTTATAAAGATAAGGAGCTTGCATTAGAACGCTTTATAGAAAATTGGTCAACTGTTCCAAGAGGTATTCAAGAGATGATTATATTAGAAAATGATGACACGACCTTTTCTTTAGAAGAAACATTGTATTTAGGTGAGAAATTAGACATTCCAGTCGTGTTTGATTTGCACCATCATATGATGAATAATGACCAGGAAGATTGGCATGAAGATTGGGCGCGTGTTGTACATACGTGGGAATCGTCTTTGTTACCGGTTAAAATGCACATCTCCAGTCCTAGAGATGGAAAAAACCCGAGAGCACATGCAGATTTTATTGATGTAGATACTTTCTTATCTTTTTTGAAAAAGATAAAGGGGAGTGTTCCGCGAATTGATTGTATGATTGAGGCGAAGAAAAAGGACGAGTCTTTATTTCAACTAATGAGAGAGTTAAGTAAACAAACAGATGTGGAAATTATCGATGGTGCGAGCTTCTATATTAAATAAGCTCTGCGCCATCGTTTTTTTTTGTTAAAAAAGGGGTGCACATGCCGCCGATGATCAGTCCTGTTAAATGGCTTATAGGATTGGCAGAGGGATTAAAGAAAGTAAATAGTAGTAATATAAATATCATTATTGAAAAAATAGCGATGTCTCTTGGTTTTGAAGAACGATATCGACTATACAATAAAAATAATTGGGCGCCTAGTAATCCGAAAATACCACCAGATGCTCCGGCGTGAATATATTCAAGAGGCATAATAATATAAGAAGAAATATTCCCGAGAATGCCAGAAAGGAAAAAAATAATGATGAAAGAAAAGTGTCCTAGTTGTTTTTCGATAGAAGAACCAAATACGAATAAACAAATACTATTAGAAAGGAAATGTTGTAAGTCTACGTGTACAAGTAAGGAAGTTATGACACGCCACCATTCTCCTTTAGCGATATATTCATTGTAGGCTGCCAGGTGAAAGAGGGAAAAGTCGCTCAATATAATCATGACTAATTGTATAAGAAGTAAAGAAATGATAATCGGTTGTAAGGAAATGCGAGTGGATGGTATTAGCATGTTGTTAGTATCACTCCTTTTGCATCAGAAAGATTCTCTGTTATTCTTACAATATGAATGAAGAAAGCTAAATAGAAGAAGGGGATTTTGAAATGATTGTAGGGATTGGAATCGATATTATTGAGTTAAATCGAATTGAAAAAATGCTAGATGGAAAGCTTAAATTTATGGAACGTATTTTAACTGAAAGAGAACGTGGTGTTGCCGAGGGGCTGAAAGGAAGTCGTCTTATAGAATTCGTAGCTGGAAGATTTGCAGCAAAAGAGGCGTATTCTAAAGCGGTAGGGACCGGTATCGGGAAAGAAGTGAGTTTTTTAGATATTGAAGTAAGGAATGATGATAGAGGTAAGCCGATTATCATTACAAATACAGAGCATATTGTTCATTTATCAATTAGTCATAGTAAAGAATTTGCCGTTGCTCAAGTTGTTTTGGAAAGCTCGTCACGCTAGTCTGCATATTTTATATCTTTGTCTCATATATTTGAGGTAGCGATAAGGAAGGCATATCTTCCATTCATTTATAGGGGCAAAGGGGCTGAAGTGATGAAAAGGCGTCTGTTTTTAGTTCTTGTCGGTTTATTGACCGTTTTTGTGTTGGCGGGTTGTATGGAAAAGAAACAGGAAGATGTTGTGAGAGATTTAGAAACGAAAGTTAAAAGTATGAAGAGTTATCAAGCTGAAGCGAAATTATCTATTAAAACAGGAAATGAACCTCAAGAGTACAATGTAGAAATTTGGCATAAAGAACCTTCGTATTATCGTGTGAATTTGCAGAATGCGAAAAAGGATCAGAGTCAAATTATTTTAAGGAATGATGAAGGTGTATTTGTATTAACACCGGCACTTAATAAGAGTTTCCGTTTTCAAAGTGATTGGCCGCAAAATAGTAGCCAGGCTTATTTATATGAATCACTTGTAAGAGATATTTTGCAAGATAAGAAAAATCTCTCTTTCGAGAAAACAGATAAGTATTATGTGTTTAAAACAAAAACAAATTATCAACATCAAAATATGTTGCCGAAACAAGAAATTAAGCTGAATAAAAGTGATTTAACACCAGTTTCTGTGAAACTGATGGATAATGATCAAAATGTCCTTGTAAAAGTAGATTTCACTAAAGTAAAGTTTGATGCAAAGTTTGATAAAGGTGCATTTGATACGAAACAAAATATGTCTAGAGCACAAGTGGATGTTCAGACGGCAGCGAAAGAAGACAAACCGTTTGCTATTTTGTATCCACGTGATACACCGCAAGGTATGACTTTGAAAGAGGAAGAAGAGTTGAAGACAGACAGTGGCAAGCGTGCAATACTCACATACACTGGAAGTAAGAAATCCTTTACTTTAATACAAGAAAAGTCAAAAGTTGCAGAGGCCTCATCGGCGGTAAGTGTAAGTGGAGAGCCGGTTGATCTTGGTTTCACGATTGGTGCATTGACGAAAGACTCTGTAACGTGGTCACAAAACGGAGTAGAATATATGCTCGTGTCTAAAGGTTTAGAGCCGAATGAGTTGTTGATGGTTGCTCGTTCGGTTACAGCGAAGCAGGTGAAGTAAACTTCTTAGACGTGGTGATATATGTGCACCACGTCTTTTCTTAGTTTGAAGGTGGATTTCATAAAAGAAGCATATAAAAGAATAAGCTTCGCATATCGTGTATAAGGAAGTGTATTTATGGAAGAAGCGCCGTTTTACCGTGACACGTGGGTGGAAGTGGATTTAGATGCGATCTATAACAATGTTACACATATTAAAGAGTCCATTCCAAGTGATGTAGAGATTTTTGCTGTAGTTAAAGCGAATGCATATGGACACGATTATGTACCGGTGGCTAAAACTGCATTAGAAGCAGGAGCAACAAGATTAGCAGTTGCTTTTTTAGATGAAGCTTTAGTGCTTCGGAGGGCTGGTATTACTGCACCGATTTTAGTATTAGGTCCTTCCCCGCCCCGTGATGTAAATGTAGCTGCTGAAAATGATGTAGCATTAACTGTTTTTCAAAAAGAATGGGTGGAAGAAGCGATAAAGCTCTGGGCTGGTTCATCAATAATGAAATTCCATATTAATTTTGATAGTGGTATGGGGAGAATCGGAATACGTGAACGAAAAGAATTAAAAGGGTTCTTAAAGAGTTTAGAAGGTGCGCCATTTTTAGAGTTAGAAGGAGTATATACGCATTTTGCAACAGCGGATGAGGTTGAGACTTCTTACTTTGATAAGCAATATAATACATTTTTGCAGCAGTTACGTTGGTTGAAAGAATTTGGAGTGAATCCTAAATTTGTCCATACAGCCAATAGCGCCGCAACGTTAAGGTTTCAAGGGATTACATTTAATGCGGTGCGAATTGGTATTGCGATGTATGGATTATCCCCATCTGTAGAAATACGTCCTTTTTTACCATTTAAATTGGAACCGGCGTTGTCACTTCACACGAAAGTTGCTCATATTAAGCAAGTGATTAAAGGAGATGGGATTAGTTATAATGTCACATACCGAACGAGAACTGAAGAATGGATTGCGACAGTTGCAATTGGATATGCAGATGGCTGGCTTAGAAGATTGCAAGGGTTTAAGGTACTTGTAAACGGTGAAAGAGTACCGATTGTAGGGCGAGTGACAATGGATCAATTCATGATACATCTTCCTTGTGAAGTGCCACTTGGTACGAAAGTTACACTCATTGGAAGACAAGGTGATGAGTATATTAGTGCTACCGAGGTTGCTGAATATTCCGGGACTATTAATTATGAAATTATCGCAACGATAAGCTTCCGTGTGCCGAGAATATTTATACGACACGGTAAAGTTGTAGAAGTAATCAATTATTTGAACGATATATAGAAGAAGGTATTATTACTCAGCATCTCGTCATTTGGAGGAGTTTCACTAATAAAGAATAGGCTCTTTTTCGCTGGGGAGCTTCTTTTTATACTTGTTATTAATATAAGTTGCAATGAAATATTACTGAAGGATTGCTTTATTTCTTGTTTGAAAGAGATAAAAAGTAAAAGAAGATGAATGTTTTATTTATGAATTGGAAAACATAAGCAAGGAATAAGGAAGTCTTTGCAACAGGCTCCATACAATGGTATTATTACAATAGGTGTCATATATATATTTGGGTGTGTAGTTGACGGTGGAGGTGTATTTTTGTGTCCGAATCAAGTGTAACTACTGAAATCGTGGTTCGGTTGCCAAAGCAAATGGTAACGGAATTGGACGGAATTGGAAAACAAGAGAATAAGAATCGCCATGAACTAATTTGCCAGGCAACACAACTGTTATTGCGTCAACATAAGACGAAGAAACGCTACCAACATGAATCAATGCGACGTGGGTACATTGAAATGGGAAAAATTAATCTTGGTATTGCATCTGAAGCTTTCTTAGCAGAGTATGAAGCAGCTCATACAGTAGAACGCTTAGTTAGCGGGGGGTAATATTTTGATTGTAAAACGCGGCGACGTGTATTTTGCAGACCTTTCCCCAGTTGTTGGTTCTGAGCAAGGAGGCGTTCGTCCGGTTCTTGTCATTCAAAATGACATCGGAAATCGTTTTAGTCCGACTGTGATTGTAGCGGCTATTACTGCACAGATTCAAAAAGCGAAATTACCCACTCATGTGGAAATTGATGCGAAAAAGTACGGTTTTGAGAGGGATTCTGTTATTTTACTTGAGCAGATTCGAACAATCGATAAGCAACGCTTAACGGACAAAATCACTCATTTGGATGAAGTGATGATGAGTCGTGTAGATGAAGCGTTACAAATTAGTTTAGGACTAATAGATTTTTAAATCGGCAGTTTAAGTTGCTCTCTTTACAGGGCAACTTTTTTTTATTATAGAGGAGGTTACGGTTGGATATGGAAATGGTAGATAATCGACAAGAGTTAATGAAAATGTTAGTGAAAGAATTAGGCTTTACAGAAAAGCAAGTTCGTCATGTTATTCAATTAACAGAAGAAGGTAACACAGTTCCATTTATCGCTCGTTACCGAAAAGAATGGACAGGGTCTCTTGATGAGGTGCAAATTCGTGCAATCTTAGAAAGATGGCAATATATGATGCAACTAGAAGATAGGAAAGAAGAGGTTCTTCGTCTTATTGGTGAAAAGGGTAAACTAACCGAAGAGTTGCGTCGTCATATTGTTGCTGCAACAAAACTTCAAGAAGTAGAAGACTTATATCGTCCATATAAAGAAAAAAGAAGAACGAAAGCTACAATTGCTAAAGAAAAGGGATTAGAACCGTTAGCTGAGTGGCTATTATTATATAAAAAAGAAAATCCAGCAGAGAAGGCTATGGAATTTGTTAATGCAGAAAAGGAAGTGGCGTCTGCAGAAGATGCGTTGCAAGGTGCGCAAGATATTATTGCGGAACTTGTTTCGGATAATGCGGCATATCGTAGTTGGATTCGCAATACTACTTTCCGAAAAGGGATTATGTGTTCATCTGTAAAAGATAAAGAAAAAGATGAAAAGAATATATATGAAATGTATTATGGCTATGAAGAACCGTTGCAAAAAGTAGTGCCGCATCGTGTACTAGCTATGAATCGTGGTGAAAAGGAAGACGTATTAAGAATTTCTGTTATCACGCCAATTGAAGAAATTCTTCAGTTTTTACATAAAAAAATGATTCTTGATGAAGCTTCTAAAAGTGCGCATTATGTACAATTAGCGATGGAAGATGGATATAAGCGATTAATTCAACCTTCAATAGAAAGGGAAATTCGTAAAGAATTAATGGAAACGGCCGAAGAACAAGCGATTCATATTTTCTCTGAGAATTTACGTAATTTATTATTACAACCTCCGATGAAAGGGAAAGTTGTGTTAGCGGTAGATCCAGCATATAGAACTGGTTGTAAATTAGCTGTAGTAGATGATACAGGAAAAGTTCTTCACATAGATGTTATTTATCCGCATCCGCCTGCTCGTAAATATGAGGATGCAAAAACGAAAATCATTTCAATTATAGATAAATATGAAGTTGAAATGATAGCGATTGGAAATGGTACAGCTTCGAGGGAAACGGAAGAATTTATAGTAGATGTATTACAAAATGTAGAACGAGATGTATTTTACATTATTGTAAATGAAGCGGGTGCTAGTGTGTACTCAGCATCTGATGTAGCTCGCGAGGAGTTTCCAAATTTACAGGTTGAAGAAAGAAGTGCTGTTTCAATTGGGAGACGTCTACAAGATCCACTTGCAGAGCTTGTGAAAATTGACCCTAAATCTGTTGGGGTGGGACAATATCAACATGATGTATCTCAAAAGCGATTAAATGAATCATTAACATTTGTAGTAGAGACAGCAGTTAACCGAGTTGGTGTTAATGTAAATACAGCTTCAGTTGCATTGTTGCAATATGTTTCGGGATTATCAAAAACAGTTGCGAAAAACATTGTAGCTAAGCGTGAGGAAGATGGGAAATTCACGAAGCGTACTGAATTAAAGAAAATTCCACGTTTAGGTGCAAAAACATATGAACAATGTATCGGGTTTTTACGTATATTAGAAGGAGTGAATCCGTTAGATCGCACAGGGATTCATCCAGAACAATATAAAAATGTTGAATTGCTATTAAAGAGCTTAGGGTTATCAAAGAATGATGTGGGGAAACCAAACTTGCAAAAGAGTTTCGAAGGAGTAGATATTTCTAAATTATCTCAAGAGACGGAGATTGGTGAGCCGACATTAGTTGATATTATGGATGCTTTAATTAGCCCGGAGCGAGATATGAGGGATGAGTTGCCAAAGCCACTTTTGAAAAAGGGGATTTTAAAATTAGAAGATTTAAAGCGTGGTATGGAATTAGAGGGAACGATCCGCAATGTTGTTGATTTCGGTGCCTTTGTTGATATTGGTGTGAAGCAAGATGGTTTAGTACATATTTCTAAACTAAGCAAACAATTTGTAAAGCATCCATTAGATATTGTATCCGTGGGACAAATTGTAAAGGTATGGGTAGATGATATTGATACGAAAAAAGGTCGTGTTGCATTATCAATGTTACCGATTGAATAGTAAGAAAAGAGAGCAGATGAAACTGCTCTTTTTTTATGAACTGGAAAGTTTAATTGATTATGAGCTTTGATGTATTTTACTATAATAAAACCAGCATTCATTTAGTAACTTGATTTGATACCGGTTTTTCTCAAAATATGCACGTTGCATTTGTTTCTTTAGCCACGTGGGCATAGGAATCCCTCCTTGTTTAATCCTGCTCTCAAAAAAAGTAGCTGCTTTTAGTTAAAGTAACTTTGATGAGAGGTTGGTGAGTGGATTTCTAGCAATGCTGTATTTTTAGAAATCACGCTTCTTGAATGAGGATGGGTATATGTACTATTTACTATATGTATAAGAAGGGAGAAAAGTGTGGAAATATTTTTTAGTTTAGGAGGAATGAGAATGGATGAGCAAGAAATTCAGCGGTTAGTGGAAGAGGTATCGTTACAATGCTTTGGAATGCCGTTTTTACATAAAGCGATGTTTAATAGTAGGTTACGTACAACTGGTGGGCGCTATCTATTGAAGAATCATAATATAGAATTGAATTATCGATATTACGAAGTATATGGAAAAGAAGAGTTAGTCGGGATTGTTAAACATGAACTTTGTCATTATCACTTACATATCACAGGAAAAGGGTATAAGCATCGAGATAGAGATTTTCGTGAGTTATTAAAGAAAGTAGGTGCACCACGTTTTTGTAAACGAATGATTAGTGAGGAGGAAACGAGAGTTTCTATGTATGAATGTATGGGGTGTTCTTTTCAATATGTAAGAAGACGTCAAATAAATACACAAAGATATGTATGTGGAAAGTGTAAAGGACAACTAAAACTGGTAGTGAAAACATCTTGACAGTGAAAACGCAATCCAGTATATTATAAACATGTCACGTTTGCGCAAGACGTTGTGAAAAAACATCTTGACTTACGATGAGAATTTTTATAAGATACAAATTGTCTTCATTATTCCGCAGTAGCTCAGTGGTAGAGCTATCGGCTGTTAACCGATCGGTCGTAGGTTCGAGTCCTACCTGCGGAGCCATACAGAGAAGTACCCAAGTGGCTCAAGGGGCTCCCCTGCTAAGGGAGTAGATCGCTAACGCGGTGCGAGGGTTCGAATCCCTTCTTCTCTGCCATACATATTGGCCCGTTGGTCAAGTGGTTAAGACACCGCCCTTTCACGGCGGTAACACGGGTTCGAATCCCGTACGGGTCACCACTTTTGGAGGATTAGCTCAGCTGGGAGAGCACCTGCCTTACAAGCAGGGGGTCGGCGGTTCGATCCCGTCATCCTCCACCATATAAATTATATAAATAATATTATCGCGGGGTGGAGCAGTACGGTAGCTCGTCGGGCTCATAACCCGAAGGTCGCAGGTTCAAATCCTGTCCCCGCAACCAAATGGTCCCGTGGTGTAGTGGTTAACATGCCTGCCTGTCACGCAGGAGATCGCCGGTTCGACCCCGGTCGGGACCGCCATTTTAACTTCTGCTATATAGCAGTTGTTTTTTATTGGACATTATGGTAAAATAACATTTGTCTTTGAAAAGAAGATAACTATTTCGATGGGCTATAGCCAAGCGGTAAGGCAACGGACTTTGACTCCGTCATGCGCTGGTTCGAATCCAGCTAGCCCAGCCATTTACGAGCCATTAGCTCAGTTGGTAGAGCATCTGACTTTTAATCAGAGGGTCGAAGGTTCGAATCCTTCATGGCTCACTTTTGTTTTTTTCGCGCGGTCGTGGCGGAACGGCAGACGCGCTAGGTTGAGGGCCTAGTGGGGGAAACCCCGTGGAGGTTCAAGTCCTCTCGGCCGCATCAAAAAATCTTTTAAAAAGTACTTGCATTTGAAAATGTAGTATGGTAAGATAATTGAGTCGCCAAAATACAACGACGAAAAAACATCATGAATAAGCGCCCGTAGCTCAATTGGATAGAGCGTTTGACTACGGATCAAGAGGTTAGGGGTTCGACTCCTCTCGGGCGCGCCATAACGGGAAGTGGCTCAGCTTGGTAGAGCACCTGGTTTGGGACCAGGGGGTCGCAGGTTCAAATCCTGTCTTCCCGACCACGCGGGTGTAGTTTAGTGGTAAAACAAGAGCCTTCCAAGCTCTGGTCGAGAGTTCGATTCTCTTCACCCGCTTTTAGTTCTTTGAAAACTGAACGA
>NZ_NADV01000065.1:0-1501 GCF_003264175.1 Bacillus sp. SRB_331 | reverse complement strand
GATTCGGGGTTTTTGTGTATTTTTATCAAAAAACCTCGTTATAATGGAACCAACGATAGAAATGAGGTACGGAGAATGGGTAAAATTATTTTTAACGAAATTCAAATGAAACAGCTAGAAAAAAATAAAAATGTATTAAAAGCGTCGGACCGTTCGATTAGCTATTGTTCAGATTTCAAAGTAAGAGCGGTAAAAGAAAATCAACAAGGAAAAGGTCCTAGCCAAATCTTTTTAGAGAATGGGTTTGACTTAGCTGTGATCGGTGAGAAGAAACCAAAACAATGCTTGAAACGTTGGCGAAGAACCTTTGAACAATTTGGTGAGGAAGGCTTTTATACAGAACGCCGCGGGAAAGGAAGCACGGGACGCCCTTCGGAAAAACCCCTCTCTTCTGATGAAAAATTAAAGAAAGCGGAAGCACGTATTGCGTTTTTAGAAGCGGAATTGACATTCCTAAAAAAGTTAGACGAACTCGAAAGGCAGGCGTTACAGAAGAAGCGTTAACACCACGAGAAACATACACACTGATTGAACAAACCATACGTCGATTCCAATTCCCACGTATGGTGCGTTACCTTTGCACACTGACTGGGGTAAGTCGGAGTGGATACTATGCGTGGCTTCATCAGACAGATAAACAGCTGGAAAAAGAACGCAATGATGAAACAGATTATGAATGGATCCAAGAAATTTTTAATCGAAAAGGGAAAACATGTGGTGGTCGTTCTATCAAAATGGTGTTGGAAAAGACAAAAGGAATTTGTATGAATCTCAAGCGTATTTACCGTATTATGCGTAAATATAACCTTGTGACAAAGATTCGCCGAGCGAATCCTTATAAACACATCGCAAAAGCGACACAAGAACATAAAACATGTCCGAACCTTTTAAAACGCCAATTCAATCAAGAAGAGCCTGAAAAAAGTATGTTAACGGATATTACCTATTTATTTTATGGAAAAGGAAAGAAGGCTTATTTATCATGTGTAAAAGACAGCGCAACACGAGAGATTTTAGCCTATCATGTCTCTTCCTCTTTACGAATGGATATCGTCTATCAAACATTAGATAACTTGAAAGAGAGATTAGGAGAAGTCATTCATCCTGAAGCGCTTCTACATTCAGACCAAGGTATTCATTATACACACCCTGAATTTCAGAAACGTGTAAGAGAAATGGGGATCAGACAATCTATGTCCCGTAGGGGCAATTGTTTAGACAATGCACCAATGGAATCCTTTTTTGGTCATATGAAAGATGAATTAGATTATAAAGATTGTCAAACCTTTGAATCCCTTGAGCTCAACATAAAGGATTATATGGAGGAGTATAATTATAATCGTTATCAGTGGACATTAAAAAAGATGGCTCCGATCGAATATCGGAACCACCTTTTAAGTGCTTGATTTTTCAGGGCTTTTTTATTAAACTGTCCATTTTATAGGGTACAGTTCAAAAGGAGCAGTAGCTTTTTTATTTTAGGGAAATTTGGAGTTAGTCA
>NZ_NADV01000064.1:0-29903 GCF_003264175.1 Bacillus sp. SRB_331 | reverse complement strand
CCATGATTCGGGGTACAGTTCAGAAGCAGAGGGACTTTAAAGATTTTCATTTTGTTGACCAAGTTCTTTTTGAGCAATGTATAAATTTCCTTGCTCAACTTGTTTCAGTGTATGAACAGAATCTCCTGCATATCCTTTTTCTGTTTTAACAGTTCTTTTTGAACGATTTGAATCTTGTTTCTTCATATAATAGACCACCCTTCCTTAAAAATAGACGAAAATGATGAGCACGAGTAATACAGCTGCGAAAATGGTAATGCCCATTAAAAAAGAAGTGTTTTTATATTTAGGTGGCTTATGTACATCTTGCCGATATCCAGGTGAAATTTCAGGGGCGAATTCTTCATCGAATGATTGTTTCTTTTGTTTTTCGTCCATATGTATCCACCTTTCTTTTTCATTATGTTACACGTTACAAGAAAAAATATGCATGAAGAAAACAGCCGCTATATCATTAGCGGCTGCTTTGCGTTGTATATTTTCTTTGTACTTGAAAGAGACGGATAAGCAGGAAGGTTGCTCCAAATGCTAGACCGATAATAAGACCGATCCAATAACCTTTTGCTGCCCAGTCAGTATAAGTTGCTAGCATGTAGCCAAGAGGTAGACCTATTACCCAATAAGCTATTAATGTCATAATTAAGGCAACATTTACGTCTTTATAACCACGAAGTGCTCCTTGTACTGGAGTTGCAATCGCATCTGAAATTTGAAATAAAATCGCGAATATAAGAAATTCTTTAGCTAAATGATGGACATTTGCATTTGTCGTATAAATAGAAGCAATTTCATCATCAAAGAAATAAAGAAGGATTGAATATAAAAGAGCGAAAGCAAGGGCTAACCCAATTCCGATAAATCCATATTGTTTCGCATTATTGTATCGTTTTGCTCCAACTTCAAATCCAACGGCTATCGTCATTGCCATTGCTAAACTTAAAGGAGTCATATATAACAAGGAAGCAAAGTTCATAGCTGCTTGATGTGCTGCTATTGTTGTCGTACTAAAATTACTCATCATAAGTGTTACCGCAGCGAAAATACTCGTCTCAAAAAAGATAGCAAATCCGATAGGGACGCCAAGTTTCAGGAATTCCTTCCAGATTGTAAAGGAAGGGCGGTATAACTGTTTAAAGATATTGAAAGAAGCGAAAGGCTCTTTCGTACGAATAATAATAACCGTAATAATTAAAATACACCAATAGGTTGCTGCAGAAGCGATTGCCGCACCAACACCACCGAGTTTTGGAAAGCCAAAGTGACCAAAAATTAATAAGTAATTTAATACTACATTAATTGGTAATGATAGTAATGTAATAATCATCGTTGTTCGAGTTTTTCCTAATGCATCAATAAATCCACGTAAGACGGTGTAAGTAAATAAAGGGATAATTCCAATCGCGATAATAATTAAAAATTGTGCTGCAATACGTTCCACGGGTTCTTCTAATTGCATGCCATTTAAAATAGGTGAAACAGCGAAGAATCCGATAAGGATAACAACGAAACTAGCACAAATTGCTAAATATACTGCTTGTATGACAATGTGGGGAACGTCCTCCTTTTTCTTTGATCCAACGAGCTGTGCAACAATAGGAGTAGTAGCCATTAAAATTCCTGTTAAGCCGGTACTAACGGGAAGCCATATACTTGTTCCGATAGCAACACCCGCTAAATCAATAGGACTCGCATGTCCTGACATTGTCGTATCAAAAAAGCTCATCGCAAATAATGACATTTGCGTTACAAAAATCGGGAAAAAGAGTAGTAAAAATTGCTTTAACTTTTGTGAGAATGAAGTAGTTTCTTTCATAAAATCCCCTTTCAACGTAAAAAACAAACTCTTATTATCATACAATTTAATCAAAAAATAGAAAAGAAATAAGCGTATACAACAAATGAAATCAATAAAAAAAGGATGCACTTTGAAAAGGGATAAGGTATTATGATAAGGTGTGAAAAAATTACATATTCGTTATTAAGGAGGCACTACTTGTGGCTGATTGGTTAATTGGATTAATCATGGGTGCTGTTGAAGGTTTAACAGAGTTTTTACCAGTATCATCAACAGGACATATGATTTTAACAGGACACTTAATTGGATTTGAAGACGATAGAGCGAAAGTTTTCGAAGTTGTTATTCAGTTGGGATCGATTTTAGCAGTTGTTGTTATATTTTGGAAACGTTTATGGTCATTAGTTGGAATAGGGAAAGTAACTGATGGACCATCTTTAAATTTATTACATATTATTATCGGGATGATTCCTGCCGGCATACTCGGCGTACTATTCCATAGCGCAATTAAAGAAGTTTTATTCGGTCCAGGACCGGTTGTTATTAGCTTAGTAGCTGGTGGTATTTTAATGATTGTTGCTGAGAAGTTTTCAAAACCAAGTACAGCAAGAACGTTAGATGAAATCACATATAAGCAAGCATTTACAATCGGAATGTTCCAATGTTTAGCACTTTGGCCAGGGTTTTCTCGTTCTGGATCAACAATAAGTGGTGGTTTATTAGCACGTGTTTCGCATACAGCGGCAGCGGAATATACATTTATTTTAGCGGTGCCAATGATGGTAGCTGCAAGTGCCTTAGATTTAATTAAAAGCTGGGATATATTAAGCGCGGCTGATATACCGTTATTTGCAACTGGATTTATTACAGCATTCGTTGTTGCGATGCTTGCAATTGTTTCATTCTTAAAATTATTAGGTCGTGTAAAACTAACACCGTTCGCTTACTACCGTTTCATTTTAGCTGCGGTATTCTATTTCTTCATTATGTAAGTATAAAATATCAGCAATACCCTATAGAATAGACTCTTGAAAAAAAGTCTACTCTGTAGGGTATTTTTTTATAGAGAGAGAAAAATGAAACTTTTACCTTCAATTACTTGTATTTCACCATGTGAAATATGCCATAATGATTTCGTTATAATAATTTTAAGGAAATCGATAGGGTATTTGAGAGGAGCAATTTAGTGAGTTTTGCAATAGAAATAGTAATTCCAGCACCAATTGATGTTGTATTTGATTATGTACACAATGACGAGAAAATACTAGAATGGAGTACCTTTATGGTAGAAAATAGGTATCCTTCAAATATAGATGTTGAAAACCCTCGTGAAGGTGACAAATATATATCTGTACAAAAGATGGGGAAGAAAATATATGAATTTGAGGCGGAAATTTTAGAGTATGATGAACCGTATATCGTTTCAGTTGGATGTGAGATGAAGCAAGGTTATACAGCTGCAACTTATATGTTAGAAGAGGATGAAGAAGGTACATCGCTTACTTTAATCGTAGAATTTGAACCGAAGAATTTTTTATATAAGATTATGTACAAGTTGACTGGGTGGATGACACGTGGAATATACATGGGTGAAATGGAACGTTTAGCAGCGTGCGTAGATGCTGTATATTCTCAGAAAAAAGGATTATAATTTAGTAAAATAAAAAACATGCCGAATTCGGCATGTTTTTTATTTTACTACTTTTTCAATCATGCTTTCCATTACATGTTCCCAAAGAGAAGTATCATCAGCTAATGTAGCACGGAAATTAGCATACATTTCTTTTTGTTTCTCTTCGAATGTTGGATCTTCTTTTTCAGGTAATGTAGCGCGCATTGAAGTTACTAATTCTTGTATTTTTGGAGCTCGTGGTCCAAAGACGGCTTGTTCATTTCCGTCTTTATCAATGAAAATAAAGATTGGAATCGCACGTGCTGTTCCGTTTGTTAAGTATTGATCCATTAACTCTAAGTTTTCATCGCGAATTAATAAACGCATATCAATATTTGCAACTTCAGAAATTCGTTTCATAACAGGTACACATAAAAGAGCATCGCCGCACCAATCAGCTGTTAATACGATAACACGCCAGCCATCATTTTGGCGTTCTTCTAATATAGGAAGTAATTCATTTGGAATTAAAAAGTTATTGTAAATGTGTAGTAGCTCGTATTGGTTTACTTTCATTTCATTCACATATGTATCAAAGGACATGCCTTTATCAGCCCATTGTAGTAAGTTCATAAGTAACACCTCTTTAGTATGATTTATTTTTATTGTACCAATTTTTATATAGAAAAGCTTGTATTCTTACTCTTTCTTATCACTAAATAATTTATTTAGTGTGTAAAGGAATAGTGCGACACATAATTCAGCTATGTTGGACATTTGTACACTCTCTATCCAGTCATCGGCGGTATGTATGACAAACCAATCTAACGTAATTTCAATTATAGAGAGCAGAGCAATTGAGAGCCAATTGGGCATACTTGTCATCATTGGATGTAGGAGCACTTTAAAGAAAATGAATATAAAATATGTAATACCATCTAATAAAATAATAAGTAAAAAAAGAGTAGTAGAGCTGTTCTTGATGAATATTCTATACCTGTAATTTGAAAGATTCCTACATATACAAAGAATATAAATGCAAAGAATATAATGAGAATAAGAATAACAACACTAATAATAATAGTCTTATCTTTTAGACTGAGATTAGAAAATTTGTCTTCTTCACTCATTATCCCAACTCCTTTTTCTGGAAAATCAATTTCATTGTACCATGAAATATCTATTAAAAAACTACGAATTATGGGAAAATAAGGTGACAAAAAGTAAGATTTCATGTAAAATTATTAATAAGGTTTTTATTTAACTAAATGAAATAAAAGGGGCTGTCAAAATTGTCTCAAAATCGAGAACAATTAATGGAAGAACTATCGACAAATGTTTTTGCAATGTTTCGCACGTTGCGTAATGATATTGGAAAAATATTTGGTGGTTACATACCGTGGAATGAGTTCATCGTCCTTAGAATATTGAATCGTACGAATAAAGAAATGGTATCACGTGTAGCGAATGAGTTAAATGTGTCGAATAGTCATATTACAGCTGTTACAGAAAAATTAATTAATAAAGGTTTTGTAACTCGTTCACGCTCTACGTCAGATCGCCGAGTTGTATATTTGGAGATTACAGAACAAGGGAAAGATTTAGTGGCGAAAATGGAAGGTGAGAAAAAGAAATATTTACAAGAAAGATTTTCCGCACTTTCAGAAGATGAAATGGATATAATGATATCTATTTCTAAAAAACTTATTTAAATAATTACAAATAAGAAAACGCTTACCTAATGAAAAAGAAGACCTTCCTCATATATGGAAGGTCTTCTTCTGTGTGTAATAGATGATAAAAAATAAAATGTGTATGAAAAAAGATAGAGCGCCATACTACTAATAAAGGAAGGAGGTAGAAATATGACGAATCGTAATGGTAGTAAAGGTAGCGGAAATCAAGGTTCACCGAAATCAGGGCAATTCCAGCAGGAGTTTAGTACTGAATTTGAAACAGGTAATGATAATAAAGGAAAAGAATATCGTTCGAAAAAAGGAAGCAAATCAAAAAAGGAGTGAAATAATTCACTCCTTTTTTGATTTAAGATGCTGCCGATTGATCTGTATTATATTTTTCTTCTGATTTTGCGACAATCATTGCGCAAATTGCATCACCGGAAATATTTACAGCTGTTCTAGACATATCTAGGATGCGATCAATACCGATAATTAAAGCAATACCTTCTACTGGTAGGTTTACTTGATTTAAAACCATCGTAAGCATTACAAGTCCAACACCTGGTACACCAGCAGTGCCGATACTAGCTAGTACAGCAGTTAATACGACCATGGCTAATTGTGCTAATGTAAGTTCAACTCCGTACACTTGAGCGATAAATACAGTTGCCACACCTTGCATAATGGCAGTGCCATCCATATTAATCGTTGCACCTAGTGGTTGTACAAAAGAGCTTATCGCTTTTGGAACTCCAAGTTTTTCTTGTGCGGTTTTCATAGCAAATGGAAGAGATGCATTAGAGCTAGATGTACTAAATCCAATTGCCATTACCGGTCCGAAATGTTTAAAGAAACGAATAATACTTTCTTTTGCCAATACCTTTAATAAGCCGCCGTATACGAAGACACCGTGAATAATGAGTACCAACATAACGACAATCATATACTTGAACATCGCAGAGACGCCTGCAAGACCCATTTTACCAACGGACGAAGCGAGCAACCCGAATGTTCCGATTGGAGCTAATTTCATGACGAGATTAACAAGATACATCATTAATTCGTTGCCCTGTTCAAGTAATGAATGGATACCTTGAACTCGTTTTCCTAAAACAGCTAAACCGAGTCCGATCAATGCGGCAAAGGCAATGATTTGTAACATGTTACCATCAGCCATCGCTTTTGCTGGGTTATCTGGCACGATGTTAAGTAGTGTGTCGATGAAAGATGTTTCAGTTTTTGCACCTTCATACTTAAGCCCGTCTGTTTTAAAGTTACCACCAGCTCCTGGTTTGATGATAAGTGCAAATGTAACCGCAATAGAGATGGCAACTGCTGTTGTTACGAGAAAGAATGAAATTGATTTTAAGCCGATTCTTCCAAGCTGTTTCGGATCTCCAAGACCAGCAGCCCCAAGTACGATAGAAATGAATACAACAGGAACAACTAGCATTTTAATGAGGCGAATAAATAATTGACCAAGTGGATTGAACACATATTGATTTAATGGCTCAAAAATGGATGGAGCAGCTAAATTTAAAGTGAGTCCAACAACTAGACCGAGAAATAATGCAACTAAGATTGCCTTTGTTTGTTTCAATAAAAGCCCCCCTTATTTTTGTAAAATTACTTTCTAAATTAATTGTACCGAAAAAATGCCTATTTTGACAGTATTTTCTGAATGTTTTGTATCTAAATATTTGTTTGAATATGGATAGATCAATTTTGCTGAGATAAGCGAAGAGAGTTAAATTATGTATGTGGAAAACAAAATAGACCATCACATGATGGCCTAGGGAAGGGGACAATTTATATCAATTTAATTAGGGATGGAAGCTATTCAAAGACACTGGGGAATGTCTTATAAATTAGGGAGGAACAGCTTCGATACATATACTATAAAAGATAGATATGAACATAGAGTGAAAGAGAGAGGGAGTTTTAAGTAAGAAGAAAGAGAGAATAAAAAAATAAGACCATCACATATAGGATGGTCAAAGGAAGGGGACAATTTATGTCAATTTAATTAGGGATGGAAAGCTGTTCAAGACACTGGGGAATGTCTTATAAATTAGGGAGGAACAGCTCCGATACGTATACTATAAAAGGTAGATGTGATCCTCGTGTGAACATGGAGTGAAAGAGAGAGGGAGTTTCAAATAAAAGATAGAAAGAATAAAAAAATAAGACCATCACATATAGGATGGTCAAGGGAAGGGGACAATTTATGTCAATTTAATTAGGGATGGAAAGCTGTTCAAGACACTGGGGAATGTCTTATAAATTAGGGAGGAACAGCTCCGATACATATACTATAAAAGGTAGATGTGACTCTCGTGTGAACTTGGAGTGAAAGATAGGGGAATTTGAAAAAGGATAAAATAGTTGTTGTAAGAGTTATAGTATAAGTGGAGATATAATAGAAAATATTCTTTTGTAAAACGATAGGAGTCTGAATATAAATAAAAGTTGAAATCTATGAAAAAAAGGATTATGCTCAACTATATTATAAGAATATAAGGTTTATCCCGCTACTTGTAGGCTCTTAAAGAGTCTTTATTTATGAGGGGATAAAAGCTTCACTTGATAAAGGGAGTTAGTGATATGGAAGTAGCAAAAAAACAAGGGTTGTATAATCGTTTTATACGATTGAATCCACCACAAATTTTAGCATTAGGCTTTTTTTGTTTAATTGTGGTCGGAGGATTGTTATTAAAGTTACCGTTTGCAACGAAAGTACATATTAGTTGGGTAGATGCTTTCTTTACAGCTACGTCGGCAGCGACTGTAACCGGTTTAGGTGTTGTAGATACTGCGAGTACGTTTACGATGTTTGGTGAAATTGTTATTATGTTTTTAATTCAAACGGGTGGTCTCGGTCTTATGACGATAGCCATTTTAATTGTTTGGGTATTAGGGAAAAAAATTGGTTTACGCCACCGATTATTAATTGGAGAAGCATTTAATCAAACAAATATTGGTGGTCTTGTGAAATTAGTAAAACGTGTTTTTATTTTTTCTATTTGTATTGAGCTAATTGGAGTTATCTTTTTATCGATTCGCTTTATTCCAGAGTTTGGTTTTGGAAAAGGTTTATACTATAGTATTTTTCACGTTATTGCGTCATATAATAATGCCGGCTTTGCGCTTTGGCCAGATAATTTAACAAGATATGTAGGAGATCCTATTATTAATATTGGGATTTGTTCTTTAATTGTAATAGGAGGGTTAGGATTTACGGTATTAATTGATATATGGTATAGCCGTAGTTTCCGAAAATTATCACTGCACTCCAAAATCATGATTGTTGGAACGATAGCACTTAATGTTATTGCGATGATTGTGATTTTTGTATTGGAATATAATAATGTGAAGACTTTGGGGCACTTATCTTTAAATGAAAAATTATGGGCTTCGTTCTTCCAAGGAATTACACCTCGTACAGCTGGTTTTAACACGGTAGATTATGGGGGGATGGAAGAGTCATCGATACTATTTACGATGGTATTAATGTTTATTGGTGCGGGAAGTGTATCGACAGGCGGTGGAATTAAGTTAACGACATTCGTTATTTTAATTACATCAGTTCTTTCTTTCTTTAGAAAGAAAGAGAATTTTGTTTTATTTCAGCGTACGATTAAAATGTCGACAGTAACGAGAGCGTTAGCAATTGTCGTTGCTAGTCAAATACTTATTTTTACAGCGGTATTTGTATTAATGCTTACAGAAGACTTCAGTTTTATTCAGTTATTATTTGAGACAATTTCAGCGTTTGGTACAGTAGGGTTAACAATGGGGATTACTGCGAAGCTATCGGCATTTGGAAAATGTATTATTATGTTTGTTATGTTTTGTGGATTAATCGGACCGTTAACACTTGTGTTCTCTTTGGCACGACCAGCAAAACAAAAAATTAAATATCCATCAGAAGATGTATTTACAGGATAAGGTATCCCGCATAAAGCGAGATACCTTTTTCTTTTTAAAAAAGAGAGAACAATAAACCAATAAGCGCCACTCGGAATAAAATCGCAATGAGTGCAGCGATACCACCCACAATGGCAGCGGTACCGCCAGTTACAGTAGCCCCGCGATTATAAGCGTAAATACCAAGTAGAACAGACACAAGACCAAATAGTGTTGGGAATGTGAATAATGATAATATTGCTAAGGCAAGAGCAATGAAACCAGCAGTCGATCCAGCTGCAGACGATCTTACCTCAGCGTTATCTTTATCATCATAATCGATATGCTGTGGTGCAACTTCAGCTGCGTATTCTTCTTTATAATCACTATCTATTCGATCTCTTTTTTTATATTCATCAAATTTCTCAGTCAAAGTAAGGACTCCTTTCATAACAAGGTTCAATAGTAGTATGTATCTCTTTTCCCTTTTTATCCGAGCATGTACAGGGAGTAATATCCAATTGGAAAGTGGAAAATGTTTTTTCAAAATAGGAAAACTTAGTATGACTTCCTCTATTTTGGAAAGTATAAAAAAGAATAATGAGGAAAGGGTGTAGTACATAATGGAACATCCAATTGAAAATTTAATGAAAACAGCAATGACAAATTTAAAAGAGATGGTAGATGTAAATACGATTGTTGGAAGTCCGGTTTCAACAGCTGACGGAAATGTAGTATTAACAGTATCTCAAGTGGCTTTTGGTTTTGGAGCTGGTGGAAGTGACTTTAAAGGGGATTTTATTTCTGAAAAACATAACGGCGGACAAGGGCAGCATAAAGAGAACAGGCAAAGTCATCCATTCGGAGGCGGAAGCGGGGCTGGGGTTTCTATTAGCCCAGTTGCTTTTTTAGTAGTTGGTTCTAACGGTGTGCAAGTGTTGCATCTCAATAGTAGTACACATTTAATTGAAAAAGCGTTAAATACTGTGCCAAGCACTGTGGATAAATTTGTGAATGGTCGCCAAAAGTGAACTTGCATTTTTTAGGAATTATGATATATTAGAAAAAGTGCGCTTTATGACGATCGGAATAATTGAACTGTAAATATATATGATGTGTGGAATAAGGGAGAGGAATTTATGATTAATATCAAAAACTTAGTAGTTGGCTTATGTATGTTAGTAAGCGGTTTTGTTGTATATGTAATAAAAGAAAAAGCTCCATTCTAAAACAGACAAACCGTTAATGTCTGTTTTTAATTTGTAAAAAATGTTGACAAGTTATTGTATTGGTGTTAGAATTTTAATTCGTGTCTCGGTTAAAGCTAGTGTAAAGTAAATAAATCTTATGAATATAATACGAAAAGTTTGCGAAAGATCGGGTAGTCTTACCAACAACTTTTGTGAACAAACCCTATAAATTGTATATGTAAGCTTTATATGTATACTAGTGAATCAAGGAGCGGTCAGTGGAACCGTAATGATGAGAGAGAGGTAGGGCTTTCATCCAGTATATGTTACTTTCCCGTTAGGTGAATATAAAAAAGAGGGCTCCTTTTGAAAAGGAGCCCTCTTTCTATAAATAAATTGAAACTATAATCAGTGGAACCATTCTATTCCCTTTACATGTTAGCTCACAAATAATGTGATAAAAATGATTAAGTGCGGTTTTCAACTTGCTGACAAATTTCATCTGTTGTTAAACCATGTGCTTTAATTACAGATCCTTTTATCGATGTATCTGCAATGCCCATCATATTAGAATCTTGCCCGGTTACAACGCAACAATCACACCCATGTGCATCATTTTCAGAGTTAAGTGAAACGACTTCATGTCCTTGTTGCTGAAGAGCTTGTTGAACATCAGTTAAAGAGTTCTCAACACCAATTCTAGCCATAATTTTCACCTCCTACCATCTAGTTGCTAGTATGCTCAAGTTCATAGCATATATTTATGAAAAGATGGTAGGAAGAGAATATTTGTTTAGTCGTTATATACACCAGTAAGCATTTGACTTACGAATTGATCGTTTAATGTATCTTGTGCTGAACTGTTATTAGACTGAATATCGATTGAAGCTGTGTAGTTGTTATGTTTTTTGCTATGTGGTTCTACTTCAACGTAATTATCGAATTTACAAAAACCTTTCGTATCCATTAAATCAAATAATTGAAGCATTTCTACTACCTCTTGTCTCGTTCCTTTAATTTGTACACACGCCATTGTTATTTCCTCCTTCAATTTGACAAATTGTTTTTTAAAAATAGGATTATGATTACTAAATGAAAAATATGAATGTTATTTTTAGACAGCGTTATTTTTGTTATTTTCCCCCTTTTTCACCAAAAGTCGTTGTATATTACCGGATTTATAAAATCGGACGTCCGTTTATTGAATACAATAGATTCGTATCAATTGGCGAAAACCCTTCTTTTAAACAAATATTTTTTTTAGTAGAATTTGACGAAAAAAAATTTTGACTTTTTGTAAACGTTAACAATGTTATTAAATCAATATAAACAAAGATGTACGTACGATTAAAAATTAAAAATTTTCTAAAAATTCACTTGATTTATTTAAAAAGGAGAGTAGACTAGGAAACAATAAAAAACTCATAGAACATAGGGGGCGCTTTCAAGTGAACGAGCAGTGGATTTTCTTAAATGGAGAATTTGTTCCAAAAGACGAAGCAAAGGTTTCAGTATATGATCATGGCTATTTATATGGCGATGGAGTGTTCGAAGGAATTAGGGTATATAGCGGTAATGTTTTCCGTTTGAGAGAGCATCTTGTCCGGTTATATGAATCAGCGAAATCCATCATGTTAGAAATTCCATATACGTTAGAAGAAGCAACGAAAATCGTTGTTGAAACGATTCGACAAAACAAAATATCTAATGGATATATCCGCCTCGTTGTATCAAGAGGACCTGGGAACTTGGGATTAGATCCCGATTCTTGTACGAAACCAAATGTAGTAGTAATTGCAGAGCAATTATCTTTATTTCCACAAGAATATTATGAAAAAGGGATTCCGATTATAACAGTTGCAACGCGTCGCAATCGCCCGGATGTTTTATCGCCTCAAGTAAAATCTTTAAATTACTTAAATAATATTTTAGTTCGCATTGAGGCGAAATTAGCTGGAGTACAAGAAGCACTTATGTTAAATGACCAAGGATATGTAGCTGAAGGCTCTGGAGATAATGTATTTATTGTGAAGGGAAATAAATTAATTACACCACCAAGTTCTGCTGGAGCGTTAGAAGGTATTACACGAAACGCGATTTTAGAAATCGGCGAAAAACTTGGATATGACGTAAGAGAAGAATTATTTACAAGGCATGATGTATATGTAGCTGATGAAGTGTTTTTAACAGGAACAGCTGCTGAAGTAATTGCTGTTACGACAGTAGATGGAAGAACGATTGGTTTAGGTAGAACAGGGCCACATACGAATCGTTTATTAGAAGAATTCCGTAAATTAGTTGTAGAAGATGGAGAGAAAATTTACGAAGAAAATAAAGTTGGATAATAGCTCTTATGACATGATAAAGCGTTGATAGGGAGGAGTAGTTGACTGTGAAGCCTCACAGAGAGTCGGTGGTTGCTGGAAACCGATGGTTCACGTCGACGAACATCACCCTTGAGTGCTAAGCTGAAACGTTTGTTTAGGCTTAGACGGTAGCTCCGTTATTAGCTAGACTCATATCCCGAGTCACTGAGGCAAGAGTAATCTTGCAAAGAAGGGTGGTACCGCGAAATCTTTCGTCCCTTCAGCACATAGCTGGAGTGTGGACGTAGGATTTTTTTATTTTATAAATGTTTTAAAAAAGGGGGCTTATAAGAAAAATGTCTTCAAAAACGGAAGAGAAACTGGCAACTGGTGCACAGCTATTGTTAGAAGCGCTAGAAAAGGAAGGAGTAGAGGTGATTTTTGGTTATCCAGGTGGTGCGGTTTTACCTCTATATGATGCGCTTTATGATTGTGAAATTCCGCATATTTTAACGAGGCATGAGCAAGGTGCAATTCATGCTGCTGAAGGATATGCAAGAATTACAGGAAATCCAGGAGTGGTAATTGCAACAAGTGGACCGGGTGCTACAAATGTTATTACTGGTCTAGCTGACGCGATGATTGATTCATTGCCACTTGTTGTATTTACAGGGCAAGTAGCAACAACGTTAATCGGGAGTGATGCTTTCCAAGAAGCTGATATTATGGGGCTTACGATGCCGGTGACAAAACATAATTATCAAGTACGAAAAGCATCGGATTTACCCCGAATTATTAAAGAAGCATTTCATATCGCTAGAACAGGAAGACCAGGCCCAGTCGTAATTGACCTTCCGAAAGATATGGTAGTAGAGAAAGGTGAGCGATGTAGTGATGTACAAATGGATTTACCAGGATACCAGCCTAATTACGAACCGAATCTACTACAAATAAACAAATTATTACAAGCGATTGCGACTTCAAAAAAACCGTTAATTTTAGCTGGAGCAGGTGTATTGCATGCAAAGGCATCGAAAGAATTAACAAGCTTTGCTCGTAAATATGAAATTCCTGTTGTTCATACATTACTTGGTCTTGGTGGTTTTCCGCCAGATGATAAATTATTTCTTGGGATGGGAGGAATGCACGGTTCTTACACGGCTAATATGGCGTTATATGAATGTGATCTACTTATAAATATAGGAGCAAGATTTGACGATCGTCTTACTGGAAATTTAGCTTATTTTGCTAAAGAAGCGATTGTCGCACATATAGATATTGATCCAGCGGAAATCGGAAAAAATGTGCCGACTGAAATTCCAATTGTTGCGAGTGCGAAGCAAGCATTAGAAGCTCTACTCAACTTTAAGGAAGGGGAAGTAAATCACAATGATTGGCTCTCATTATTGAATAGTAGAAAAGAAAAATACCCTCTTTCTTACAAAGAGCATTCGGAATGTATTAAGCCTCAATATGCAATTGATATGCTATACGAAATTACGAAAGGGGAAGCGATTGTAACGACAGATGTTGGGCAACATCAAATGTGGGCAGCTCAATATTATCCGCTGAAAAATCCAGATAAATGGGTAACTTCTGGAGGCTTAGGAACAATGGGCTTCGGGTTTCCAGCAGCAATAGGTGCACAAATCGCAAAGCCTGAAGAACTAGTTATTGCAATTGTCGGTGATGCTGGATTTCAAATGACCCTGCAAGAACTTAGTGTGTTAAAAGAGCATTCTTTACCAGTTAAAGTTTTTATTTTAAATAATGAAGCTTTAGGGATGGTAAGACAATGGCAAGAGGAATTTTATAATGGGCGATATTCGCACTCCTTACTTTCATGCCAACCAGATTTTGTTGCGCTTGCCAATGCTTATGGCATAAAAGGTGTTCGTATTGAAGACCCACTTCTTGCAAAGCAACAATTACAGTATGCAATTGAGTTAAGAGAGCCTGTTGTAATTGATTGCCGCGTACTTCAATCCGAAAAGGTAATGCCGATGGTTGCCCCAGGAAAAGGCGTTCATCAAATGGAGGGAGTGGAGAAAAGGTGAAGAGAATTGTAACAGCGACAGTTCGAAATCAAAGCGGTGTGTTAAATCGAATTACAGGTGTTATGACACGTAGACATTTTAATATTGAAAGTATTTCAGTAGGTCATACGGAATCATCGGATATTTCGAGAATGACGATTGTTGTACACGTTGAAAATGAACAGCAAGTTGAGCAGTTAATTAAACAACTTCATAAGCAAATCGATGTACTGAAAGTATCAGATATTACAGAAGAAGCGATGATCGCTAGAGAACTTGCACTTATTAAAGTAGCAACGTCTGTAGCAAGAGCAGAATTATATAGTTTAATTGAACCGTTCCGAGCCGCTGTAATAGACGTTGGGAAGGATTCCATAGTGGTGCAAGTAACAGGTACCCAGGAGAAAGTAGAAGCGTTAATTGAATTACTTCGTCCATATGGTTTGAAAGAAATTGCTAGAACAGGTGTAACAGCATTTACACGTAGTATGAAAAAACAAGATAAACAGGTTATGTTAATTCAATAATTATTTAAAAAATAGGGGGAAATGAAAATGGCGAAAGTTTATTATGAAAAAGACGTAACGGTAAATGTATTAAAGGAAAAGAAAGTAGCAATCATCGGATATGGATCGCAAGGCCATGCGCATGCGCAAAACTTACGTGATAACGGATTTGATGTGGTAGTAGGACTGAGGAAAGGGAAGTCATGGGATAAGGCGAAAGAAGACGGTTTTTCTGTATATACAGTAGCGGAAGCAGCAGAAAAAGCAGATGTAGTAATGATTCTACTACCTGATGAATTACAGCCGGAAGTATATGAAGCTGAAATTGCACCAAACTTACAAGGCGGCAATTCTCTCGTTTTCGCGCATGGATTTAATGTTCACTTTGATCAAGTAAAACCGCCAGCTAATGTAGATGTATTTCTAGTAGCACCGAAAGGTCCAGGACATCTAGTACGTCGTACGTTTGCGGAAGGGGGAGCTGTTCCTGCATTATTTGCAGTATATCAAGATGCAACAGGAGTTGCGACTGAAAAGGCACTTTCATATGCAGATGGAATTGGGGCGACGAGAGCAGGTGTATTAGAAACAACGTTTAAAGAAGAAACAGAAACAGATTTATTTGGAGAGCAAGCTGTACTTTGCGGCGGAGTGACTGCACTAGTAAAAGCTGGGTTTGAAACGTTAGTTGATGCTGGTTATCAACCGGAAGTTGCATATTTTGAATGTTTACATGAACTAAAACTAATCGTTGACCTTATGTATGAAGGCGGACTTGAAAATATGAGATATTCAGTTTCAGATACAGCGCAGTGGGGCGACTTCGTATCAGGACCACGCGTTGTAACGGAAGATACGAAGAAAGCGATGGGTGCAGTGCTAGCAGAAATTCAAGATGGTACATTTGCAAGAGGCTGGATTGCAGAGCATAAAGCAGGAAAACCAAATTTCCATGCGACAAATGAAAAAGAAAATGAACATGAAATCGAAGTAGTTGGACGTAAATTACGTGAAATGATGCCGTTTGTACAGCCGCGAGTAAAGGCAGGGGTCAAATAATATGAAGCAAATTTTGTTCATGGATACGACGCTACGTGATGGCGAACAATCACCAGGAGTTAATTTAAATGAACAAGAGAAATTACAGATTGCGAGGCAACTAGAGAGACTTGGTATTAATGTAATGGAAGCTGGATTCGCAGCAGCTTCTGAAGGTGATTTTCAATCGGTAAAACGTATCGCAAATACCATTCAAAATGCTACGGTTATGAGTTTAGCTAGAGCGAAAGAAAGTGATATTCGAAGAGCCTATGAAGCTGTGAAAGGCGCTGTCTCTCCTCGTTTACACGTATTTTTAGCTACGAGTGACATTCATATGAAATATAAGCTTTGTATGTCAAAAGAAGATGTATTAGATAGCATACATCGCTCGGTTACGCTCGGGAAATCACTATTTCCAACAGTTCAATTTTCAGCAGAAGATGCAACAAGAACATCGAGAGCATTTTTAGCTGAAGCAGTAGAAGTCGCGATTCGCGCAGGAGCGAATGTAATCAATATTCCTGATACAGTTGGATATACGAATCCAGAAGAATATTATTCTCTTTTTAAATACTTACAAGAATCCGTTCCGTCGTATGAAAAAGCAATTTTCTCTTGTCATTGTCACGATGATCTTGGGATGGCAGTAGCGAATTCGTTAGCTGCGGTTGAAGGCGGAGCGTTACAAGTAGAAGGAACGATTAATGGAATTGGAGAAAGAGCGGGGAATGCGGCGCTAGAAGAAGTCGCGGTTGCTCTCCATATTAGAAAAGATTTCTATGAAGCAGAATCCTCTATGGCATTAAAAGAAATTAAAGCGACGAGTACGTTAGTAAGTCGGTTAACGGGTATGGTTGTACCGAAAAATAAGGCGATTGTTGGAGCAAATGCTTTTGCTCACGAATCAGGTATTCATCAAGACGGTGTATTAAAAGAAGTAACGACGTATGAAATTATTGAACCATCACTGATTGGAGAGTCACAAAATCTATTTGTATTAGGAAAGCATTCCGGGCGCCATGCGTTTACTGAAAAAATGAAAGAACTTGGTTATGAGTTTACAAAAGAAGAACGAGATGTGGTGTTTGAAGCATTTAAAAACTTGGCTGACCGTAAAAAAGAAATTACAGAAGAAGATTTACGTGCGCTTATGCTTGGTGAAGCAGCATTTGCGGCTCAGCAATATAGCATTACTCAATTGCAAGTACATTTCGTATCAAATAGCACACAGTGTGCAACGGTTGTACTAAAAGATGAGGAAGGAAATATGTACGAAGATGCAGCAACTGGTTCTGGAAGTATTGAAGCGATCTATAATGCAATTCAAAGAATTTTAGGATTAGAATGTGACTTAGCGGATTATCGCATACAATCTATAACGCAAGGTCAAGATGCACTTGCACATGTTCATGTTGAATTAAAAGAAGGAACTCATCAAGTATCAGGTTTTGGTGTTGCGCAAGACGTATTAGAAGCATCGGCGAGAGCGTATGTTCATGCGGCCGGAAAATTAAAATCTTTTATTACTCTTGTGAAGTAACTGTTTGATAAGTGAGGGGATTGTCCCTTACTTATCAAAATATATTTCTGAAAATTCAGATAAAAAGGAGTGTTTTAATTGGAAAAACGTATCGTTTGTTTAGCGGGTGATGGTGTTGGTCCGGAAATTATGGAAAGCGCGAAGGAAGTATTGCATATGGTAGAGAGGCTATATGGACATCACTTTCATTTACAAGATGAGTACTTTGGCGGAGCGGCTATCGATTTAAATGGGCAACCATTACCACAGCGAACACTTGCCGCTTGTTTAGCGAGTGATGCGGTTTTACTTGGAGCGGTTGGTGGACCGCGGTGGGATGATGCGAAAGAAAGGCCAGAGAAAGGATTATTAGCTTTAAGAAAAGGACTTGGTGTATTTGCGAACGTTCGTCCTGTAACAGTAGAAAGCGCAACTGCACATTTATCGCCATTAAAAAACGCAGATGAAATTGACTTCGTTGTCGTTCGTGAACTAACAGGCGGTATTTATTTCTCTTATCCGAAAGAAAGAACGGAAGAATCGGCAACTGATACACTTACGTACCATCGTCATGAAATTGAACGTATCGTGTCGTATGCTTTTCAATTAGCGAGTAAGAGAGAGAAAAAAGTAACCTCTATTGATAAAGCGAATGTTTTAGAATCTAGTAAATTGTGGAGAGCTGTTACGGAAGAAGTAGCTCTTCGTTATCCTAATGTTGAATTAGAGCACATTTTAGTAGATGCAGCTGCTATGGAGTTAATTCGAAACCCAAGGAGATTTGACGTTATCGTAACAGAAAATTTATTTGGTGATATTTTGAGCGACGAGGCTTCTGTATTAGCAGGGTCATTAGGAATGCTTCCATCAGCGAGCCATGCGGAAAACGGGCCGTCTTTATATGAGCCTATTCACGGATCAGCGCCAGATATTGCAGGTAAAAATAAAGCGAATCCAATTGCGATGATGCGTTCAGTAGCGATGATGCTTGGGCAATCATTTGGATTAACGAGAGAAGGGTATGCGATTGAAGAGGCAATTTCTGCAGTTCTTCAATCTGGGAAATGTACAGCTGATATTGGGGGGAATGAAACGACAACTTCATTTACGAGGGCAGTTATTCAAGAAATGGAAGAGCAGGCACTAGTAGGGAGAGGAAGATAATGGGGAAAAGGTTACTAGATAAACTTTGGGAAAGACATGTAGTTGTAACGAATGAAAATGGATTGGATTTATTATATATCGATCTTCATCTCGTTCATGAAGTAACGTCACCGCAAGCCTTTGAAGGCTTGCGGCTTGCAAATCGAACTGTTCGGAGACCGGAATTAACGTTTGCAACGATGGATCATAATATTCCAACGAAAGATGTTTGGAATATTACCGATCGCATTGCGAAGCAGCAATTGGATACACTTCGTGACAATTGTAAACAATTTAAGGTGCGATTAGCCGATATTGGTGATGAAGAGCAAGGAATCGTTCACGTTATAGGACCAGAACTTGGGCTCACACAACCGGGGAAAACGATTGTATGCGGTGATAGCCATACAGCAACCCACGGTGCTTTCGGTGCTTTAGCGTTTGGTATTGGTACGAGTGAAGTAGAACATGTATTAGCAACTCAAACGTTGTGGCAACGAAAACCGAAAGCGATGGGGATTGAATTAAAAGGAAAGTTACCGAAAGGCGTTTATGCAAAGGATATTATTTTGCATCTTCTCTCAAAGTACGGTGTAGCGGTTGGAACGGGGCATGTAATGGAATTCTACGGAGAGACGATTCGTGATATGGGTATGGAAGAGAGAATGACACTTTGCAATATGGCAATTGAAGGGGGAGCGAAAGCTGGCATCATTGCACCAGATGAGAAAACATTTTCTTATGTAAAAGGGCGTGAATATGCACCGAAAGATTATGAAACGTTTACGGGAAAATGGTCGGAGCTTTATACAGATTCAGATGCAATTTATGATTTACATATTTCGGTAGATGTTACGGATTTAGCACCGTATGTCACTTGGGGAACAAATCCTAGTATGGGTGTTCCTATTGATGAAAAATTACCAGAGAAGCATAATGAAAATGATGAAAGAGCATTTTCATATATGGGATTGAGCCCTGGGCAAAGTACGTTTGAAATTCCTGTTAAGCATGTCTTCATTGGTTCTTGTACAAATTCACGTTTATCTGACTTAGAAATTGCTGCATCTGTTGTAAAAGGGAAAAAGGTAAAAGAAGGTGTGCGAGCACTCGTTGTACCAGGATCAAAAAGTGTGAGAGAGCGGGCGATGCAAAAAGGCTTACATCGCATATTTGAAGAAGCGGGATTTGAATGGAGAGAGCCTGGATGTTCAATGTGTCTTGGGATGAATCCAGATCAAGTACCTGAAGGAGAACATTGTGCTTCTACTTCAAATCGTAATTTTGAAGGAAGGCAAGGGAAAGGAGCACGAACACATTTAGTAAGTCCAGCTATGGCTGCAGCAGCTGCGTTATATGGTCATTTTGTTGATATTAGAAAGGAGAGTTACGATGGAACCATTTCATATTCATAAAGGTACTGCCGCAGTACTTATGAATGATAACATTGATACAGATCAAATTATTCCGAAGCAATATTTGAAGAGAATTGAAAGGACGGGATTTGGAAAATATTTATTTGATGAGTGGCGTTACGATAATGAGCGCCATGAAAATCCTAATTTCCCCCTTAATGCACAAGAACGAAAAGGAGCAAGTATATTAATTACAGGTGATAATTTTGGATGTGGTTCTTCAAGAGAACATGCTCCGTGGGCGCTTGCGGATTATGGTTTCCGCGTTATTATCGCCGGAGGATTTGCAGATATTTTTTATATGAATTGTATGAAGAATGGTATGTTACCGATTGTAATGGATAAAGAGATGCGTGAACAACTTGCCAAAACGAATGCGAGAGATCAAATGGAAGTTGATTTAGAGAATGAAGTAATCATTACGAATACGCACAGGTTTCATTTTACAATCGAGAAAATGTGGAAAGAAAAATTATTAAATGGTCTAGATGAAATCAGCATTACAATGCAATATGAACAAGAAATTGAAGAGTATGAAAGAAAAGTAGCTTCACATTAACTAAAAGTAGAATATTCGAAATGTATTTACATTCAGAATTAACTGTTATATAATATGTAAAAAATCAGAGGAGAAAGGGAGTAAGTATTATGAATATCGTGCAATCTATTAAAATGCTTACAAAACTACATCATCATAAATGAAACCCTTGAACCTAACGTGAAAACGTGTAGGCACAAGGGTTATTCCCGTTGTACCTACACTCTACTAAAGAGCCTTGTAGGTATTTTGTCTACAAGGCTCTTTTTATTTTCGGTTTGGGTGGATGGAATGGGCATAAATTAAAGAGGGAAGGGTGTGTGAATTCATATGACAAAGTGGAAACGGGCAAATCCGAATGGAACGAGAGATTACTTATTCGAAGAATGTACGTTAATTGAAGAAGTGGAACAAAAATTAAGACGGACCTTTTTAGAGAGAGGTTATGAAGAAATAAGGACACCTACAATTGAATTTTATGATGTTTTTGCATTTCAAAACAGGCCGATAGATGAAGAAAAGATGTATAAATTTTTCGATGAAAAAGGACGGATTATCGTTTTACGCCCAGATATGACAATTCCTTTAGCAAGAGTAATTGGAACACAGAGAGGGGATATTCCTCTTAAAGTAACTTATAGCGGGAATGTATTTCGGGCGAATGAGTCCCTTACTGGGAAATATAATGAAATAGTGCAAAGTGGTATTGAAATTATCGGGATTGAAAATGTAAGGGCTGAAATTGAATGTGTGATAAGCGTAATTCAAGCACTTCAAAAATTAAAGGTGCAATCTTTCACAATTGAGATTGGGCAAGTGCAGTTATATAAATGTATCGTAAAAAAGCTCCCCATTAATGATGAAGAAGAGAAGTTACTTAGAACGTATATTGAAAGTAAAAATTATGCCGGACTCTCACACTTTATAGAAGAAAAGAAATTAAATCGGTGTGATGAAACAGTAAGGTTACTTGAGAAACTACCAAGGTTATTTGGGAGTTTAGATGTTGTTGAGGAAGCAGAAAAACTCGCCTCAAGTAATGAAATGAAAATGGCCATTGCGAGAGTGAAAGAAATATATGAAACAATTGAACAGTTAGGATATGGCTCTTACATATCAATTGATTTAGGTATGGTTCAACATTTGGATTATTATACGGGTGTTATTTTCAAAGGGTATATATATGAAATTGGAGAAGAGATTGTTAGTGGCGGAAGATATGATGAGTTAATTGGAAATTTTGGAGAGATGATGCCAGCGGTTGGGCTCGCGGTGCAAGTAAATCAAATAGTTAAGGCACTTCAAGAGCAGCAAGAACCATATAAACGAAAGAGAATAGATATTATGATTCATTATGAGTTAAATAGATTAGCGGAAGCGGAAAGGTTACGAAATTTACTTCAAAAGGACGGGAAGAATGCCCAGTTATCTTTATTCTCTAATTTAAACGATACTTTTCAATTTGCAAACAAGAATAAAATAATGACAGTCGTTGAGGCGAAGAGTGAGTCACTAGTGGAATATGTATGGAGAGAGAAATGGATCATCCAGAAAGAAGGGGAGGCTTCATGCGTAACATTCAAATTGCGTTAACGAAAGGAAGATTAGAAAAGCATGTTATTCCACTGTTTGAAAAAATTGGAATTGATTGTTCAGAGCTCAAAGATAAAGGAAGAAAACTTGTGTTTAAAAGTAAAAACACAAACATTTCATTTATTTTAGTGAAAGCGGTAGATGTTGCTACTTATGTAGAACATGGCGTAGCTGATATTGGAGTCGTTGGAAAAGATATATTAATGGAATTTGAGAAAGATATATATGAGATGGTCGATTTAGGAGTGGGCGTGTGTAAATTTTGTGTCGCTTCTATTCCTACGTATAATCCGAAGAGTTATCGAAAAAAACGAATTGCTACGAAATATCCGCACATTACTTCTACATATTTTCATGATAAAGGGGAGGATGTAGAAATTATTAAAATAGAAGGATCTGTAGAGATTGCTCCACTTCTAGGTTTGGCAGATGCAATTGTTGATATTGTTGAAACAGGAAAAACATTACAAGAAAACGGGTTAATTGTATTTGAGGAAATGTGCTCTATATCAGCTCGAATGATTGTGAATAAGGCTGCATTGAAAACTAAAAAAGACGAAATATTCTGTATTATAAATATGATGGAACAAGAAATTTTGTCAGGGAAATAGGGGGACTTTAAATGGAGATAGTTTTTGAAGATTTCCAAGAGGCTTTATCGAAAATAAAATCGCTACGAGAAAGCGCTAATATAATAGAAGAAACTGTTCAAAGAAGTGTAAGTGAAATTGTTCAAAACGTAAGGGAGAGTAAAGATGAGGCTTTATCGTTCTATACAAAAAAGTTTGATGGTGTAGAGACAAAAGATTTTCGTGTAAGTGAGGAAGAAATAAAACAAGCAAGTAAGTTTGTAGAACAAGCTTTTTTAGAAGCGTTAAAAGAGGCGAAGAAAAATATTATCTCGTATCACGAAAAGCAAAAAAGACAATCTATGTTTGATTGCGTGAGTGAAGGGGTAATTAGAGGGCAGCTTATTCGTCCGTTAGAAAATGTAGGTGTATATGTGCCGGGCGGGACTGCTTCGTATCCTTCATCAGTATTAATGAATGTATTGCCAGCAAAACTCGCAGGAGTGAAAAAAATTGTAATGGTAACACCGCCGAAGCAAGGAGGAATTGATCCGCATATTTTAGCTGCTGCAAGTCTTGCAGGTGTAGATGAAATATATATGGCCGGTGGTGCTCAAGTAATTGCTGCTCTAGCATATGGAACGGAATCGATTCCTAAAGTAGATAAAATAGTTGGACCAGGGAATTTATATGTCGCGCTAGCGAAGCGAGAAGTATATGGTATAGTCAATATCGATATGATTGCTGGACCATCAGAAATTGTAGTTATCGCAGATGAAACAGGAAATGCCGGATATATTGCTGCTGATTTATTATCACAGGCAGAACATGATGAGAGGGCAACAGCTATTTGTATTACAACAAATATAAAGCTTGCTAAAGAAGTAGAAAGAGAAATAGAAAGGCAGCTAGAGACGTTGCCTAGAAGTGAAATCGCTCGTGAATCCATAAAAAGAAATGGAGCAATTTTTATTGTCCCTTCTTTAGAAGAGGCGTTTCATTTATCAAATGAAATCGCTCCAGAACATTTAGAGTTACACATAAAAGAGCCAATGAATGCTCTAGCTTATGTAAAGCATGCTGGATCAATTTTTCTTGGTCCATATGCACCTGAACCGCTCGGAGATTATTTGGCGGGGCCGAATCACGTATTACCGACAAGTGGAACGGCAAGATTTTTTTCTCCGTTATCCGTCGATGATTTCGTGAAAAAATCAAGCTTCATTTCTTATACGGAAGAAGCGTTAAGAAGTGTACAGCATCATATTGTAGAACTTGCAAATAAAGAAGGTTTACATGCACACGCAAGAGCAATCCAAATTAGGTTTAAGGAGGAAGAATAATGCGCGAGTCTAGTCAAGTACGTGAGACGACGGAAACAAAAATTAAATTAAGTTTGCAACTTGATGAAAGTACGAATGTTTCTGTGCAAACAGGAGTTGGATTTTTTGATCATATGCTAACTTTATTTGCTAGACACGGAAGATTTGGTTTGCAAATTGAAGCTGAAGGTGATGTATTCGTTGATGCTCATCATACGGTTGAAGATGTTGGAATTGTACTCGGAACTTGCTTGAAAGAATCATTGCAAAATAAAGAGGGGATTAACCGTTACGGCTCAGCGTATGTACCGATGGATGAATCTTTAGGATTTGTCGCGATTGATATAAGCGGGCGCTCATATATTGTATTTCAAGGTGAATTAACAAATCCGAAGCTAGGGGATTTTGACACAGAATTAACGGAAGAATTTTTTAGAGCAGTTGCTCATGCTGCAAATATTACGTTACATGCTCGCATTTTATACGGAAGCAATACACATCACAAAATTGAAGCTTTATTTAAAGCGTTCGGTCGAGCGCTTAGAGAGGCAGTCGATAAAAATGCCAATATTAATGGTGTAAATTCAACGAAAGGGATGTTGTAATTGATTGCAATTATAGATTATGGAATGGGAAATATTCGTAGTGTGGAACAAGCATTAAAATATATTGGAACAGAGTACATCATAACGGATGATAAAAAAGAAATATTGAGAAGTGATGGAGTTATTTTACCAGGAGTAGGCACATTTCCGAAAGCGATGGGCGTTTTAGAAGAAAAAGATTTAGTATGTGTGCTAAAAGAAGTTGGGAGCTTAGGAAAACCGCTTCTGGGTATTTGCTTAGGAATGCAGCTTTTATTTGAAAAAAGTGAGGAACTACAAAATTGTAACGGATTAAGTTTATTGCCAGGTGTTATTCGAAAGTTAAAAGTTCCTTATAAAATTCCACATATGGGGTGGAATGAATTAAAAAAAGAAGGAGAAATATCGCTTTGGAATGGAGTAGAGGACGGTTCTTTCGTATATTATGTCCACTCTTATTATGCAGATTGTCCGAATGAAATTGTGTATGGGGTAAGTGAATATGGAGTGAAAGTACCTGGTTTTGTAGCAAAAGGAAATATATTTGGCGCACAGTTTCATCCTGAAAAAAGTGGGGAAATTGGGATGCGAATGTTAAAAAATTTCAAAGGGGTGGTAGAAGCATGGAAATCTTCCCAGCTATCGATGTAAAAGAAGGACGATGCGTCAGGCTTTATCAAGGAGAGTTTAGTAAAGAAACGGTGATGAATGAAGATCCAGTCGCACAAGCAATCATATTTGAAAAACTTGGAGCGAAAATACTACACGTTGTTGATTTAGATGGAGCAATTGTTGGGGAGTCAGTAAATTTACCTGTCATTGAAAAAATATGCAAGGCGGTACGTATTCCGGTGCAAATTGGAGGAGGAGTTCGGTCACTCGCGGCAGTGGAGAAGTTGTTGTCAGTAGGTGTAGAAAAAGTGATATTAGGAACGGCTGCCCTTTACGATAAATCATTTTTAGAAGAAGCGGTTCGTCTATATAAGGAGCAAATCATAGTTGGAATTGATGCGAAAAATGGTTTCGTAGCAACGAGGGGCTGGTTAGATGTGTCTGAAATTTCGTACATCGATTTAGCGAAGCAAATGGAAAGTGTAGGTGTTCAAACGATTGTGTTTACGGACATTTCAAAAGATGGGACACTTGCAGGACCAAATTTTGAGCAATTAGAGTTACTGCAAAAAAGCGTGGGTATTCGCGTGATTGCATCTGGAGGTGTCGCATCTATTCAACATGTGAAAAGATTAAATGATATGAACATATATGGCGTCATTATTGGGAAGGCACTTTACGAGAAAACGATTGATTTAGAAAAAGTGTTACAGGTAACAAAACTATGTTAGCAAAACGAATTATTCCATGTCTAGATGTGAAAGAAGGGCGGGTAGTAAAGGGTGTGAATTTTATAGGGTTACAAGACGTCGGTGATCCTGTTGAAATAGCCGCATTATATAATGATGCGGGAGCAGATGAAATCGTATTTTTAGACATTACTGCGACGCATGAAGGGCGAAAAACGATTATAGATGTTGTAGAAAAAACTGCTTCAAAAGTATTCATACCTCTCACAGTTGGCGGGGGGATTTCAAGTGTTAAAGATATGTACAATTTACTAAGAGCTGGAGCAGATAAAGTTTCAATAAACTCAGCGGCAGTGAGAAATCCGAAGTTAATCCAGGAAGGTGCGGAACATTTTGGCTCACAATGTATTGTCGTAGCAATCGATGCTAGAAAAGTAGCAGAAGATAAATGGAATGTATACGTAAATGGCGGAAGACTTAATACGGGAATGGATGCAATCGAATGGGCGAAGCACGTTGTTAAGCTCGGGGCAGGAGAAATTTTGTTGACGAGTATGGATGCAGATGGAACGAAAAACGGATATGATCTTCGTTTAACAGGAGCAATTTCAAACAGCGTTTCTGTTCCAGTAATCGCATCAGGTGGATGTGGTCATGTGGATCACATTATAGAAGTATTTCAAAAGACAACAGTTGATGCAGCATTAGCGGCATCAATCTTTCATTATGGTGAAGCGACTGTACAAGATGTAAAGAGAAAATTAAGAGAAGCAAACGTTGAGGTGCGGTTATGAAACCTAATTTTGCAAAAGGATTGATACCAGCTGTTGTTATCGAGGAAGATACGAAAGAAGTTTTAATGTTAGCTTATATGAATGAAGAAGCGTATGACAAGACGCTGGAAACGAAAAGAACATGGTTTTATTCCCGTTCGAGACAATCGTTATGGAATAAAGGAGGTACATCGGGAAATGTCCAATATGTACAATCACTTTATTTAGACTGTGATCAAGATGCAATCGTTGTTGTCGTAAAGCAAGTAGGGCCTGCTTGCCATACGGGAGAAAAAACGTGTTTTCACTACAAAATTATATAGGGGGATACATATGGAAGATATCCTTAAGTTATTATTTGAAACAATTGAAGAACGAAAGAAAAATCCACTCTCTGAATCATATACGAATTATTTATTTTCAAAAGGTGAAGATAAAATTTTAAAGAAAATTGGTGAGGAGTGCACCGAAGTAATTATTGCGTCTAAAAATAATGATAAAGAAGAAATAGTAAAAGAAATGGTTGATGTGTTCTATCACTGTTTTGTTCTATTAGTCGAAAAAAATATTCCATTAGAAGATGTCATGCAAGAAGTGAAAGAAAGAAATGGAAAGCTTTCGCGAGTAGGGGACAGAAGAGAAATAGATACATTATAAGGGGGAATATGGATGAAAGTGGACTATCACATTCATTTAGAAGAAGGGCCATATTCAATAGGGTGGCTAGCTAAAATAAATGATGCGCTACAATATTTTGAACCGCTTAAAGAAGAAAAACATTCTATGGAATGGCTTATGAAAACACAAGAACGCCTGCAAAGACGTGTGAAGGAAGGTCCATTTACAGCGAAATGGATTGATTTATATTTAGAAGAAGCTGTGCGAAAAGGTATAAAAGAAGTTGGTATTGTCGATCATTTATATCGTTTTCATGAAGCGAAAGGATATTATGAAAAGTATGTAGATATTAGTGATTCTAAGCTTGGTCGCCTGCAAAAAGAATGGTTAGATCAAGTAAGAGTAACGTCTATTTATGATTTTACAAAGGCGATTGAAGAGGCAAAAGAGCGATGGAGTAAACGAGGGATAACGCTCAAACTTGGAATTGAAGCGGATTATTTTATCGGGGGTGAACAAGAGTTAAAAGGTTTACTAGCATTAGGAGACTTTGATTATGTAATCGGTTCGGTCCATTTTATAGATGGATGGGGATTTGATAATCCAGATACGAAAGAGTATTTTGGTACGCATGAGTTACATACTTTATATCACACGTTTTTCGCTACAGTTGAAAGTGCTGTTCGTTCCGAGCTTTTTGATATTATAGCTCACCTCGATAACATAAAAGTATTTAATTATCGATTGGATGAGAATGAACAGCTTTCTTATTATAAGGAAATTGCTCATGCGTTAGTGGAAACAAATACAGCAACAGAAATAAATGCGGGATTGTACTATCGATATCCTGTGCGCGAAATGTGCCCAAGTCCGCTTTATTTACAAGTATTAGCTAAGCATGGAGTTCCGATTACTCTATCCTCAGATGCCCATTATCCGAATGATTTAGGAAAGTATGTGGAAGAGAATATAAAGACATTACGCAATCATGATATTTCTCACATAGCTACATTTACGAAACGAGTAAGAACGATGAGATTGCTTGAAGAAGAAGGAATAATTTCAAAATGAAACACGATTTTTTGATGAAAATCACCCTTTTTGTTCAAAATAAGAAAGAATGAAAAGGAGGATGAAAAATGGTGAAACAACAAAATAAACAAAACGTACAAGCGGCAGATCAAGCCTATACTTCTGAAACAAATAATACTGCTAACTCAGTTATTGAGGAACAAATTAGCGATACAGTTGCAGAAGGAACAATCGATGCGAAGCTTGGGAAAGAATCGCAAGAAAAAGCGTAAAAAGAGGGGAGAGTTGCATCTCCTCTTTTTTTATGGAAAAGTGTCGATTTTCAAAACTATAATCAAATTCCTTGGTTTTTATATGTAGATTTCTTACAATGAAATATAAGAGATATCATATTTTGTATAGAAGAGGTGTTAGTAGTGGCGAAAATATTAGTAGCAGGGAAAATTCCAGAAATCGGATTAGAATTATTGAAAAATCATGATGTAGAAATGTACAATAAAGAAGAATTAATTAGTGTAGAAGAGTTAGCAGAACGTGTAAAAGATAAAGATGCACTTTTAAGCTTACTTTCTACGAAGGTATCGAAAGAGGTTATTGACGCAGCACCAAGCTTGAAAATTATCGCAAATTATGGTGCTGGTTACGATAATATTGATTACACATATGCAGGAGAAAAAGGAATTGCGGTAACGAATACACCGAAAGTATCAACTGAAGCGACAGCAGAATTAACATTTGCACTTCTTTTAGCAGCTGCACGTAGAATTCCTGAAGGTGATACGTTATGTCGTACAACTGGATTTAACGGATGGGCACCGTTATTCTTCTTGGGCCGCGAAGTACACGGTAAGACAATCGGAATTATTGGCCTTGGAGAAATCGGGAAGGCAGTTGCAAAGCGTGCGAGAGCATTTGGAATGAATGTTTTATATACAGGACCAAATCGAAAGTCTGAAGCTGAAAGTGAACTGGAAGCGACATACGTAACGTTGGAAGAATTATTACAAACAGCGGACTTTATTACAATTAACTGTGCTTATAATCCGAAATTACATCATATGATTGATGAAGAACAGTTTAAAATGATGAAGAAAACAGCATATATTATAAATGCTTCACGTGGACCAATTATGAATGAATCAGCACTTGCTCATGCACTAAAAACGAATGAAATTGAAGGTGCAGCTCTTGACGTATTTGAATTTGAACCGAAAATTACAGAAGAGCTAAAAGGATTAAAGAATGTAGTACTTGCTCCTCACGTAGGAAATGCAACATTCGAAACACGTGATGCAATGGCTGAAATGGCAGTAAGAAATATTTTAGCTGTATTAAATGGTGAAGAACCTGTAACACCTGTAAATCAAAAAGTATTAGTTACAAAATAAAAAAGAAACCTTCCGAAATGAACTGTACCCCGAATCA
>NZ_NADV01000063.1:0-17285 GCF_003264175.1 Bacillus sp. SRB_331 | reverse complement strand
TTTTTATGTATTCATTAGCTGTTTAGTATATCGAAAAATGATGTAGAATTTACCTATTATATTATAAAAGTATTAAGCATGATTTTAAGATGAAATATTGCATATTAAAATGTATTGATATTAGTTAATACACTTAATATAATGAGAGTATAAGATTCACTACATCATAATATTAAAAAGGAGGAAATGATTATGGAAATCGCAATGGCAGTTTTAAAATTCATAGGTGGAGCAATTCCATTGGTTCAAGAACTTTTAAAAGCATTTATGTAAGTTTATTACTCCGCAATTATTTATAGGAATTATCAGATAAATGATCTGTATATCAAAGATAAATTGATGTACAAATCATTTGTCTGAAAAAACTTTAAACAAGAAATAGAATCCCAGAAATCATAAGGGATTCTTTTTCTGTGTGTGTAATTATGGCTGTACCCCATGCCCATCAACCTAACAGAACAGGTTGCCCCCAAAACGATAAAAATAAACTTCGTTTCTATAAAAAACACAGAATTTTCGTTAAAGGGGAACTTCAAAATGTTAACTTGATGGGTTGAGCCCCTTATTCCCCCTTATCGAGGGGGGATTAGTGTTCAATTATATATATTAATTATGAACAAAATTCACCTATTAGCACTTAAAATATAGGTGGATTATTGCTTAGAAATAAATTTGTAATTGCTGGTGATTTTTATCTCGTTTACTGTAAAAATCACTATAGAAAGAGAGAAAAGGGTTGTAATGGTAATAAAAATAGAAGAGATATACCAAGAGATATTGGACGGTAAAAGGAACAGATTTCCCAAAGGTACATGGAGTGATGATCAAGATAATAATCTAGCAAAACGTGTAATCAAGTATCTTATAGAAAAAGTTTTAAAGTGGGATAAAGAAACAATTCTTAAGAGTTGGAAATCCCAATTAATTATTAAATATAAATTAGGTGGTTTACTTAGCGTTAAATATCATGATAGCCCATATGTAATGATAAATGATGTTTATCCGAATTGTTTTAAAGAATGGGAATTTCAAATGACACCTAGGAACTATTGGACAAAGGAAAAGGCATTGAAAGCGTTAAAATGGACGATAGAAAAAAAAGAAAGGTTAACAGATAATAAACTATTGGAGGTTTATAACGTTCGGTGGTTATCTAATCATAATTTGAGTTCGCCTTGCCAAATTTTTTGGGGAGGTAGTCCTTACATAATGATAAATGAATTATATCCAGACCATTTTAAGGAATGGGAGTTTAAAAAAACTCCTAGTCGTTTATGGACAAGAAAAAAAGCGTTGGAAGCATTAAAATGGACGATAGAGGAAAGAAAACAAATGAATAATGAGGAGATAAGAAAAAAAATTAGTGTAATTTGGTTTTCAGAAATAGGCTTAAGGACCCCATTGGAGAGATATTGGAATGATAGTCCATTTAGTATGATAAATGAGTTATATCCTGGATGTTTTAAAGAGTGGGAATTCCAGAAAACACCTAAAAACTACTGGACAAAGAAAAAGGCACTGGGCGCATTAAAATGGACGATAGAGGAAAAAGAAAAGTTAACTAATGAAGAACTTACAAAGGTCTATAGTAGAAGATGGATGATTAATCAAAGGTTAATAACTCCATTAGAGAGATTTTGGAAAAATAGTCCATATGCCATGCTACACGAGTTGTATCCAGGGAAATTTAAAGAATGGGAATTAAATAGAGCCCCTCGTGGATTTTGGACAAAGGAGAAAGCATTGGAAGCATTGAAATGGACGATAGAGGAAAAAGAAAAATTAACTAATGAAGAACTAACAAGGGTATATAGTAGAAGGTGGATAATTAATCAAGGGTTAAGAACCCCATTAGATAGATTTTGGAATAGGAACCCACATACTATGTTAAGTGAACTATATCCTAATTAATTTATAAAAAATATGAAAGTTTAACATAAATGAAACTAAATCTTTCTTTTACGGGCTCTGTTGCAAAGTTTTTATATAAACAAAAAAATCCTAATTTAGTAGGTAGAGTTTATGCAACTTTGAATAGTTTCTTTAATTCATTGTACGTCGAAAAAACGAAGTTTGGTTGTTGCAAACTTCGTTTTTGTTTATATAGGGCATGAATAGTTTTGATGCTTTTCAAGGTACGTGAAGCATGGCGAAGACTTTGAAATCCTGCGGATTTGGAAAAACGTCGCTTGATATGTCTATGATCCTGTTCGATGAGATTATTCAAATGCTTGATTGTGCAATGAATGGTATGCTTATAAAAGTCTTGCTCTCCCAATTTATTGAACGCGCAAAGTAACGCGGGAGTCTTGTCTGTTGTGAGAACCGTTGCTTCTCCTAATGTTTTTACTAGTCTTTTCATAAAGGCATAAGCCGCTTGATGATCTCGTTTTTTGCGAAGCTGAATATCCAATGTGTGTCCATCTTTATCAATTGCTCGATAGAGATAACGCCATTCGCCTTTCACTTTGATATAGGTTTCATCCAGGTGCCAAGACAGCTGCACAGATTTGTTTTTCTTTTTCCAAATCTGATAAATGAGATTTCCATGTTCATGAACCCATCGCATGATGGTAGTGGGATGGACCGATTTACCACGTTCTTTCAAAATTTCAGATACATCTCGATAACTTAAAGAAAAACGATAGTAGTAGCCGACGGCTACCAAAATAACATCTTGTTTGAACTGTTTTCCTTTAAAATATCCCTTTTATCATTCTCCTCATTCTGTTTTGCAAAAGTTTATAAATAATAACATATATATATATGCCTATAGTAGTTACGAAAAGGTAACAAAAATGCTATTTTCAAAAAAATGCTTGATATATATTTTGAGTTTTTGTTATTATAAGCTTATTTATTCTATATTTTTGCAAATGTACTAGAGGGAGTGCCATCATGTATGGTATGGTTGAAATCGCAAAGGAGAACAATATAAGTCTCTATCATTCTCTTCGGTTTCTGATTGAAACGTTCCCATTACTAAGACAAAAGAAAAATCTATGTTGGGTTTTCTTTTGTCTTAGTAGTGGGAGGAGCCCTAGTGTTATGTTATAACATTGGAATATGTAAGAGAAACTATAGATTTTGGCTGATTATATGGAATGAAAAATTAAATCGTTATTCTTGGGATTCAGACTACCATTATTCTCACTACTATTCTCACTATTATTCACACTATTATTCACATTAAAAGAGGTATAAGGAGGAAGGTATATCTATTAAGATGGAGAGATATACCAAGTTAGAAATGAACATTAAATTTAATAAAAAAGTAGTAGCATTCACGGCAGGATTAACGGTATTATCTTCACCATTGGTATCGTTTGCAGAGGAACAACAATCAGTAAACAATAAGCAACCTACAAGCGTTCAGGAACAAAGTAAAACAGACCAACTTCAAACATCAGATGAACAGGCTCTAAAAAGTATTGAAGCTAGTTTTGAAGAGGTAGACGGACGTGGTGGAGGTACTGTCGATAATAAGAAAGCAGACAGTCTTCAACGTTCAGAAGGTATTCATGAAGAAACAGGTACATTAACTGTTCCTAACAATTCAAACAGAACAAAACGTAGTCTGTCTTCCGCATCACCTAGCATCTCTAGTACAATAAACGGTGTTCCATTCACTGAATGGATTGTTCCAGCAGGTAACGATAATATTCGTCCTCAAAACTACATGAGTCCAAAGTACATTACAATTCATGAGACTGATAATACAAGTGTAGGAGCAGGTGCTAGGAACCACGCTCAATACCTATATAACCAAGCAGTAGGGAACACAGACCGAGCTGCATCATGGCACTTTACAGTGGACGATAAAGAGATTTATCAACACTTACCATTAAACGAAAACGGGTGGCACGCAGGAGACGGTAATGGCCCGGGTAATAGAGAGTCTATTGCAATTGAAATCGCGGTTAACAGCGATGGTAACTACAGTAAAGCAGTAGATAACGCTAAGAAACTTGTAGCTTATTTAATGAAAGAAACTGGTGTACCGTTAAATAACATCGTAAAACATCAAAGGTGGAGCGGTAAAAATTGTCCTGCTAACATGATTAATAATGGACAATGGGATGCATTCGTAAATGGTGCTGGAGGGTATTATAATAATCTTTATCAACCAAAAGACGACATTACTGGAGGTTGGTATGAGCCGGCTATTCGAGAGCTAAATAGAAGGGGTATTATGGCAGGGGAAGGAAACGGTGTTTTCGCACCTAATAGAGCGGTAACAAGAGCCGAATTTGCTCAATTAATCTATAAATCTCTAAACTTGCCCGCTGGAGATATTTCATTTAAAGACCTAAACGATGCAAACTCAACTTTACGAGATGGTATTAAACGCACTGCAAGTGCAGGTATCATTGCAGGTAGAGGTGACGGTTATTTTGACCCAAACACACCTATTACAAGAGAAGAATCAGCAATTATTGTAAACAAGGCTTTACAGTATAAAGGTCTATGGGGGCCAGTTGCAAACTTACCATTCTCAGACAAAGACCAAATTATCTATAAGGAAGACGTACAAAGATTGTATGGACTAGGTATTGTAAAAGGTAAGGGTGACAATCAATATGACCCTAAAGGAACAACAACTCGTGGTGAAACAGCATCATTCATTCTAAACATGCTTCAAGTAATTGAAACTGGTAGTGTTCAAAATACAATTGGAACAGCTCAAATAAATGGTATTGGGGTAAATGTTCGGAGTGGAGCAGGTACAAACTACTCTATTGTTAGAAAGGCAAGTAAAGGTGAAAAAGTTACAGTATATGAAGAAAAGAATGGTTGGCTAAGAATTGAAACGAATCAGTGGGTTTATAATGACCCTAGTTATATCAACTATAACAAACGATAAAAACTAAATAGTGAAAGGAACAAGTCATATTTGGATATATAACTTGTTCTCAGGCTGTGAAGAAGACTTTCTCCACAGCCTGTTTTTGTGTCTGCTCCCTCTTTACCTGCCAATGCTGATAAATTAATTTTTTTGAAATTGTCACTTTCCTGTAACATAAGTGATTTATTTTATAATAAGAAACTGACATGGAAAGAGGGAGAAGTTATGAAAAAAATCATACCGATAGTCGCATTAATAGGCATGATGAGCTTAGGGATACAAGAAATGAATGTGAAAGCTGAGACATACAAAAGTGCAGGTTCCAAAATGGATTTTTGGAATTCTAAAAGAACAGGTACTAATTTTATGAATAGCACTTCATTACCTGAGAACTACAAAAGTGCAAAGGAAGCTCATATTGAATATGTTCGTTTAGCACCTGATAAATGGGCAAAAGATAAGGATTTCTTATTTGAAGACAAACCAGATACATCAGGAAAAGATTTTCTTATCGGTAATGCAGATAATTATCAAAGATTGGTGGAAGAGGATGTAGCAGAATTGAAAGCAGATTTAGATGCTGCACAATCACAAGGAATTAAAGTTGTGCTTACAATGCTTTCATTACCTGGTGATCGTTGGCGTCAATTTAACAATAATCAGAATGATGATAGAATTTGGGAAGAAGAGAAATATCAAGAACAAGCAAGCCAATTTTGGAAGGACCTTGCGTTTGAATTGAAAGATCATCCAGCTGTGGTTGGTTACAACATTATCAATGAACCACATCCAGAAACATCTAAGAAAAATAGATATAATGATTTTTGGACGGAAGATTATGAGAAATGGTATTCAAAAGTGAAGGGAACCCCAGCTGATTTAAATGAATTTTATCAAAAAGTTGTTACTTCAATTCGTGAAGTAGATAAAGAAACACCTATTATTTTAGATTCAGGTCTATATGCCACACCTTGGGCTTTTAAATATCTTAAACCAGTTAAAGATAATAAGACATTGTATGCATTTCATATGTATGAGCCATATCAATTAACAAGTCAACGTGAAAATCAAAATAAAGAGTATCAATATCCTGGAATTGTAAAAGTAGGAGATTTAGAAACACCTATGATGTGGGATAAAGATGGATTAAATACATTCTTACAGCCTGTTCAAAATTGGTCTCAGGAAAATCATGTACCATCTAATCGAATCATTGCTGAGGAATTTGGAATTAATCGTACCGTTCCTGGAGCACCTCAATACATGCAAGACTTAATTTCTATATTCAATCAGAAAGGATGGCATAAATCATTCTATGCATTCCGTGAAGATACTTGGACAGGAATGAATTATGAATTAGGAACAGAAAAAATAAAATGGGATGAAGAGGGGCAACCAAAGCGTCAAGATAATCCACTTTGGGATGTAATAAAAAATGATTTGCAAATCGATGCAGGAGTAAATAGAACTACATTTAAGGATGTCCCACAAGAACACTGGGCATTTCATGCAATTCATGATTTAGCGAATAAAGGAATTATTGCAGGTTATGGAAATGGGATATTTGGTATGTGTGATAATGTAACACGTGAACAAGTAGCTGCATTAATTTACCGTACTTTGTATATAGAAAAACAAGATAAATATGAAAATCCATACAGAGATATCGATGGAAATTCAACAATGTTTCCTGAGGAAATATTAGCTTTAACTAAGCTAGGAATTTTCCAAGGAGATGATCAAGGAAACTTTAGACCGAAAGCTACATTAACACGTGCAGAAATGGCACAAGTTATTAAGAAAGCGTTTAGATTAGATGTAAAGGCGCCACATAATTTCAACGATGTTCCAGCAAATTCATGGGCAAAAGATGCGATTAGTGCCGTGCAATCGAACCATATTGCAGTAGGAGTTGGAGAAGGGAAATTTGCTCCGGATATGAACGTAACACGTGAACAGTATGCACAGTTTTTATATAATGCAATTTCAAATGCGCCATCCCATCAATAAAAAGAAAATGAAGTTGAGTGGTTTATTATATCATCATTATAAGGGCGTATTACTGCTCGTAAAAATTTAATTGGTAATACCCCATATCAACTTAAAAACTTTATAACGCCCCCTAAACAAAAATTTTGTGTTTTTATAGCACCGAAGTTCATTTTTATCGTTTTGGGGGCAATTTGTTCTGCTAGGTTGATAGGCATGTGACGTTACCTTTTTATAAGCTTAATTTTTTAGAAAATGATACGAGGTAAATATGATGAAAAATAAAAAAAGAACAGCTACAGTTGCATTAACAACAGGATTAGCTTTAACAGCTGTAATACCATATGGAGTAGGTCATGCAGAGGAAACAGATCAATTACAAGTTCAAATTCAGGAGGATTCGTTCCGTACAGGTGAACTTACACAACCATCACAAAAGGCACCAGAGAATGTAGTAAAAGATGCCCTTAAGGAAAAGACAGAGCAAGCTTTGTCTCCAAAACAAGTGAATGGAGAAATGGGAGTAGATTATAAGGTTCTTCAAAAACGCGGTTCGTATGATGGGACTACACTTGTGCGTATGCAACAAACATATGAAGGAAAAGAAGTATATGGGTATCAATTGACTGCACACGTAGATAAAAAGGGTGTTATTAAAAGTGTTTCAGGGGATAGTGCGCAAAATTTAAAACAAGAAGATTTAAAGAAGCCTATTAATCTATCACAAGAAAAAGCGAAACAATATATTTTTACGAAGTACGGGAATGATATCAAGTTTATTTCTGAGCCAGAAGTAAAGGAAGTTATTTTTGTTGATGAAAATAATGGACAAGCCAGTAATGCATACCAGGTTACATTTGCTGCAGTAACACCAAAATATGTATCTGGAACTTATTTAGTGAATGCTCATAATGGTGAAATGTTAAAAAATATGGTACAAGATTCAGATTTAAAAGCAAGTGAGAAGCTTGTTGATGCCTTAGAGGAAAGTAGAAAAAGCAATCTTGCATCATTAACTGGAACAGGAAACGATGCTTTCGGTATATCTCGTACATTTGGTATTTCTAAACAAAGTAATGGTGAATATGCACTTGCTGATTATTCAAGGGGGCAAGGAATTGAAACATATGATGTGAATTACAGAGATATTACTAAAGAGGAAAGCTATTATCCTGGCACACTAGCAACTAGCACTTCAACAACATTTAATGATCCAAAAGCGGTAAGTGCCCATTACTTAGCGACGAAAGTATTTGATTTTTATAAAGATAAATACAAGCGTAATAGTTTTGATAATAAGGGACAAAAAGTAGTTTCAGTTGTACACGCTTGGGATTCTGAGGATACGAACGATCCAAAAAATTGGAAAAATGCATTAAGTGCTAATATTAATAATAGTAGTATGCTCGTATATGGAGATCCTATGGTGAAGGCATTTGACGTAGCGGGACATGAATTTACACATGCGGTTACATCTAGCGAATCCAATCTTGAATATTCCGGAGAATCTGGTGCGATTAACGAGGCGTTATCGGATATTATGGGGACGGCTATTGAGAAATATATAAACAATGGGAATTTTAACTGGACAATAGGAGAACAAACTGGATTAGTTTTACGTGATATGAAAAATCCATCTTCAATCAATTATTCAAATGGAGTACCATATCCAGATGATTATAGTAAATATACTAATTTAAACGGAGAGGATGATGGAGGCGTTCATTTCAACTCAAGTATTATTAATAAAGTTGCATATTTAATTGCAAAAGGTGGCACTCATAACGGTGTAACTGTAAAAGGTATTGGCGAGGATAAAATGTTTGATATTTTTTATTATGCAAACACTGATGAACTAAACATGACTTCTGATTTCTTTGAATTGAGATCAGCATGCCTTCGAGTTGCAACAAATAAATATGGCGCGAACTCGGCTGAAGCTCAAGCAGTCCAAGAAGCTTTTGATGCAGCAAAAATTAAGGTAACAGTGGAAGAAAAAGAAAAAGCTGTGGAAAAACAAGCGCCGGAGTTAACTGTACCGTTTACAACTACACTACATGTAGGTGATACGTTCGACCCGATGAGAGGCGTAAAAGCTGTTGATAAAGAAGATGGTGATTTAACAAATAGAGTAAAACATAAAGGCGATGTAGATACTTCTAAACCAGGTAACTACATTGTGGAGTACTCGGTTGTCGATTCCCAAGGGGTTAATGCAACGGCTACACAGACTGTAATTGTAGAGGAAAATGGAGAAACTCCAGATATGGAACCTAAATTAACAGTGCCTGTTGGAGCAACAATTAATGTAGGAGATTCATTCGACCCAATGGCAAGAGTATCAGCTACTAATAAAGAAGACGGTGACCTTACTTCTAAAGTAACAGTTGATGGTAAGGTAGATACATCTAAGGCCGGTACTTACGTATTAACTTACACAGTTACAGACACTAAAGGTCATGAAGTAACTGCGAAACAAACAGTAACGGTTAAAGCTGGAGAAGAAGTTAAAGATGAAAAACCAGTACTAAAAGTACCTGCTGAAACAACAATTATTGAGGGTAATCAATTCGCCTCAATGGCAGGAGTATCAGCTACTGATAAAGAAGGTGGTGACCTTACTTCTAAAGTAACGCATGAAGGAACTGTAGATACATCTAAAGCCGGTACTTATGAAGTAATATATAGTGTCAAAGATTCCGCAGGTAATAAGGTAACTACAATACAAAAAGTAGTTGTGAAAGATAAGGACAATGGTAACGGTTCTAATAACAGAAATAATGGTTCAGACAACGATAACGGTTCTGATAATGGCAGTACTGGTACTAACAACAGCAATGCCTCTGATACTGGTAACAGTAATATCTCAAACAATAGTACTACTGATAAAAAAGAAGATACATATAAAGAGCTTCCAAAAACGGGTGCAAGTACAAATAACAGTGCAGCAATGGGTGTATTGATGGTTCTTGCAGGTATGGTTCTTTCTTTTGGTCGTAAATTTAGAAAGGTATTAAAATAATAGTAACTTATTGCATTAAAAAGCACCTTCAAATATTGAAGGTGCTTTTTATGGTTCTGGTGCAAAAATATTAACTTGATGGGCATGAGGTCACCTTATCAAAAAAAGAAAATTGTACGTTTGGACACATTTTAACCGGTTCCCTGTACTTTAAGGAACTGGTTATTTATTTTACCGATTTTTTATAGACTTTTTATCTCGTAATGGTCTTAAATTATTGAAATTTGTTTTTTGGTTTAAGTTCCAAACATAATCACCTGTTTACGTAATATGTTCCCATCCAAGTGGAGATATATGTTGTACATATTCTTCGGGAATATCCACTCCTTTTGCATGCAAAGCATCAACCGCTGTGATATATATATACTATATTCCATAATATAATAGCTAAAATCAGAAGTTGTAAACCACTTGCTCTATGTAATTGATCCTCATAAGAACAATCAAGAATTTCTCCTAATTAATTAAAAATGCATCTCAAGCAACATTATATTTTGCTGCTCCTTTATTTAAGCAATATGTACATGTCTTCCATTTTCAACACGCTGTAACCATTTTAACACTTGTTAATACTTATTTTCTGAATATATATTTTGATCTCCTCACATTAATATTTAATACTTTCCTTATTACAAATTAAAATCAATGAAAGACTTTTGTAACACTTATGTAAGAAATTCGAAAGGTATCTAAGCTAAGATGAACTTCAGAACATTAATTTTAGATGATTCAAAAGTGATTAATTTCACCAAGAGAGGAGAACGGAATGAAAAAGAAATTTAAAACAAATGGAATTGGAAAGAAGATAATTCCTGCTACAGCGGCATTAGGAATTCTTTTTTCTATGGCACCGATTGCAGAAAATAAGGCTAGCGCAGGGATAGGTGCGGTATTAGATATAACTATTACTGTATTAGGTGCTGTAGCAAACACTTATGAAGCACTTGGAATAAGCCCAGGGGATCGAGACCCCGGCACTCACATTGATGTATATGCAGAAAACGAAACTTACCAGGCTCCTAGTTTTACATCTGGGGAATTTAATATTTCCATGTATCATACACAAGGTGATGTGAATTTTCTTAAACCAGTTAAAGTACGCTATCCAAATGGAAAAATTGAAATTCATCAACTAAGATCTGGGCAGCAGCTTAAAATTACTGAAGCAGGTGCAATTATAGATTTAAACCCTAATGCAGCAAATGTCTCAGAACACGATCTTCTTTACATTACACAAGCACAATTAGACGAAGGAAAGACTGGAGTTGTGATAAATCAAGGCCAACATGCATTTGTAGAAAAAGCATCTGGTAAAAACCCAAGATTTCTTGGTCCACTTTACAAAAAATATTCCGGCGACTCCTTTGGTGATTGGACGGTGATTGCTAGAAATTCAGATTACCTATTTGATCAGATAGCAAATAAATTATCAGATGAGCAAAAACGATTGATAACATTGACTTCAAAGCCAGTAGATAAAGATGTCCTTGACAACTATGTTAATAATGATCCTAAAGCTCGTGCAGATTTTTATGATCGATTATCAGATATATTGGCGGAGCGTACTAACGTCCTAGAGACATCTATGACACTGCCATTCATTACACTAAATGACGGTAAACCTTATCAAATTATCCCTTATAAAAAAGGAACGAATAAAGTAATCGTAAAAACAGGTTCAAAATATCTTTCAGGAAAAGAAGGAAACGGACTTCAATATTCCGATTCGCTTAGCGATGATGAAGTGTTTGAACTTGTTCAGATAGGAAATTCTAACGATGGTAAATTTCAGTTCCGTTTGAATAACAAAAATGGGGTAAGTTTGGCTGGTAATCAATATATTTCTCAATTTGGTACTGATTGGAGTTTCAAATCTGAAATTCGTTTCTCTGATAAAAGCAACAATGAAATTAACAATTGGTTAATAGAGTGGTATCCGGGTAAAGAAAACGAGAGACAGAAGTATGATGAAGTACAGGCTGTAGCTGATGAAAAAGATTCTACTAAATGGATTGCAAAAGATTCCTCTGGAAACGTGATAAAGAACAGTTGGATAAACCGAGGTAATGGGTATTCCTTTACAGATGCTGAAGGAGTCATTATGACAGGCTGGCAAGAAATTAAGGGGAAGACTTATTATTTCTCATCGCCTTATGGCTACATGGTTACTGGAAATGGAAGTGATTCACTGATTGAGGATAAATACTACCACTTTAATGATGACGGTGTTTTACAACGATCAACCTGGAAAGGAGATGACTATGCCGATGCTTCTGGAGCATTCGTTAAAGAAGGTCTAAAAGAAGTGGATGGTAAAATTTATTACTTTCAAAATTACAATGTAACTAAAAATGAACTACGTATGGAAGATCGAGAGGTTATCCTTCACTTTTCCGACAAAGGTGTGCTTGAGAGAGTCTCTGATCTAAATGGAAAAGTTATAGACAGCGTTGTTAATGTTGGGTTGGACAACAAAACATTATCATTTAAGCATGACGGTTCGCTTTATAAAACAGGGCTCAACAAAAGTGAGAACCTACTAGAATATTATAGTTTAGAAGATGGAGTTTTCTATACCGGTTGGAAAATGATAGACGGTAAAAGATATTATTTCACAAATGGTCGCAATTATACGTTCAATAATTATGAAAACATTGACGGAAAAAAATATTATTTTCATGAAGACGGATCAGTTAACCGAGCAGGATTTGAAAAAATCGACGGTAAGCTATACCATTTTGACAATAACGGCGTAGCACAAACGGGCTGGCAAACTATCGATAATAAATATTATTACTTCGATGAAAATGGGGCAGCTAAAACAGGATGGTTCCAAGTTGGTGGTGGATATAGACCTATACCTCTTGCATACGGATACCTTTGGTATTGTGCTAGAGAAGATGGTTCACTTTATTCAGACGGTTGGTTTAAAATCGACGGTAAAGATTATCACTTTGACCAGTGGGGACATAAGATGTAAGGCTCTGATGCAAAAACTTCAAGATAATTGCAAGTAATCTCTAAATCTTGGACATACTGATACTATTACTCTAAAAAAGGTGAGTGATCAGTATGGAAAGCGAAATTTATTCAAGTGGAAGCATTATCATCATGATAATATTTTGCAAACAGTAAGATGGTACCTACGGTACAACTTGAGCTTTCGTGATTTAGTGGAAATGATGGCGGAACGGGGCTTATCTGTTGCCCATACAACGATTATGCGTTGGGTTCATCAGTATGGTCCTGAATTAGACAAAAGAATCCGTCGTGATCTCAAGCAAACCAATGATTCTTGGAGAGTCGATGAAACATATATCAAAGTAAAGAGTCAATGGATGTACCTGTATCGTGCTGTCGATTCGAAAGAAAATACCATCGGTTTTTACCTAAGCACAGCAAGAAACCACAAGGCTGCAAAGCAATTCTTCAAGAAAGCTTTGCAGTCTTTTCATATTTCTGAGCCGCGTGTCGTGACAGTCGATAAGAATCCAGCTTATCCTATAGCAGTTGAAGAATTGAGAAAAGAAAAAAAGATGCCATTAGGCATCCAACTAAGGCAAGTGAAATATCTCAATAACATAGTGGAACAAGATCATCGTTTTGTTAAAAAGCGAGTTCGTTCGATGTTAGGATTGAAATCTTTTCGTACAGATACATCCATTATTTCTGGAATAGAAGCTAAGCGTATGGTAAAAGAAGGTAATTCATTTTACTGGACAAGTCTGTCCAAAATCAAGTGAAGTTCATCCATCAACTATTTGGAATTGCTGCTTAAGACTAGATTCCACTAGGAAACTTTTCGCCTCTTTATATCTTTCCTAAGTATTTGCACCAGAACCCTTTTGTTTCAGTTCCGGCAATTATATCATTTAAAGAATAAGATATATATATGCTATTAGTTTATATGTTAACAGGAGTGAATACCTTATAAAATATTGAATGTATGTTCCTTGTTGTTGTGTCTTTATTTATATAACCTAATGTTAAATCTCATAAAAATCTTTTAATCTAACTATATGCAATAATACATATTGGTTATGAGTATTTTTCGTGTTATATTATTTAATTGCTATATGTTTTAGTAATATATAATTTTGAAAGGGGAAAGATTATGTTACAAAATACAGTTCGTACTCCAAATAAGAAAAAAAAATGGATTATTGTTGGGGTTATTGTACTAATTGTTATCGTTGCGGCGGTAAATATTTTTGTTATGCAAGGTAAGAAGAAAGATACAACGAAGGCGGATGCTGTAAGTTTTGAGAAAGTGACAGAGCGTAAGCTAAATAATACGAAGTTAATTTCTGGTCAAGTGAAGCCAGGAAATATTGAAAGTTTCTATGCGGATCCAACTAAAGGAAAAGTGAAAGATATTGCAGTGAAAGAAGGACAAGAGGTAGAAAAGGGAACGAAATTATTCTCTTATGATAATGAAGAAATTAATTTACAGGTGAAACAAGCTGAGCTTGATCAGAAGATGGCTGATATGCGTTACGATCAAGGGAAAAAGAAGATTGATTCATTGAAGAAAGAAATTAAGAAGGCAAAAGATAGTGGGGCTGCGAAAGAAGTAACAGACCCAATGGAAGAGCAGGTAAGTGATTTAGAAATGGCACAAAAAACAACTGATCTTGAAAAAGAAAAAGGAGAGTTACAAAAAGAAGAGTTAAGTAAAAAACAGAAAGAACTTACGATTTATAGTAATTTTACAGGTGTTGTACAAAAGTTAGATAAAGATGCAGCACAAAGTTCATCTCAAGCTTTAGGTGGCCAAGGGAAAGCATTCTTACAAGTTGCTTCTAAAGATCCGTTCCAAGTTCAAGGGACTTTAACAGAGCTTCAAAAGTCACAAATTCAAAAAGATCAAACGTTTACTGTAACTGCGAAAGCAAATAATAAGAAGAAGTGGACAGGTAAGATTACGGAAGTAAGTGAATTCCCAACGAGTGCTGAGATGGCTCAAGCAGCTGGTGAAGGAACTCAAAATATGTCTCAATATACATATAAGGCAAGTCTTGATAGCCAAGATGGTTTATCTCCAGGTTATCACGTTTCTTTACAAGTAAATTTAGAGAATAAGACGATGATTGCTGTTCCAAGTAAGAGCATTGTAGAAAAAGGCGATGATGCATTTGTTTATATTGAGGAGAAAGGGAAGCTTCATAAACAAAATGTGAAAAAAGGCGCTACTGATGGAGACTGGACAGAGATTGTTGAAGGCGCAGCAGTGGGGCAAAAGGTGGTTAAAAATCCTTCCGACAACGTGTATGACGGAATGGAAGTGAAAGAGAAATGATTACGTTAAATAATATTGCTAAAACGTATTATCAAGGAAAATTGGCAGTACCGATTTTACATGGTATTAGTTTAACGATTCAGAGTGGTGAGTTTGTTTCAATTATGGGACCGTCTGGTTCCGGTAAATCAACGCTTATGAATATTATCGGCTGTTTAGATCGCCCAACAGAAGGAAAATATATGCTGAATGATGTGAATATCTTAACAGCAGATGAGTCAAAATTAGCTTTAATTCGTAATGAATATATCGGCTTTGTGTTCCAGCATTTTAATTTACTGCCACGTCTTTCAGCGGTGGAAAATGTTGAACTTCCTCTTGTATATGGTGGGGTGAAGAAAGCTGAGCGCCGTAAGCGTGCTTTGGAAGCACTGGTCAAAGTAGGGTTAGCAGATAGAGTGCATCATTTACCAAATGAGTTATCAGGTGGACAGAAACAGCGTGTAGCAATTGCGAGAGCGATTGCGAATAATCCAACGTTCATTATGGCCGATGAGCCGACGGGTGCGCTTGATACGAAGTCAGGTGAACAAGTTATGGATATTTTCACGAAGCTTAATGCAGAAGGTACGACGATTGTTATGGTTACGCATGAAGAAGAGGTAGCAGCTTATTCATCTCGCCGCATTGTACTGCGAGATGGGAAAATTACTGAAGATAGAAGGTGTGCAGTATGAGTTTACTAGATAGTATGAAAATTGCCCTATCTTCAATTTTAGCTCATAAACTGCGTTCAGCTTTGACGATGCTCGGTATTATTATCGGTGTAGGTTCTATTATTACTGTCGTTGCGATTGGGCAGGGCGGGGAAGTGATGCTGAAGTCGAAAATCGCTGGTTCTGGTAATAACCTTATGCCAATTCAGTTTAAGCCGGATATTAATGATGAGTTTGCTATAGGTGGGCATGAAGTACCAAAATTAACGGAAGAAGATATTCTTGAGGTGAAACAGGTAAAAGATGTTGCCCATGTTATTACGACGAATAGTACGATGGAAACACTTGATATAAACGATAAAAAAGCAATGATTAATGTTATTGGACTGGATAGTGAGTATTTTCAAGTAAATAAAGTGAAAATGGTCAAAGGCCGTTCATTGAATGAATCAGATATTTCACAAGGTAATAACGTCGTTATGATTAGTACGAAGGCAGAAGAGACGCTATTTAAAGATGAAAATCCAGTAGGGAAAATTATTGAAATGAAAGGACAGCCGGTGCAAATTATCGGTGTCTATAAATCAGATAATGAATTTATGGGATTTGAAACTGAAGAAGTACTGATTCCTCTCACCTTATGGCCTGTTTTATACGGAACAGATGAAATTCAAAGTATCGCAATTCAGGCTAAAAATGTAGACAATTTAGAATCAGCAGGAAAAAAAGCTGTTGAAGTATTAAATAGTCGTAAGCCGAGTGAAATTCCAGGTAAATATGAATTAGTAAACTTAAAAGAGTTCCAAGAAGGAGTTTCTAAAGTCACTAATATCATGACAATGATCATCGGTGGTATCGCTGGCATTTCATTAGTCGTTGGTGGTATTGGCGTTATGAACATTATGCTCGTATCTGTAACGGAGCGTACGCGCGAAATTGGGATACGTAAAGCGCTTGGAGCAACGCGTAGTAAAATTTTATTACAGTTTTTAATTGAAGCCGTTATGTTAACGCTTCTAGGTGGTTTGATCGGAATTGGTCTTGGATATGGCGGGGCATATATTGTTTCCACATTTGCGAAATGGCCACCACTTGTTTCATGGGAAGTTGTTGTCGGAGGCGTATTATTCTCAATGACACTTGGTATTATTTTCGGATTAATTCCAGCGAATAAAGCTGCAAAATTAGATCCAATTGAAGCACTCCGCTACGAATAGTTTACTAGTGTAGTAAAGATAAATATCTCTATTACACATACATATTGTTTGAGTTAATTGTTTTTACCATCCTTTAAAAGGAATATGTGAATAGAAGGAGGCGTTATAATGAAAGCGAATATTAATACACAAGATGTAGGTGCGAAAAAGCCATCATTATTTGGAATGATTACATCTCCAGGAGTACAATTTGAAAGAATGAAAGCAAACGAGAAAGTTTGGGGTATGTTCCTCTTAGTAGCATTGTTACAAGGGC
>NZ_NADV01000062.1:11023-14813 GCF_003264175.1 Bacillus sp. SRB_331 | reverse complement strand
TACCTGTTAGATAAACTAAAAAGAAAAACACTCGTCCTTAATCAGAACGAGTGTTTTTTTATCCGTAAACGTCAAGTAACTTCACGGCTCTGTTGCAAAGTTTTTATATAAACAAAAAAATCCTAATTTAGTAGGTAGAGTTTATGCAATTTTGAATAGTTTCTCTAATTCATTGTACGTCGAAAAAACGAAGTTTGGTTGTTGCAAACTTCGTTTTTGTTTATATAGGGCATGAATGGTTTCGATTCCTTTGATTGTACGTGAAGCATGACGAAGATTTTGAAATCCTGCGGATTTGACAAAACGTCGCTTGATATGACTATGGTCCTGTTCGATGAGATTATTGAAATGCTTAACGGTGCAATGTTTCGTATGCAAATAAAAACCGTTATTTTTCAGTTTTTTGAGCGCACAAAGTAGGGCTAGAGCCTTGTCTGTTGTGAGAACCGTTGTTTCTCCAAAAGTTTTCACTAACCTTTTCATAAACATATAGGCGGCTTGATGATCCCTTGTTTTACGAAGTTGGATATCCAAGGTGTACCCTTCTCGATCAATCGCACGATAAAGATAACACCACTCTCCTTTGACTTTGATGTAGGTCTCATCTAAATGCCATACGAAATGTGCTGATTTATTTTTCTTCTTCCAAATTTGATAAATTAAATCTCCATATTCATGAACCCAACGCATGATGGTTGTAGGATGAACCGATATTCCACGTTCTCTCAAAAGTTCAGATACATCGCGATAACTTAAAGAAAAACGACAATAGTAGCCTACGGCTACCAAAATAATACCTTTTTTAAAATGTTTTCCTTTAAAGTATCCCATGTATCATTCGCCTCATCTCAATTTCCCTACAGTTTAGCTCAGCTCAAAAAATTTTGCAACAGAACCCCAAATCTTATAGCTGCACTAGTTTATATCGTTATTTAATGTATATTGTATACAAAACTAGTTAACATAACACAAAATTATCGGTAGCAAGGAAAAGGGGGGAACCCTACTCTCCAAGGGAACCTTCTTTTTTGTTCTAGGGATCTATGCATTTTTTTATACATTCCTATCCTGGCGCGGTTTTAGGGTTCTTGTTTGTTACTGGATTACCCGAAAAATCGTATAAAATCTTGCATGATCTTAGCGTGGTTTTTTCCGAAATGCTGGCGGTATCGCTTCTATGATAAAACAACACTTGTTTCAAGAAAAAAATAAAGTAAACAAAACCCACAGAGAACAAGAATATTTTCTGCGGGTTTTGTTTATTTCAAAGAAGCTTTGGGGAAGCTTGGTTTGATCAATTTTATTTTTCTAACACATCTTGCATTATAAAAATAAAATATAGAGTGTTTTGCATATACATTAGCGATAAGCTTATCTTACTTTAAATATCTTTCAAAAACCTTTCAAAAATGTTACAAAAGTCTTTCGTTGGTTTTAAAGACGCTCGGCCAAGATGAATAACAGAATCAGTTCATTCTCTACCTCACGCTAACAATAATATGTGTACTTTTTCTGTACTTGGATCTCTTTATTTTAAAGGATTCTTTTTTTGTTATAAATCCACAAATAAAAAAGATAAGATCGAAGAGTATGATCTTATCTCTAGCATAAGGGAAAAACAAAGGCAAAAACCATCTTAATTTTATAATAGTATATTTTGTTAATTTTCAATATTAAAACCATGATTAACAGTAATATCTATATTGAGAAATTTATTACAAATTTAGTTGTAAATATTTAAAGTATCGAAAGTAAACTTTTATTTATTAGTTTATTTTCATTCCCCCTTAAACATTGACCTCACAACAATTCCCCTGATATTCTCAAAATTAACAATAAAAGTATACATTCAAAACCCTATAAATAAAAAGTTAAAGAAACCTGTAAACAAAAAAACAATTCATTAATCTAAAAAAGAATACCACATTTAAAGGCAGTATTCTTTTTTATAATTTCATCTAAGCAACTAAATAATTAAATGCCATATATATGGCTAGAAATACACCTACTACTAATTCAAGACCAATAATTATATTTGAAACATTTAAATACAAATCTCTTATGCTTCTATATATAAACATAATCCCTAATAAAAAAAATGTAACATATAAAAATTGATCTATGCTAAAAGCTAAAGTACCAGATAGTAAAATTAAAATTAGAAACAGCTTGTCTATTGTTTTATAATTAATTATATTTTGTCCAACAAATGATTGCATAAATTCCCTCCTAATATTCATTTCCCTAATTATGGATATTACAAGGTCTATTATATCATGAATTTTCTGTTTTTTACGTTGTAAATAAGCTGTTTATATAAGCTTACACAACCCCACTTATCAGCAGTCAATCTATCTAGAAACCTAGAAAAGTCCCTTTAGAAGATCTAAAGGGACTTTTTATTCATATAATTCTACCTATCGATAATTAAACAAGTAAGATTGACTAAATCTAATTTTTCTTGTTTTATTTAATAAATTGTTTAGGCATTTCTTTAATGTGATTGTCATCATCACGCCAATCATAGGTTTCTTTCTTTGAAATGTCTAAAGTTTGATCTCCAATTCTAACACTATCCTTATTTACCCATTCAATATATGGATCTGCATCTGGATAATTCCAATATATATTTTCCGCTGAATCCGTATTAAGATTAACTAATTCACCCCTAACAGCATCGGCACTTAATGATCCTGCATTATGAAAATAAGTTTTTATGAGGTATTTTCCATCTGGGGATTTCACTGTTTGAATTAATTCGCCTTTTGGAACACCTTGCAAACTAAAAAATTTCCAATATCCGAACCCAATTATAATTACTAACATAGAAAATATAATTATTAATGCTTTTCCTTTTGTTTTTTTTATTTTACCCTTTGTATTTACATCATCCATTCTTTCAACTCCACCCTAAATAATATAAACCATATTGTACCATTTGATAAAAGGTGCAATATATCAAAAAATACATATTCCACCTTTTAATTATTATAAAAAAGGGCATTGTTCACATAATTCCCGTTATAGGAAGCTAATTTTTAATATTACAGCAATCCCCTCTCCTGTTCAGAGATAAGTGTAATCCACACCCACTAATCATTCTCACCTGAATACACTTTTAAATCTTCCATTGCTATGGCTATAGCATGTTTTTCTGTATCAATTAACGATATTCCCTGTTTAATAGGAGCCCAATACTCATATCCGTAATCCTCAAACCACGCAAAAACTTCTGTAGTGAAAAAGCGATTATTTCGTTTGATAACTTGAACTTTGTATCTTTTGTTTGGGGAAACAATCTCTTTAATAATTTCTTTCATTGTCTATCTCCTTCTACCTTTTATCCAGATTGTACCACATCAAGAATATAGATAATGGAAGGTATTTTGATTGCATAAAGTATTCATTTCATGTTTACATAACGTCCTATTATCAGTAGCAAATAAAACGCACAAACCGTTGATACAGTTTGTGCGTTTTATTTTTGTATTATTCTATGCATCATTTTATACATTCCTATCCTGGCGCGGTTTTAGGGTTCTTGTTTGTTACTGGATTACCCGAAAAATCGTATAAAATCTTGCATGATCTTAGCGTGGTTTTTTTCCGAAATGCTGGCGGTACCCCATGCCCATCAACTTAAGAAAAGTAAATACCCCAAAAAAGAAAAAATGAGCTAAATTCTCAAACTAACTAATTGTAGAGAAAGAGAATTTTTATTTAGGGTGTACTTCAAAATCTTAGCTTGATAGCGATGTGGCGATATCCCTTTTAAAAGTTCTTGAACGAA
>NZ_NADV01000062.1:0-10974 GCF_003264175.1 Bacillus sp. SRB_331 | reverse complement strand
ATATTTATGCTTTCATTATAGTAAGCGTTCGCAATAATATTTACAAATAACGATATGTAAAATTGCATATATATATCTGTATTATCGAATGAAAGATCTATGAAGCCAATGAACATGCAGGTTTCCCTTTTGGTTTATTAGTTTCATCAGAAAAGAATTCAGACCTCTGAAAGACTTTTGTAATATTTATGAAAGGGAAATGAAAGATTTACTAGATAGAATAAGACTGTTCTACTAGTAGATGATGCACGCAGATGGTAAAAACATTAGTAAAAATAAGGAGAAGTTCAGGTATGTTTATGAAAAAAAAACTGTCTATATTTACATTTTTAGCACTAATATTTAGTTTGATAGTTACTGTTTTTCCTACAAGTTCTGCTTATGCAGCTGAGGACAACCGTATACTTGATATTTATGGGGATCCAGTCCAGACATCTAAAGATTATATAATGGTACGTAAAATTTTGGATGGCAAACCTCGGCGTGATGCTTATGCAGGTATAGGTCAGAAGAGACTTGGAGTAACTTATGAGAAGTTTGCGGGTTGGCACTATGTAATTCAGTATAAAGATAAATCTTATTATGGTACTGCTGAGACTCATAAGGATACAAAAGGTAATGAGTACTATGGTACACCTATCAATTTTGAAACTCCAGATGGGGTAGAAAGTGATGGATATTTAAGACATAATACGCCAGTTACCATGTCAATGTGGATTGGAGGGCCAAATGCTGAGGCAGGAGGAATTAAAAAATATGTCAATGCAGGGAATCGTGGCTGGATTTATTTTAGCGACCAATCAAAAAGTACGTTAACAGTTTGGGAACAAAATGCAAAAGAAATCAATTTAATAACAGGTAAAACTGATTATCTTAGAGATAAAATGGGAAGACCTTGTGATTGGTACAGTGCAGATCCACAAAATTCTGAGTATGGAGTTACAACGTATTTCGAGCTAGAAACTTCAGATCAACCATTTTCAAATCAAGATAAACTATGGGGAAGTTCTGCGCCGCCATATCAATCTGGTTATGAATTAGTACCTTTACCATAGAGCATCTATTACATTTAGATTTATATAACTGTACTTATTAATATGTAATGTGTCTTTCAGTAAGGTAAGAGAAGATCCTATGAAAGAAATTTAAATTATATATCAAATGGAGGAATATTTATGAAAAGAAAAATTTTAGCTATAGCTTCTGTAATTGCTTTAACAGCTCCTATTCAAAGTGTGGCGTTTGCACATGAATCTGATTCGCCTATTGCTTTAAAATGGTCAGCGGAATCTGTACATAATGAAGGAGTAAGTTCTCATTTATGGATTGTAAACAGAGCAATTGATATTATGTCCCAAAATACGACTGTGGTAAAGCAAAATGAGACAGCTCTATTAAATGATTGGCGTACTAATTTGGAGGAAGGTATTTATTCTGCAGATTATAAAAACCCATACTATGATAATTCCACATTCGCTTCACACTTCTATGATCCTGATTCGGAAAAAACATATATTCCATTTGCTAAACAAGCAAAGCAAACGGGAGCAAAGTATTTTAAATTAGCTGGTGAAGCTTATCAAAATAAAGATATGAAAAATGCATTCTTTTATTTAGGATTATCACTTCATTATTTAGGGGATGTCAACCAACCAATGCATGCAGCAAACTTTACTAACATTTCGCATCCATTTGGCTTCCACTCAAAATATGAAAACTTCGTTGATACAGTGAAAGACAATTATAAAGTAACGGATGGAAATGGCTATTGGAATTGGCAAAGTGCAAATCCAGAAGAGTGGGTTCATGCATCAGCAGCAGCAGCAAAAGCTGATTTCCCATCAATTGTTAATGATAATACGAAAAGTTGGTTCCTAAAAGCAGCGGTATCACAAGACTCTGCTGACAAATGGCGTGCTGAAGTAACACCGGTAACAGGAAAACGTTTAATGGAAGCACAGCGTATTACAGCTGGATATATTCATTTATGGTTTGATACGTACGTGAATAACAAATAACAAATACATTTACACATAACAAAAGTTATTTATGCTATACAGTAAAATTTCTAACAGTGGGGGCTTCATCCCCCACCCATCTTCTTTGTTTCTCTCTGAATCTTGATGTGTAAGTCTTGTTTGATAAGTCTATTTTAGAAATCTAAAAGTCTTTTAAATCAATGAAAGACTTTTGTAACATTTATGAAAGTAAATTGAAATGTATTTAAACTAAGATGTACATATCGAAGGTGATTTTATTTCAAAAAGTATAAGCAATGTACAGTATAATTTCATCTTTTGCATTCTTGTAAAAATGATAAAAGAAAGAGAGAGGTTGCATGAATTTAAATTAAGAGAAGCATAGGATTACGCAGTAGATATTTTATTAATTTTTACATCTAGGTAAAAACAGACAATCAGGATCAGCTTCATTATCACTAGCATATAGAGATGACTATTCTAACTCTGGTAGATTCACATACAGATATGATCTAGTTGATCTATATTACTACAATGAACCTGGTCGTATTAAATCAGTAGGCTCAAGTTATTTACAAAGTGTTTATCATTTAGCATATTCAATTTTAATTTAAAAAATAAGATTATAAACCACAGAAAGGCACTCATTCGATACTCATTAGAGTGCTTTTTTTGTTCAAATTATGTCTAAACATATCAATTTCTTTTTTTGATATGGTATCGCTGTGTACAGAAATACCAAATAAATATTGCATTTTAAAATATTTTATGATAATAATTAGTTTTTTAAATGTAATTTATAAATGGAGGAAATGTTATGAACAAGAAATCAAAATTTACTCAAATGATACTCGGTATTAGTACAATGGCCTTATCATTTGGAAGTATCCAAACACAAGTATCAGCGGAAGAAAACACACCTTATAATGTGTTACAAAAGAAACCAATTGGGATAGAAACTTCAACAGATGAAATTGCACATTCTACAAAAGCAGACGAAACATTGTCTTATGAAGAACGTTTAAAAGTAGGCGATTTTTCACAACGTCCAGCTCCGGTCGTGAAACGAGCAGCGGCAAAACAATTTCAGCAAAAGTATTCTGTGGCAGAGCTGAATAGAATGAGTAATGACGAATTCATCGATACATTGGCAAGTATTAGTTGGAATCAAATTACAGATTTAGATCAATTTAATCAAGAAACAAAAGAGTTTTATCAGAATAAAGAGCGAATACAGGTTATTATTGATGAATTAGGTCGTCGTGGAAGCACATTTACAAAAGATGATACAAAAGGGATTGAGACGTTTGCTGAAGTATTACGTTCCATATCTTATGTAGGCTTTAATAATAAAGAGGTAAGCTATTTAAATGAGCGAAGCTTTCATGATAAATGTTTACCTGCATTAAAAGCAATTGCAAAAAATCCGAATTTTAAATTTGGTACAGATAAACAGGATGCAGTGGTATCTGCATACGGTAAATTAATTAGAAACGCTTCTTGTGATGCTGAAACAGTTCAATATGCGGCGAATATATTAAAGCAATATAACGATAATATTTCCACATATATAAGTGATAAGAAGAAAGGGGACGCCTTGTTTGAGCTTATACAAGGGATTGATGATGATATACAGTCTTACTTGTTTGAGACACGTAAAAAAGCGGATGAAACAATATGGTATGGGAAAATTGATGGTTACATAAATGAAGTTAGTCGAATGGCTCTTTTGAACCATCTAACAACAGAAAATAAATGGTTAATTAATAATGGTATATATTATACTGGTCGTTTAGGGAATTTCCATAGTAATCCAAATAAACCTTTAGAAGTACTTACACAAGCAATGCATATGTACCCTCGTTTAAGTGAGGCTTATTTTAATGCGGTAGAGCAAATTTCAACAAACTATGGTGGTAAAGATTATAACGGAAATACAGTAGATTTCAAGAAAATACGTGAAGAAGGCCAGCAGCAGTACTTACCAAAAACGTATACATTCGATGACGGCTCTATTGTATTTAAAACAGGAGATAAAGTAACGGAAGAAAAGGTTAAGAAACTATATTGGGCTGCAAAAGAAGTAAAAGCGCAGTATCATCGTGTAATTGGAAAAGATGGAGCGTTAGAATCAGGGAAAGCTGATGATGTACTGACAATCGTCATTTATAATAATCCAGATGAATATAAACGAAATAGCCAACTATATGGATATGATACGAATAATGGTGGAATTTATATTGAAGGAATCGGAACGTTCTTTACATTTGAGCGTACACCGCAGCAAAGTCGTTATAGTTTGGAAGAATTGTTCCGTCATGAATTTACACACTATTTACAGGGAAGATACGAAGTTCCAGGATCATGGGGACAAGGAGAAATGTATCAAGATCAACGTTTGACTTGGTTTGAAGAAGGAAATGCAGAATTTTTTGCAGGATCTACTCGTACGAATAATGTTGTTCCGCGCAAAAGTATAATTAGTGGATTATCATCTGATCCTGCGAAACGTTATACAGCAGAACGAACATTATTTTCGAAATATGGAGAAGGAGAAGGAGACGAAAAATGGGACTTTTATAATTATTCTTTTGCACTGCAGTCTTACTTATATACTCATCAATTTGAAACTTTCGATAAGATTCAAGATTTCATTCGTGCAAATGATGTGAAGAATTATGATGCATATCGTGAAGCTTTAAGTAAGGATCCAAATTTAAATAAAGGATACCAAGACTATATGAAGCAGTTAATTGATAATCAGGGTACATATAATACTCCGCAAGTATCAGATGATTATTTAGCTACCCCTTCACTAAAGCCACTAGCTGATGTAAAGAAAGACATTACAGATGTAGCAAAGATAAAAGATGCAACAATGACAAAGCATAAGTCTCAATTTTTTGATACGTTTACATTAGAAGGAACATATACAGGTGGCGTAACAAAAGGAGAATCTGAAGATTGGAAAACGATGAGCAAGCAAATCAATCAATCTTTAGAACAGTTAGCGCAAAAAGAATGGAGCGGCTACAAAACAGTTACAGCGTATTTTGTTAATCATCGTGTGAATGCGAACAATCAATTTGAATACGATGTTGTATTCCATGGCGTTGCAACGGGGGAAGAAGAAAAACAGACTATTAAAGTAAATATGAATGGACCGTACAATGAGATATTAAATGAAAAAGTTGAGTTTCATAGCGATGGTACAGAAAGCACAGGTGGAAAAATTGTTTCTTATCTCTGGGATTTTGGAGATGGTACAACAAGTACAGAAGCAAATCCTACTCATGTATATGGAAAAGAGGGGACATATACTGCAAGGCTAACAGTGAAAGATGATAAAGGAAAATTAAATCGCGGGCAAACAACGGTTACCGTAAAAAAAGATGAGCCAGCAGGTCATGGATTTGATAGTGCAAAGGCAATTCGTTTTAATAAGCTTTTCAAAGGAAGTATGGATATGCCTAATATGGCGTATATGTATACGTTCGAAGTCACATCTCCAAAAGAAGTAGATATTTCTGTTATAGATGAACAGGGAATTGGAATAGGTTGGAATTTGATTCGTGGAACAGATATGGAACATCCTGTCGCTGAGGGCCAAGTGGATGGAAATAATATAAAAGGGAAAATTGAATTAGAACCAGGGAAGTATTACTTAGTTATGTTCTTTTCTGAGGAAAACAGAAATGGAACATATTCATTATTAGTGAAATAAATCCATTTCCAATGTATATATAATGGTTATTTTTTAGAAGGAGCCTATCACTATAGGCCCCTTCTGTTCTTTTTTAGAGAGAATGGATCGTTTAGCTGAAATACCATTTAGCTATTACAGTTAGCAGAACAACTCCGTGAGAAGGATGTTCGCTTTGCAATTAAAATACTTGTCGTACTTGAACAGACTTCCTGACTAAGATTATGCTCTCTAATTTTATGTATAAATTTAGAGAGCATATCCTTCAGGGTTCAGTTGAGATACATGTAAAAATGAGTCATAGACTGCATTCGTTTTCCAATATATTCATTTTTTTGCAACAAGTGTTGTGCTATAATAAAATGCCCATAGTCTTAAGAAGGTTCTGGTGCAAAAAGATGATAAATAAAAAAGAATCAAGGATTCCTAACGGAATCACCTGTTAAGCAGTTAATCCAAACAGCTGGTTGATAAAAATATTCTGATTTTGGACAGACTGGTCCTGCAAATCAATTTGTTTTTTTTGACCATATGCATGGCTTCAACACCACTCAATATAGAGGCTGCTGTTTTGTATGATTTAAATCCCAACATAGAGCGTATACGTTTGTTAATAAAACGATGATCTTGTTCTAATATGTTATTTAAATATTTTATCCTTCGGATTTTGGTGCCTATTGGTATCCTTTTTTCTTTCTTCAACTGTTCGATAGCAATTGGATAAGCAGGGTTCTTATCAACCGTGATGATACGGGGTTTTGAGACATGAAAAGACCGCAAAGCTTTCTTGAAGAATCGCTTTGCAGCCTTATGATTTCTAGATTTACTCAAATAAAAGTCAATCGTGTTTCCTTCAGAATCAACGGCACGATATAAATACACCCATTGTCCTTTTACTTTTATATATGTTTCGTCCACTCTCCATGAGTTATTCGTTTGTTTGAGATGACGTCGAATTCGTTTATCAAACTCCGGCCCATATTGATGTACCCATCGCATAATAGTTGTATGAGCAAGGAATAACCCTCGTTCCTCCATCATTTCCACCAAATCACGAAAACTTAAGTTGTACCGTAGGTACCGACGTGCAGTTAACAAGATGATGTCTGGTTGATAATGTTTCCACTTAAATAAATTCTCCTTTTCCATACTGATCACACACCTTTTATAGAGTAGTACTATCAGTATTTCCAAGTTTGATAGACCATTTTCATATACTTCAAAATTTTTGCACCAGAACCGAATAATCTGTAATCGAATTTTAAAATAAACAAGTTAATTAATCTAGCTTGTTTATTTTAGTTTAATATTATGCAATATTTTTCATGCAAACGATTGCGTTTTTCGTATATAATGAAAACGGATACAGAAGTGTTTTATAAATTTAAAAAAGGGAAAAGGAGAAAAGGGATGAAAAAACAGTTTCAATATTATGGTATTGTCATTTTATCTGTCTTGATGTTATTTGTATCTCTATTAATTCCACAAGCAAGTTTTGCAGCCGTAAATGGAAAAGGAATGAATCCGGATTACAAAGCTTACTTAATGGCGCCATTAAAAAAGATTCCGGAAGTAACAAATTGGGAGACATTTGAAAATGATTTAAGGTGGGCAAAACAAAATGGTTTTTATGCTATTACTGTTGATTTTTGGTGGGGAGATATGGAAAAGAACGGGGATCAGCAATTTGATTTTTCATACGCACAGCGTTTTGCTCAATCAGTAAGAAATGCAGGTATGAAAATGATACCTATTATTTCTACACATCAGTGTGGTGGAAATGTTGGCGATGATTGTAATACACCAATTCCTTCATGGGTTTGGAATCAAAAAAATGATGATAGTCTTTACTTTAAATCTGAAACCGGAACCGTTAATAAAGAAACATTGAATCCACTTGCTTCAGATGTAATTCAAAAGGAATATGGTGAACTATATACGGCATTCGCAGTAGCTATGAAACCGTATAAAGATGTAATCGCAAAGATATACTTATCTGGGGGACCAGCTGGAGAGCTGAGATATCCTTCCTACACATCTGCTGATGGAAGCGGTTATCCATCACGTGGAAAGTTTCAAGCCTATACAGAATTTGCAAAATCAAAATTCCGTTCATGGGTATTAAATAAATATGATTCCTTAAATGAAGTGAACAAAGAGTGGAGTACAAAATTTACTTCTGTTTCAGAAATTTTACCACCAAGTGATGGGGAACTGTTTCTAAAGAATGGATATAACTCTTCATATGGAAAGGATTATTTAGAATGGTATCAAGGTGTTTTAGAAAGTCATACAAAATTAATTGGTCAATTGGCACACGATGCTTTTGATCCAAGTTTTCAAGTACCAATCGGCGCAAAGATTGCAGGAGTACATTGGCAATATAATAATCCGGTTATACCTCACGGGGCAGAAAAGCCAGCAGGGTATAATAATTATAGCCATTTACTTGATGCTTTCAAAAGCGCAAAGTTAGATGTAACATTTACTTGTCTAGAAATGACAGACAAAGGTAGTTATCCAGAATATTCAATGCCTAGAACATTAGTACAAGAAATTGCAACATTAGCTAATCAAAAGGGAATTGTATTAAATGGTGAAAATGCTTTAAGTTTAGGAAATGAGGCAGAGTATAACAGAGTTGCAGAAATGGCTTTTAATTATAATTTTGCTGGATTTACGTTACTTCGGTATCAAGATGTAATGTATAACAATTCATTAATGGAGAAATTTAAGGATTTATTAGGTGTGACTCCTGTTATGCAAACGATTGTAGTAAAAAATGCTCCTACAACAATAGGAGATACTGTTTATATTACTGGGAATCGTGCGGAATTAGGAAGTTGGGACACGAAACAGTATCCAATTCAATTATATTATGATTCTCAAAGTAATGATTGGAGAGGAAATGTTGTGTTGCCAGCTGAAAGAAATATAGAATTTAAAGCATTTATTAAAAGTAAAGATGGAACGGTCAAATCATGGCAAACAATACAACAAAGTTGGAATCCAGTCCCACTGAAGACTACCTCTCATATAAGTCGGTGGTAATTATAATATGTAAACAAAAAAAATCCTTTAATAAGTGATAAAGGATTTTTTTTGTTTTTGAAGGAAAAATAAATCGTGAACTACTCGCCACTTAGCAAAGCTTGAAGTGGGAGCTTCTCAGTTCCACGACGAAAGTAACCTTTCGTCTCCCTGAGCGTTACTTCAGATGTCCAACGCTTGGACGCTCTCTTGGTACGGTTGATATTTTACGCAGGAACCGAATGGCTTGGTTTTCGCACTCTATTTTCTTCCTGCAACCTCCTATATCAAGTTATCAAAGAACTTCATATAGCTAGTTTATCAAAAGTTTTGGCTATGCCAAACCAAAATTCATCTCCCGCCTACCGTTGGGCTATCGTCCTTCACACGCTTGAGGAAGGAGAATTCTTTCGGTAAATTCGTTAAAAAATGTCACATTCCTCTTTCTAGTTCTGTTGCAAAGTTTCCGAAGACATAAAGAGATGAGGAATATTGCGGATCAGTTTTATGAAACTATTAATAATTCATGTAATTCGTTATAGGGGTCTCGCCACATCGCTATCAAGCTAAGGTTATGAAGTACCATCACGACTTTCACCGAAATCACAAGAAGTCATATAAGGGATAGCACTACCCATAAAGCAAAAAATACGTTATCCTTTCTGTAGAATCATAGGAAAGAATAGCGTATTTTTTCATTTTATGGGGTATTTTGTTTTGTTAGGTTGATAGCGATGTAGCGATATCCCATAAATAAACTAGCATTCATTTAGCACTTAATCACAATAAGTTAATCCTTTATTAATTTCGTGTATGTCAAAGAAAGAAGGATCAAAATTTAATAAATCCCATTCTGCGTAGATTTTATGTTGTGGGTGTGAAGAATCTTTTATCGCTTCTAAAAATTCAATATACCCTGGAATGCCCCCAATATCCTCTAATGGCGCCGCATTTTCTCCTCCTATACATTTTATTTCATCAGAAGGTTGATCAAATATCTTTTCAACATGAATCTGTAACAGCCAATGATCTCCAAAATCATATACATATTGAAAAGCCTGATCCGTTTTTCCGATATGTTGGTGTAGCATAGTTTTATCAGCATGTAGCATCGGGGACGACGTAGTCATTGCCAATGTATGAAAGGAAATGCTCGGATCAGGAGGAGATGAAATTACATATTTCCCCACAGTAAATTCAAATAAATGTTGGTGTTGCCACTGAAATAAGCATTGAATCACGTCATGTAAATCATCAAAGGATAAATCTGTCGGTAAACTAACTCTTCTCCAAATGGGGAAAGGACATCCCACTAATTCCAAGTGCAATTGATAACATTTCATTTGTGTTTCCTCCGGTTTTAAATGGATGGTATAGGTCTAGTTTTCATTTTCGCTGAAATAGTAAGAAATATAAAGTATAAATCAATAGGAGGAACAAAAAATCATGCTAGTGTACAAAGAATTCGTTTAAATGTGTCCAATTTGTGTCTAAGTGTACAATTTTCCCGAAATGGTATGGTGAGGCCATGCCCATCAACTTAAGCAATTCGTTGTTACCCTAAACTGAAAAAATGAGCTGAATTGTAGATAGGTAAAAATTTTCGTTTAGGGGGGACTTCACATGCCCATCAAGCTAAAATCTTATAGTACCCCCATAACGAAATTTTGTACTAACTTGTAACAAAATGCTCATTTTTTCGTTTTGAGGTATTTGCATTTCTTAGCTTGATGGTGATGTGGCGGTACCCCATAGCTATCCAGTTAATATTTTAAATTACCCCCATAACGAAAATTTTATATCACTACAACAGTCATTTATGAGAAGTTAGGCCATTTTATTTATTGCTACCCTGTTTTCTTGTGACACTTAGTACAATTATAGACAACATCTAAAATATTAAAGACTTTCTTTTTCTCATAACAGTGGCACTTTCGCCCGTTTTTCTGTAGGAGGATAAACAGGCGAAGCAGGATCAATTGAGTTGGAAGCTTTTGATACAATCCGATATAAGCTTCGTAAATTTCGTGGGTTTGTCCTGGGTGTAGCTGGAATGGATTTGGCAATTGTTACAGAAAAAAACCGACATTCTTACAAATCTGGAAAATTGAAAATGGCTGTTTATGAAATTTTCAATATTTATACTTAAAGTTGGTGCTACTTCTTTATTGCATTAGATAGCAATGTAATTTATAATACGTTTAAATGATTAAATTCTTAAACGGAAGGTAATGTTAGCGAAATGAACTGTAATGATAAAGT
>NZ_NADV01000061.1:0-10557 GCF_003264175.1 Bacillus sp. SRB_331 | reverse complement strand
TTTCAAAAATAAAAAGCTGACAATTTCATCAATTTTTCAATATATTCATATGTAAAAATACTTGCATTCATTTTATCTCGCTATTCGCGAGCAGTAAAACCCTCACATATCAATATTCTTTATACGGTTCTGGTGCAAAAAAACATTTGATAGAGAAATAAAACCTACATGGTCTTTTCAATAACAGATTATGATGCAATTCCAAACAATTTATGTATGAATCCAACTTCATTTTGAGCAGACTTCACCTGTGGGTGAAGTTGTCCTTTTTTCATCATATGCATGGCTTCAACGCCACTCAATATAGAAGTGGCCGTTTCATAAGACTTGAATCCTAACATAGAACGTACACGTTTCTTAATGAAACGGTGATCCTGTTCCACTATGTTATTGAGATATTTAACTTGTCTTATTTGTATGCCTTCAGGCATACGTTTCTCTTCTTTTAACTCTTGAATCGCTACGGGGTAGGCTGGGTTCTTATCTACTGTTATCACACGAGGTTTACAAATATGAGAAGCGGCCAAGGCTTTCTTGAAAAAGCGCTTGACTGCTTGTTTATCTCTTGATTCACTTAGATAAAAATCAATGGTATTCCCTTCTGAATCGACTGCGCGATATAAATACATCCATTGACCTTTTACTTTCACATACGTTTCATCGACTCTCCAGGAATCATTTGTTGTCTTAAGATGACGTCGTACTTTTTCGTCTAATTCAGGTCCATATTGATGCACCCAACGCATAATGGTGGTGTGAGCAATAGACAAACCTCGTTCCTCCATCATTTCCACCAAATCACGAAAACTTAGGTTGTACCGTAGGTACCATCTTACCGTTAATAAGATAATATCAGGCTGATAGTGCTTCCATTTGAACAAATTTTCCTTTTTCATACTGATCACACACCTTTTTTAGAGTAATAGTATCAGTATGTCCAAGATTTAGAGATTACTTGCATGTACCTTGAAGTTTTTGCACCGGAACCCTTTTTTCTAAGAGGAAATATCTCCATTTCTATATTTATTGTACTTTAACAGCATATGTCCCCATTACAGGATTAGGTGTATACACATATAAATAATACTTCCCTGGTTTTGCAGTAAACTTTTCTTTCAGTATATTTTCATTAGAGTTTCCGCCTGCAACGTATCTTTTCATATCTGATTCATGAAAAAGCACCCATATCATGTTGATTTTACATTCGTTTATGACAGAAATGTTCATTTCTTTTGGCGATGACACATTAAACGTATAAGTATCTTTATAATCTTCATCCTTAAATGAACCTTTGAGAAGCGTATTAAGCGGAATTACATTTGCTTGTTCTGGATTATTATTTGGTTCTTTTTCAGTTTCTCCTATTCGATCTACATTAACTATCATTTGTTCTTTACTTTCTTTTCCTTTATCATCTTTCATTGTTAAGGTTGCCGTATACGTTCCTTCTTTTTCATATGCATGAGTAGGATTTGCTTCTGTGCTTGTTTCTCCATCTCCAAAGTCCCAAAGGTAAGAAACGATTTTTCGATCTTCAGCTTTTGAACTATCGCTCTTAAACTGAATTGCGTTATTTTCCTCCCCGTAATATGTTTCTCTTGCTCGATCTACATTAACTGTCATTCGTTCTTTACTTTCTTTTCCTTTATCATCTTTCATTGTTAAGGTTGCCGTATACGTTCCTTCTTTTTCATATGCATGAGTAGGATTTGCTTCTGTGCTTGTTTCCCCATCTCCAAAGTCCCAAAGGTAAGAAACGATTTTTCGATCTTCAGCTTTTGAACTATTGCTCTTAAACTGAATTACGTTATTTGCTTCACCGTAATATGACTCATTTCTCTTTACAATCATTCCTTCATTTGCGCCTTCATCTGTTGCAATGCCGTGGAAAACAATATCATATTGGAACTGATTTTCATTATTTACACGATAATTTACAAAGTATGCTGTTACTGTTTGATAACCGCTCCATCCTTTTTGCGACAGCTTCTCTAATGCTTCGTTCACTTGTTTACTCATCGTTTTCCAGTCTTCAGATTCACCTTGCGTTGCATTGCCTGTGTACGTACCTTCAACTGTAAATGTATTAAAGAGTTGAGACTTATGCTTTGTAATCTTTGCATCTTTTACATTCGCAACATCTGCAATTTCCTGCTTCACTTCAGCTAGCGCTTTCTGTGCATGACTTACTAAATAATCATCTGATGCTTGAGGCACATTAAATTTTTCTTGATTATCAATTAATTGCTGCATATATGTTTGATATTCTTTATTCAATTGTGCATCTTTGCTTAACTCCTCTCGGTATGCATCATAACCTTGTATATCATTTGTACGAATTAAATCTTGTATTTTATCGAATGTATCAAATTTGTGATTATACATATAAGACTGCAATGCAAAGGAATAGTTATAAAAATCCCACGTTCCGTATTTTGCATATAATGTTTGTTCGGCTGTATAGCGCTTTGCTGGTTCGTTTGATAAACCTCTTATAATACTCTTACGCGGTACCACATTATTCGTACGCGTTGATCCCGCAAAAAATTCCGCATTTCCTTCTTCATACCATGTCAAACGTTCATCTTGCTGTAACTTTCCTTGTCCCCATAATCCAGGCACTTCATATCTTCCCTGTAAATAGTGTGTAAATTCATGCCGGAACAATTCTTCCAAACTATAAATACTTTGCTGCGGTGTACGTTCATATGTAAAGAACGTTCCGACGTTTTCAATATAAATACCACCATTCTCCGTTTCATATCCGTACAATTGCTGGTTAAATTTATATTCATCTGGCGTGTTATAAATTACGATTGTTAATACATCATCTGCATTCCCTTGTTCTAATGCTTTATCATTTCCGATTACACGGTGATATTGTGCTTTTACTTCTTTCGCAGCCCAATACAATCTTTGGATTTTTTCCTCTGTCACTTTATCTCCCGTTTTAAAAACAATTGCTCCATCATCAAATGTATACGTTTTCGGTAAATATTTCCCTTTACCCTCTTCTTTAATTTGATCTAAATTTACTGTTTTTCCGTTCGCATCTACTCCGCCGTAATTTGTAGCAATCTGCTGTGCTGCACCAAAATATTGCTCTCCTAAATATGGATACATCTGCATCGCTTTGGTAACAACGTCTAACCCTTTCTTCGGATTACTATGAAATTTCCCTAAACGTCCTGCATAGTAAATACCGTTATTAATGAGCCAACCATTTTTATCCGTCACATTACGTATAAGCGCCATTTTATTGACTTCATTTATAAAACTATCAATCTTCCCATACCACATTGTTGCATTTGGCTCTTTACCCGAAAGGCGCCAATCAGTCTCTATATCGGCATCAACGGCTTGCATTAAAGCGTATACAGCATTTCCTTTCTTACGGTCATTTTCATATGTAGAAAGGTTATTATTATACTGTTTTAAAATTTTTGCTGCATACTGCACCGTTTCAACGTCACTAGAAGTATTCCTCATTAAATCCCCGTAAGCAGTTACAACCAAATCTTGCTCAGCTGTGCCAAGTTTAAAATTTGGATTCTTTGCAATTGCTTTCAATGCAGGTAAACACTTATCTTTGAAGCTTCTCTCTTTTAAATAACTTAATCCCTCATTATACGCTCCGACATAAAAAGCGGAGCGTAGCACTTCAGTAAATGTATCAATTCCTTTTGCATCATCTTTTGTAAACGTACTTCCTTGTTTCTCTAATCCATTCATGATTACTTGCATGCGTTCTTTATTTCCATAGAAACCCTTTGTTTCTTCGTTAAACTGAAATAAACCTTTAATTTGTTCGGTACGAATATTTGCTAACGTATCAATTAACTCCTCATCGCTCATTTTATTTAGTTCATATAAAGTATAGCTTTTCTGCGACTGCCCCGCTTTCACACTTTTCATAGTGGAAGCTGGCTTTTGTGAAAAATCTCCTACTTTTAAACGTTCTTCAAATGATAATGTTTCATCAGCCTTTGAGGAATGAGAAATTGCATCTTTTGGCTTTTCTATCCCTGCTGGTTTCATTTGCATTACATTGTAAGGTACTTTTTCTTCCGCTGATACTTCAGCTTGCAATGCCCCTAACGACAATGCCATTGTACTAACCCCAAGCATAATTTTATTCATTTTCTTTTTCATAATTTTCCTCCATACTAATATATAACTAAAACAATATAACATATTATTTAGATGAATTAAATCAAATATGTAAGATTTCATATCACTTTTTAATAGTTTTTAAATACTTCGTGAATTATTTAAAGGAGGTACATCAACTTAAGAAGTTGGTGGATGTGGGGTGGTACCCCTAGTATGTAAGTCTTTTAAGTCGAAGTATCCTAAATTACGTATACATAATAGACTACATAATTGCGTCAATGAAGTATGAGCTATGTTTTGACTTAACCAAATACATAGGGCCACTAAATCTTGTGCGCGGTATGTATTTTTTTGTTTAACAAATCCTACATTTTTAGCTAATTGCTCTAAAGCATCAGGTGACATATATCGTTGCAACTCTTTAGAAAACAATTCTAGTTCATCAATAATAGATAAGTTCATATCAAATACGCCATCCTTTCCTATGATGCTATAGAAAGGGTAGCGTATTTTTTCATTTTAGGGGAAATTTGTTTTGTTAGCTTGATAGCAATGGAGGCTACTCTACAGAGTACAGTTTAACCTGAAGTAGCCCCTTTTCTAAATAATCATTATTGAATAACAGAATAAAATTATCATAATACCTTTTTCTAAAAAAGATATATAGGTATCACTGATTCACAGATCTTCTAATCTGCACACGCGTATCATGTATAACTGTCAATGATTTAGAAAAATGCTGGCTAAATTCCCATCTATACCATATTTCTCTATGTACTTACGTAATCCCCCTTGTTTATAAGGAATTATATGATGTGCTCTATTAGCTATGCCAAATTGTATTTGGATTGTCATCGATTGCATTACTAGCTAAATCACACACTTGCTTTCATTATTTTCTTGAATCATACGCAGCTACTGGTTTAACCGGTTTCGCATCCGTCGCTTCCCATATAGGGGAAGTTAATGTTGGATATCTCAAAGCTTCTACTTTTTTTCTTGTTTCTTGTGATGCTTTCAGTCCCCATTGATCAAAGAATGGAAGTAAATTTTGTTTCGCTACTTTCGATGTATTGTAAATAAATGCTTGTATTTCATCTTCATCAGTTTCTGGAAGTTTATCTTTTGGTAACTCTCGATATAGTTTGTGAAGGTTCGGATAAAAATCTTCCCCATATGCTAAATAAAGTTGCCAAAACATAACAAGTTTCACAAACAAGTCATCAATATTTTTATACTCTTTATCTGTTTGTTTTAAGTATTTAAAGGCTCTATCGTAATCCCCCTCTTTTTCTAAACGCGTTGGTTGATTCGGGAATAATTGTTTTTGTGCAGCTAAGGAATATATATTAACAGTGACTTCGGTCATTCCATTCGAAGCCCACGTCCAAGGATATTGTTGCCTTGTGTGTCCTGCTTCATGCAGTTGTCCCCATCCAAATTCATTTACATTTAAAGCGCTTTCGATTGCATTACCAGCTGTAGTAAATACGGCTCCATCCAAACTTGCATACATGCCCCAATCTGATTTGTTAGGGTTTTCTACAAAAGCCCAAAGGCGGCGGGTCGGACGATGTAACGGATTAGAACTTGTTTCAGATAGTCCCGATATTTTATCTTGCGCTAGAATCATTTCATCATACTTTTTTAATAGTGGAACAGGATCTTGATCCACAATATATTTCTTGGCACTATCACTAGTAACAGTAAGTACAGCTTTCTTTGACTTTAATTGAACAGCATGCGCATCTGGATACTTGTCCATCATGGCAATCCAGTCTGCCTTCGTATGTTTTCCTAATTCAAAGAATGGAATAGTGCTCCCGCCTTGTGTTACTTTTACCTTAACCGTTCCTTTCGCTTCAGAGTTATCAAACCCTAATAAACCACCGTTTGGAGAAGAAATGGTGTTAGAACCAGGAGAAAGACGAAATGTTTTTCCACCTTCTTTATCATATTCATTTGTCCCAATAGTTGCTCCAAGCTTGTCTAATCCTGATAGTCCTGACACTTCAATTGTGACTTGTTCATTCGGTTTCACATAGATTCCTGTTGGCACATAGTTTCGTTGCTGACTTCTTCTTTCTCTTTCTGCTTCACCCATATAATGTCCTGTACTTGGAAGTTCAAACGTCCTCTCTTCATATTGCGCCTGAGTTTGCGTAGTTTCAGCATGAATGTTCAAACCATTTACAGTCATAGACGTAAATAATGTCGTTGTCATAACAGCAGATCCCATAAATACTTTCATTGATTTTTTTAATTTACAATTCTTTCTTCTATTCATATAAGTCAGTCCCTTCATTCAAATCCATTCTAACGTTCATACGAAACGCCGATTTCCTCATTAGCTCATTATATCTGCTCATGTCATTAATACAATGAATATTTCTCTTACTATGACTACTTCTTAAATTTACTTATCCCCCTCTCTTATTTCATACACGTAAAAATTATACCTATATATAATTTTGAAGGGGAGTATCTGACCGAGTATAGAAACGGTCATGACTTTTCCCACCACATCAAAAGGAGAAAACAAGTGCAGATCATGTTTTGTTCTGCATAGCAGCGGCTTATATGTTAAAAAATTAAAATGGATTTATATAAATTAAACATTTTAAATGATTAACTTAAAAATGTTTGTAAAATAATAACATAGCATTCTACATACCATTATCTAATACGCAAATATGCAAAATTGCATATTTTATTTATCATTTTAGCCAAGAAGACTCCTTCCTCAAGGAACGCGAAGTGAGTAGGGGTACGGAAACGATTCTGGGTATGAGGGGTCATTCTGGAAAAAAATTCAATAATAAAAGTCGTAGGAACCATTACCTACGACTTTTTACTATTTAAAATTTCATTAATCTGGACAAATATCTAAAACATCATGAAAAAGAGCATATTCTACAGTCACCTTAGGGCCAAAGAAAGTTACACCCTCTGGGAATTTGAGATCCATAACAACCTCATTTACTTCTGCATAGGATAGTTCTGTATAATTTTTCGATGTTAAAGATTGAATGACTTGTTGTTCGAATTCCAATTGTTGAATCGTATAGGCCTGTGTGTTATCTCCATCTAAAGTGGACAGGAGTGACGTATCATCAGGACAGTCAACTGAAAATTCATGTTGAAAGTAAAACACGGGCGCCAACTTTGAAATTAATAAAGTACTGCTGTAGTCAACTTTTAAATTATCTTTTTTATATGGTTTAAAATCAAATATATATTTTTCTGCTGGCCAAATCACATTATTTTTAACAGATGTAGTAAGAATATTACTGTTGTTTGTGAATGATTGTAATTCTATTGGTAATTCAATTTTGCTTTCACATTTTAACAAATATGCATCTTTATCTTCATTTACATAAAATTGTTGTATTGCTCTTTTTACTAATTCATTCATGACTAAATCCCTTCTTTTAACTCATTATTAAATCATGCCCTCCAGATTTATCTGCAGGTTTCGTTTGATTCAAATTGAAATCTACCTCTCCTTGATGTTTCCCTTTACTATTAACTACTTCAAATCTACCGTGTTGTGTATCTAAAGCATAATAATTCTTTGTTTTAGAGTCAAAATATACATCTCGATTATTTATTCTAGTTAGTTTAGGCTCTTTTTTCCAACCATTGTGTTTTGCGATATCCATGGACGTTGATTTTATTAGAGCAATTTTTTCATTCACATTCATCTTAGCTATCTTTTGATCAAATGCCACAACATCAAAACGACCATTAGAGACATTTTTAGCCGCCGCTTCTAGTGCCTTTCCTTTCTTTTCAAGGTCACCAATTTTCCCTACAACTTTACCAATTACACGTGTAGTATCACCGGATACAACGGATAGTGTACCCCATCCATAATCTTCTGGTCCATATTTCCTACCTGTTGTTACATCTTCAAATTTGATAAGCTGTCCAATTTCTTTTCCTGTCCCAATCCTGATGTAATTACATGTATCTTCAGCAACCCCCAACCATAGTAACTATCACTTTATCTTCCAATACTTTCAGATAATAAACTTTTACTTAATACTAAACAAACGTAGGAATCAATGATTCCTACGTTTGTTAATAAAAATACTTTTTACTTAATAATATCTTTTACATTTCCTATACGTATGTCACCATCATGATGATATTCAATGACATATCCCATATCTGGTGAATATATCCATGTATCAAAACTAACAGCTGTAACATCATATATTACTTCCAAAACTTGAGGTAATTCTGTTTTGATGACTGGCAATGTTGCTTCATCCCAAATAAGATATACCAAATGAGAATCTGTTCCAAAACAATTCTGTAAATATACTTTTATTTCATCCTCATTATATAAATCACCATAATTTTGAATATTATCCCAATCGATTCTTCCCCAAAATGTGATAGGAAATTTGTTTTCAAAACTTCTTATTATTTTTCTTCCTTCTGTTCCTTCTAAAATTTCAATATTTACTCCTAATGCTTCAATACATTCTTCCAACAATGTTGCCATTTTATCACCTACTTAATAAAAAACGTAGAAATTAATTATTTATATGTTTTTTATTATAGATACCTATCTTTCGATTTTTATATCCTTACACCATATTTCTAAGTCCATAGGAGGCATAATTATTTTACAGGTATATAATTTTAAACCTTCTTTTTCTATTTCACCAATTTCAATATCATGAAGAAAATATGGTAACTGTTCATGTGTAAAAGTTTTTATTGATTTTTCTTTTACATATCCCATACTATGTTTAAAATCTATTTTATAGCAACCACTAAATTGAAGGGTGACATCATCATCCCCATCTTTAAAAATTAAAATCACTTCATCACCAAAATAATCACATGCTAATTTAGTAACCCAAGCATCCCAGTAATATAACTTATCAATTTTTTCTTGTATTCTCTGTACTTTCATTTTTCCACCTCAATTCTTACATTTTATATGGAATATGAGCATCTGGACTTTTAGCATCTACTATATTTCCGTTTAAATCTAATGGATTTTTATTCTCATCATATAAATGTACATGATCATATTTTGTTACTTTATCCGGTGGATCTATTCTCATCCTTATTGTACCATTACCATCTCGAACATGAACAAACCCATTATTCTCTGTGTATTTCCATCCTTCTGGAAGTTTTTCTAAGATTTCTTTTTTAGCCATATTTGGGATATTGTGTGCGTTAATTTTACCAATAGTTTTTCCAGTAGACTTCACAGCCTTCTCAAGATTTTTTGCTTTTTTTTCAATATCCCCAACAGTGCCAACTACCTTGCCGATAGTTTTTACTGTTTTTACAGTTCCACCAGTTAGTACTGATGCGACACCAATCGCGTAATCAGATAGTTTGTATTCTTCTGTTTTACCCATTTCATGGCCTTGTGCCAATTGAATAATTTCTTTTGGCACATTAATAATTGGCCAAACATCTAATGAAGCATTCATAAAATTAGTTGTATCCCGGTCGGCTTTTTCAAGCTCTCTCATTTTTTCTGGTGTAACACCAAAATCACGGAAAGCATTAGTTAAATCAATATTGCCAATACTTCCAGCAGGAATATCAATCTTATGACTTGCTATTTTATTAGCGGAGTCCATGAATGTATTTGCAAGATCTATTCCCATATTGAAATCTGTGAAGAATCCTGGGACTTTCGCATCCAATGCTTGTAAATCTTTCGCAATGATTGGAGCGTTTTTTCTTGTTACTTGCACAAGTTCCTCCAATTGAGGTTTCGCTTCATCTACAGAATGCTTTAGGCGAATCGAACTATTTACAACTGGTCCTAAGTCTTTAACTACACCAGATAACCCCGCAGCTAATTTACGATGATTCTCCTCAATTTCAGCTGTTGCTTTGGCAACAACATCTATAAATTCAACAGTTTTCCCCGCAACCACATCTAATGCTTGATAGTAACCAGCATAGAGTTCAAAAAGGGATTCATAAGATTGCAGGATCGATACATATACATCAGCACTAAATTCCATCCACTCTTTTCCATACGCTAGAGCATCTTCTCTCGTATTGCCAAGCAGTTTAAATAGCTCGTTTCTTTGAGTGACCGTTAAACTATAGGGCGCTTTAATGGAGTGATGAAAAAAGCCTAATTTCTCTACAATAAATTGAGAAATTAGGCTTTTTAATAGGAAAAGTAGGATACATATTAACAGAATGCACTCATAAATGGGAATATGGATATAAGACCATAAGGTTTTCCTACTATTAAAGAAGATGTTTAGGTTTGAATGCTACAGGATTGATTATGTAATATTACCAGTTATGAATATAAAATAAAGTCACTACTTGGTTTATCTAGAGTTTAATCAATTTACAGGTATTGTAAACAAGAAATACCTGTAAATTGATTAAACTTATTTATAAAAAAATAATTCGTTAGAATACTTTAAGAGCAAGTTTTCA
>NZ_NADV01000060.1:0-5877 GCF_003264175.1 Bacillus sp. SRB_331 | reverse complement strand
TTTTTGTGTTTAATGAAATAAGCTTGTTATTAATGGCTCAAGAAATCCATTGATAACAAGCTTATTTGTTTAAAGATAAATGTATTTATCTAGTATGGACTTCCGGTAAAATCGTTATTTATCATAGCTTCACTTTGTTTTTTACATCGATAAGCTTAAAACGTTCGCAAACGAGCAGCATATCTTCAGAAAAACTAAGACCAAGTTCGCTTAGTTCCTTTGTAAAAAACTGAATATGGGTATCTCTCCAGTAACTATAGGTACGATCGCCTTCGCCTTCAGCGATAGCGAATTCTTCAGTCACTTCATTCATTGGCATTATAGTTACTTCTATTGTCTTAATAATAGCTACAGGTTCATCCTGACTATTGAGTACAATACTATAATCGTTAGTTGTTGGTAGTGGTTCATTTTCTAATTCATAAAAAATATGGCCCGAGCATGTTGCGGTTTTCACACCATCAATGACTAATTGAGCGAGATAATCAGGAGAATCACCAAATTGCCAAGCTGTAACAGATTCTGGTTTTTCATTGTTTCCCCAATAAGTATCCCAATATGATTGTGCTAATGGATTCATTTGTATATTTACCTCACTTTAGTTAAAATTCATTTTTTTATAAGCCTTGAGCAACTTGCTTATTTGTAATAGTTTTGTAGTCATATAAAATCTGGGTTGTTGTATTACGGATTAATACAAGTAATACGCTGAAGGAATATGGTTTATAAACTCGTTCTGTCCATTTATGACCATTTTCCACGTAGACGCCCATATTAATAGACGGGATGTTTGATTTTCGAATTGTTTCGTATGGTAATGGATATAGTTGTTATGTAGTCTATTTGTGATTTGGGCTGCAATAAAGTTAGGATCAATGCCCGATCACCTACACGTACTTCTCTTCCATAAATATAGAAACAAGGAAGAAGTGATGTATAGCAAAGGGATGAGAACGTTAGTTCTATCGTGGTGTAATGGGTAGACTCAATCAATTGAGGTACTTATTTTTACTTCAGTATATGTGTATAAGGAAGAAATGCTATTACTAGGTTCGGATTTCAAATATAGCTTTTAACGTTACATATTTTAATGAAGTGTTGATTAGAAGTAAAGAATATTCGGATTATTAATATTGATCTATTATCCACTGTGCCATATTGAAGTGAGTAATACTAGAGGTGAAATAGATAAAAACCGATATTCCTTGAATATCGGTTTAATAATATGTGACTTATATGAAGCTATAGCAATACGAAAAGTGTAAATACAATGGCTAACAAAATACGATAATATGCAAAAGGTTTTAAACCTATCTTTTCTAAAAGCTTCAGGAAGGTTACTACCGCTAGCATTGCTACTATAAAAGAGGTAATGAATCCTATAGCAAACATAGGAATATCATCCGCACTTAAATACTTCCAACTTTTTAATAAGTCTAAGCCTGTAGCTCCAACCATTACAGGAAGAGCAATGAGAAAAGAGAACTCAGATGCAGCCTTATAATTTACTTTCGCTAATAGACCTCCAGAAATAGTAGAGCCAGCCCTTGAGAAGCCAGGATATACTGCTAAGCATTGAAATAATCCAATTGTTAATGCTTGACGGTATGTTAAATCATCTAGTGAAAAAGCGGTTACCTCTGCTTTTTTTGCTTCTGCAAAAATCATAAGAAATGCTCCTGCTACAAGTCCGATTACGACAGTATACGGCTGGAATAAGTATGCTTTAATAACATCATGTAATAATAAGCCAACAACTACTGCTGGGAATACACCGAGAAAAACATGTAATACATTGAATTTTTTCTCTTTCCGTAGAAGGGGTTTAATATTACATAAAGAAACAAGGCGTTTATGATATAAAATCGCGATAGCTAAAATTGCCCCTAACTGTATGACAATTTCAAACGTTTTTGCCCTTTCTCCTTCAAAACCTAATAAATGTCCGACTAATATAAGATGGCCAGTAGAAGAGATGGGTAAAAATTCAGCTAACCCTTCTACAATGCCAAGTATGAAGGCATTGATAAGATCGCTCATAGTTTCACTCCTATAGATTAATGAATATCTACTCTTTTAAAATAGAATAGTGTTGTAATAAATCCGAAAATAGCTGTTACTGCAATGATGATATAAGAATACTCTGGTGGATAAGTCGGTTGTAATTCGTTATTTGCTATATCTAGAGTAGCGGTCCATGGGAATAGGTCTTTATGTTTTGAATTTACGATCATAAGGTTAGTCATTGTAATAATGATTGTTAATATAATAGGCGGTACATAGGTCTTCATTACAAGAGTTAGTAGTACAATAGGTGAAGACAAAAGAAAGAGAAGTCCACCACATATTAAAAATTTTACGAGAGAGCCTAAAAGTAAGGTGATACTAAACCCAGGGAAGCTACCTACTAGCCCTAATAATAAAGTTAGCGCCCAAGCAACTAAAGTTAGCATCATGATCCAAAGGAATAGAAGGATAAACTTACTTATAATAAAGTTAATACGTGATACTGGGATAGTTAGCAAGTTTTTTAATGTATCTTCCGTGTATTCACGGGTAAATAGATAAGCGATTACAACTCCATATAAGGGGAATCCTATAATTAAAGTAGTGTATAGGTTAACTTCAGTGAACAGTTGACCAAATAAAATAGTTGGAGTAGGCTGCTTTGTCTTCAGGTGTATATAAGAAGCTACAACCACTAAAAATGGCGCGACACCTGCTCCGATAATACTAATCAAAAACATATTGGATCGTTTCAATTTTAATAGTTCTGTATAAAGAAGATTAACCAATTGCGCCACCCCCAACTAGTTTGGTGAAATAATCTTCTAGTCTATCTTCGCTCATCACAATTTTTAATACTTCAACATCATTACGAACTAACGTCCTATTAATGTGTCCTTGCTGTCCAAAGTGAGAATAAACGCGAATATTTCCTTCATCATGTACCTCATAATCAAAAATTTGAAAATGCTTTTCTAATAGCATCGCAGCTTTATTATCATTATTTACCTGGAATTCTATGTACTTACGATTGGCTTTACGCAGTGTATCAAGAGAAACTTCTTCTAATAACCTTCCTTCATGAATAATTCCCATACGATCGACTAGTTGTTCCACCTCAGCTAATATATGACTAGAAATGAGTATCGTTATATTTCTGTCTTGAGCTAAAGATTTAATGAGTTTTCGCATTTCTTTAATACCGATTGGATCTAGTCCGTTAGTTGGTTCATCTAGTATGAGTAGTTCAGGATAATGGAGAAGAGCACGTGCAATTCCTAAGCGTTGCTTCATTCCTAAAGAGTATTTTCCTACTAATTTTTTTGTTTCGTGCTGCAAGCCTACAATTTCTAATGCTTCTTCAATTGCATTCCTTTTGTGAACTCCGATTATCTTTGCATTAATTAATAAGTTCTCTCTTGCAGTTAAGTTTTCATAAAATCCTGGGACTTCAACGATAGAGCCAATTCTTCTTAAAATGTCTTTTGGATTCCAAAGTAAATCCTCACCGAATATTTCTATATTTCCACTTGTAGGTTTTATAAGACTAAGCAGCATACGGATTGTAGTTGTTTTACCAGCACCGTTACGCCCTATGAATCCATAAATCTCTCCTTGCTGTACATTTATATTTAGATTATCTACTGACTTTTGGTTCCCATAAACTTTAGTAAGGTTTGTCGTTTTTATAATTGTATTTATAGGGGGCACCTACTTTCTATAAGTTCTTAATTACATAATAAAAAGGAAGGTTTAACTGCATATTAATCATTTCTTAACTATTTCTTAAAAGTAGTGTGTTTTGGGACGGAAAAACCAAAAGTAGTTCGTTCCCAGGGAATACTGTCAACCCATATACGCCCACCATTTTTTTCAACGAGGGCTTTAGAAATAGAAAGTCCGAGGCCACTACCACCGTAAGAAGGATTTCTTGATTGTTCGCTGCGGTACATCCGCTTAAATACGTTTTGTAAATCATGTTTTGGAATACCGGGTCCCTTGTCCCAAATAAGAATCTCATATTCTGTATTGGTTTCTAGTAGTTCGACTCCTACTATTTTCCCCGCTTTTCCGTGATGGATAGCGTTTTTTATTAGATTACCTATAATTCGTATAAGGCTAAGGTGATCTGCAATAATAGGGGAAGTAGATTCTGGTATGAGAACTTGTAGTTCAATGTTATGTTTTGATAGCTCGGGTAAAAATTCGATTAATACTTCTCTAGTAACCTCAGAAAAATCGAGTTCTTCTTCTTTTAATGGAAACTCATCAGCATCTAGCTTGGCCATATTAAAGATTTCATCGACCAGATGTTTTAAGTCATTCGATTTCTTATAAAGTATTTCAAGATATTCTTGCTTTTCTACTTCAGAAGCAGCGACATCATCTTTTAAAGCATCAATATATCCAATAATAGAAGTAAGTGGTGTCCGGATATCATGTGAGATATTAGATAAAAGTTGTTTTCTAGCTTCTTGGGATTTCCTTGCTTCGATCTGACCCTTTTCTAATGCAGTTATTAAGTCGTTTATTGAAAACACGATACTATTTAGTGAACGGTCGTTATTTGTGAATAGCCTCGTTTGTAAATTCCCTTTAAGTGCACGGCTTAATTTAGTAACCATCGATTCGTTGCTTTGAATAAAGTGAACTCTTGAAAAGAAAAGATATATTGTGATTATGATAAGAGCAATAAATAAAGATATTTTTACATGGTATCCCATATCTATATTTAAAAGTCCGCAAATGATAAGTTGTAATGAAATAAGAAAGAGGACCTTATCATTTTTCAACCTGTTCACCTACAAACTTATAACCGATTCCCCATACAGTCTGAATGAATTTTGGATTGGAAGAATCGATTTCTATTTTCTTTCTAAGCTTTCTAATATGCACCATAACTGTATTATCATCTTCTATATAATTATCGTCCCATACATTCCGAAAGAGTTGTGTTTTCGTAAATACTTGCTCTGGGTTTGAAGCGAAGAATTTTAATAGTTCAAGTTCTTTTCCAGTTAAGTTGATTTCTTTTCCGTTCGTATGGACTGTGTATTTTTTAAAATCGATAGTTAGTCCTTTAAATGTTAAAGCTGTTTTCTCTTGTACGTTAGTGTTACTTCCAAGAACTAAAAAACGTCGCATAAGAGCTTTTACTCTTGCAACCACTTCGTGAATACTGAAAGGTTTCGTAATATAATCATCAGCACCTATGCTTAAGCCCAAAATTTTATCAACTTCGTGATCTTTAGCAGTTAGCATTAATATAGGAATGTTGGTTGTATCTCTAAGTTTTCTACACACTTCGATACCATCTACTTTCGGCATCATAAGATCTAATATAACGAGGTTGTAGTTATTTTGGTTAAATAAGCACAACGCTTCTTCGCCATTAATTGCAGTATCTACCATATATAATTCTCGTTCTAAATATCTTTTTAATAAGTCTCGAATTTCTTTATCGTCATCTGCTATAAGAATACGTATATCTTTCATATCGTCACCTGTTTCTAATAGAATGTTATTGATATTACAACTTGATAAACAAAGGGGAATAGGGAGCGGTAATAAAAAATAAAGCAACTTTCTAATTATATACTATTAATTGTTAAAATAAGGTTGCTAGTTTAGATGAAAAGAATCAATTGTATGAGTTCGGTAAGATGGGGGAAGCGAGTCCTTTGAAATAGAGAAGTGCCTAAATTGAATAGTATTTAGAAGAATAGATTGGTAAAGACAAGTAGACGATGGTTTATATTTTAATGAGATCTTTGTAGGTCCTTATCTAGAGTTAAAAGAGTGCAAAGGTACTAAATTAAATTTCTTTGTAAAAAGGTGTTGACGATTAGTATATAGAGGTGTAATATAGGA
>NZ_NADV01000006.1:0-61274 GCF_003264175.1 Bacillus sp. SRB_331 | reverse complement strand
AATTGCAGTTGAATCTAAGTTATTAGAATGACCAATTCAAAATAAGATCCATTTGATAACGTTTTCATTTTTCATATTAATAAATACCCCTTCTGACCACACACCTTTCTTAGAGTAATCGTATCAGTATGTCCAATTTTAGAAGGTTACTTGCAAGGTCTTTAGAATTTTTGCACCAGAACTAGGTTTGATATTTTCTCTAGAGGTAATAGATTATCTCTCGACGCCCTCATTATAACTTGTATATTTATGAGTTTAATATTTTTTTATTTTTAGAAAGATTGAATAAACAGAATCTTGAATGGATAATAAATTACACTTGGCATGTAGCAATTGTGTCCATTGTTTGAAGCTGTATTAGTTAGTAGAAAAGCAAAAATAACACAGAGTTCCTTTTATTAACACATTGATTATATTGGAAAATCATTATAAAGATACTTATACTTTCCTTTGTTGAAACATCTCATTTTAGACGTGAAAGCTGTTGCAATAAATGATTAATGTATATGGAAAGAAATAAATTAACGAAATATATAACCGTTTTCGAATATTAATAACAGTTACCGCATTTATATACATTATTCTGAAAAAAGGAACTTTTTTTATAAACCTTAACATAAAGTAATACTTTAGAAATATTGACTACTTTAAAGTAAGTTTATAACAAAACATATTAATTCGTGAATTACATGTATAACATATATTAAAAAAAGATGTTAACTCTTCTATTAAACCAACTACTCCATAATATGCATAGCACGGTGAATTATAAAAGGGAGTGCCTACTCAAATTATCAAATGTCTTTAATAATTTATTTATAAAGGCTAGGATTTAGAAATATTTAGTTGTTTCAAGGGTAATTATTGATTTAGCCAACAATCAGTAGATGGTAAGGAATGGCAATTTAAAAATTAGCTATATATTATGCACTTGAAATTATGAATTCAACCAACATCACGTTAAACACTCTTCTTTCCGTTTATATAGAAACAAAAAAATCGCCATACTTATCGTATTACCATCACAAGTAAAATCTATTACAAAAGAATCTGAGAGTCCGTTTTTTCAAATTCACAATTACACTTTTGATTTTTTTGTAAATAAAAGGAAAAATAATCCGTATTTACAGATTCTTTTTTATTAATGCTTTAACTTATTGTGATCTGTATTGAGCTGTTAACTGTTCTTCAGCCATTCGAACTAAGCGTTTTGTAATTTCTCCACCGACAGAGCCATTTGCACGCGCTGATGTATCAGGTCCCAGTGTAACTCCTAATTTACTAGCTGTCACTAAACTTAACTACTCAATTACATTTGATTAAATGTAATTTTTTTATCAATAAACCAGCATTCGTATTATTTTTCATACGAATAAAACCCTTATTAATCATGTAAAAAACACATAATTAAACAAGGGTTTTATATTGAAATTTTACATCAACATATCTGCAAAAGAAGTCCCCACATTATTCTTTCGTTTCATATGCTTCTCTAAATAGATTTTTGTTGTTTGGATATTTTCATGCCCAAGTGTTTGCATTAAATGATATAGATCCGCATTTCCTTGTTCAACTGCCATGATTGCAAAAGCATGACGGAATGTATGCGCCGTTACAGGATTTTCACGATACTGTAGAAACTCTAAGTTTGTCTTTTTTATCATATCTGTTACCTGATTCGATAATGTTTTTGAATTATAAAAGTTACCCCTTTGATTTACTAATAAAGGACTTTCATCTCCTCGATCCAATACAGTTTGGAACCCTCTTCTCCGTCTCATTTCACAAATACACTGGTACAAATGTTCCGAAATGAAAAGTTCACGCACTTTATCCCCTTTTCCAGTGACTTTTAACCAGTACTTTCCATCATAATGTAAATCTTTCACTCTAGCGGTGCACAATTCTTGAATTCTTGCACCGGTACTTGCCAGAGCTAGTAAAACTGTATAGTTTACTAAATGTCCTCTATCTTTATAAAACCCTAAAATTTTCATAACTTCATCATAGGATAGGTCCCGATTTGGCCGATCCTGTTCATTTACATTTGCGCGCTGCAGTTCTTCATGAAGTGGCTTTTTGATATAAGCAAATACATGAAGGTGTTTTAAAAAAGAACGAATGAGCACTGCTTTCTTTGCAAGTGTTGCGACCGCATATGTGTCACCATTCCTACCGTTCTCTACCTGCTTTAACCAAGAATTATATTTACGAATATGCCAAGGTTGCAATGTTTTCAGTAAAGAGGCATTTTGTTGTACCTCTTCCCCATTCAATTCGAATTCTTCTGCATGCTGCACCATGCACTGACAAAATGACAAGATTTCAGATACATAGCTCTTTTTCGTATCCTCTTTTCTATTCTTCTTCTCATCCATATCTTTTTGTAAATGTACGAAATGATAAATGACTTCCAGGTCACTTAAATACGTATATTTACTCTTTCCCTCTTTTTCTGCAACCTCCATCTGCTCTTCCACCTTATCTACATAACGATTGTTATGCAGAAATGGAATGATATCTCTTATATTCTCCAAATATGTATCTATATATTCACTTTGATTATTTATAATAGGTAAGTTTTCTATTCCACTTTTATTATCCATATTTCAAATTCACCTTTCCTATTGAAGATTATGAATACAATTCTCTTTATTAACTATACTTATCATTTTATTTCACTTCTATCAATTACACAAATGATAACCCATATTCTTTCTGTAAGAATCGTATATTCTTCTCTATTATCCTATACTTATATTTTTTTATAATTTATTAGTAATTAGATATCTTTTAATGATTAACTACTTTATTTTCAAATTATTTTTACAAGTAAATTAACTATAAAAACCAATTGAAATATAAAATAAACTACAAATGTTTTTAAACTATAAAAATGTATAAGAACTTTAATAAATTCTATTTCTCATTTTAAATATAACTCATATTCTGATATGATATATACATATCTAAAATACTAGAAAACAATAGTTATGGAGGTGTCCTTACATGACACAAGATTTATTGTTCATTACAAAACCTACTGTAACGACAAAAGAGGCAGCCGGCTTATTAGGAGTAACGGTACAAACAATTTTACAAAAAGAAAAAGATGGATTAATAGAATGTGTATATAAAGATAATTGGAAGCAATTCGGTAGTAAGATTTTCTATTTAGAGGATATTGAGCGTTTAAAAAATATTGAAGAGGTTGAAGGCTATAGCACAAAAGAAGCAGCTGAAATTCTTAATGTAGCACCATCTACAGTCTTTACATATATCAAATCTGGAAAATTACCTGCTTCAAAGATTGAAAAACGTGGAAAAGAAGTGTATATCATTGATAAAGATGACCTTGAAACTTTTCAACTTACTTATGAAAAAACTACATCAAAAGAGAGAAAAACATTCATTACTAAGATTCAAAATGAAGATATATATTTATATCAATTATTAACACATCAACATACCGGAAAAACAGCTAGGGTAATAGAGATCAATGGAGCAGACGGCAAGGTTCTTACAGAAGACGAAGAAATTTTCCCACTATCCACTTATATGGAACACAATTACTCCTTTGAGCCTTTCCATAAACAAGCTGTAATTACGAAACGAGGGTATTTATCATTTTCATTTAAAAAACCTCAGCTATTTAATTCCATCACTTATAATCTAATAAATTTATTTTATAAAGAGCTAGGTGTCACAAATATGCGATTAAGTATTTCATCTGATTCTATCAAATTAGAAATTAAACCTTTTGTATTACAAGTTAATCCATTACAGTTTCAAGAGGAGATTAAATACTTACATTCTCAAATGAAATCCGGCACGATACTTCCACACGTAGAAGGTATTTACTTTAAAAGTAATGTAGAGACATTAACATTTCATGCAGATTATGAATTCAAGCAAAAAGTAGTGAAAATGGCAATGGATGCAGGTATGGGACAGGAAGAATTCTTATTGCAAGCTGTAAAATCTTATATAAATAATTTAGAACAGCAATAAATTTATTGTGGATTTGAAATAGAGGGTTCTGTTGCGAAGTTTCTTAACAGAGAAAAAGTTGGTATGATTGCAGATGGGTTTTATTCAATCGTTAGTAATTGTTGTAATTCATTATACGTCGAAAAAACGAAGTTTGGTTGTTGCAAACTTCGTTTTCGTTTATATAGAGCATGAACGGTTTCAATAGCTTTCAAGATACGTGAAGCATGACGAAGGCTTTGAAATCCTGTGGATTTGGCAAAACGCCCTTTTACATGTCTATGGTCTTGTTCAATGAGATTGTTCAAATGTTTGACTGTACAATGAGTTGTACGTCTATAAAAACCTTGTTCTTTTAATTTGTTAAACGCGCAGAGTAGCGCTGGGGCTTTGTCCGTTGTAAGAACCGTTGGTTCTCCAAAAGCCTTCACCAATCTTTTCATAAAGGCATATGCTGCCTGATGATCTCTTGTTTTTCGAAGTTGAATATCCAATGTATATCCATCCTTATCGATCGCACGATATAAATAACGCCATTTTCCTTTCATTTTTATATAAGTTTCATCTAATTTCCACGATGATTGTACCTTTTTGTTTTTCTTTTTCCAGATTTGATAGATCAAATTTCCATATTCATGGACCCAACGCATAATAGTTGTTGGATGAACCGATATGCCACGCTCTCTCAAAAGTTCAGATACATCGCGATAGCTTAAAGAAAATAATCCCCTTTTAATTGAAGATTTAATCAAGGTAACCACAATCCTTAAAGAAGAACTATATAATAAAAAATTTAAGATATATTTAAACAATAAGAATGGAACAAGATATACAGCCTGGTTATCATCAGAAGAAATTAAAAAAGCTATTAACATCGAAGATCTTGTAAAAGAGAGATATCCTGCGAATTAAATTTAAAGTGCTTTTTCTGTTTGTTACAGTAACAAGCAAATCACTAAAAATATCCAATAACTCATTAGCTGTAGAGAAAAAAATGAGAAAAAGAGTCCTCTTCATATAGGACTCTTTTTCTATATCAAACTTATATAAGTGTATACACATACACATCTTACATGCATTGTTGTTTCTACTTATTATTTCTCAATACACATAATGGCACAAAAATAATATAGTTAGAAATGTAATTAATTCAGAACATTAAGAAAGGTGTGTGCCGTTATGAAAAGTAAATTGCTATCTTCTCTCTTTGTTTTTTCTTTTATGGTTTCTTCATTTTTCATGTTTACAGGAGAATCAAAAGCGGCGTTTAATCCTGATACGTATTATACAGGTAAGAGCCCGTATACTGCGGTGTATGGCGGTTCAGGAACGTGTGCAGATAGTGGTGTTCAAAAAGGATATAAGCAAATCACTAATTTAGGGTATGTTGAGCTGAAATTTAGTACTGTATGTAAAACTGCATGGGCTAAGCTTACTAGATATTCTAAAGCACCTTTTAACGATTCAGGTTTTGCAGCAATTTATCGTAGTGATGGTGTTTGGTTTAATAGTTATGCAAGCGGCGGAGTAGGTTCAATTGATTCTGGCCAAACTGTAACTTATACACCAATGGTTTATGATTTAACTGCAGGTTATGGATATACAGCGAAAGCTGCAGGTTGGCTTCGAACAGTTTCTGGAGGACCGTACTCGTTTGGTGAGACTGAATCTTATTAATGACAAGAAGCATAAAAAAATAACAAATTTGTTTTTTCCCTACACATTGTGTGGGGATTTTTATTAATGAAAGGCAATTTTTGTAACCTTTGCTGTTTTTAATATATAAAGTGTAACTGCCATTTGATTTATAATTTATAAGGAATTTCCCACAAATATGTCAGTGATGATTATATGAACTTCTTTATTATCTCTTTTGTGATATTGATAATAGCAGGATGATCATTGGTTATTTGTTGTTTACAAAAAATCTAAATACGAATGTTCTTTGGCGTGATCGCTTTTTTTAGCACTCATATGATATTTCAATGGACTCCTCTTTTTCCCGTTCGTTGCTCCAAATGGATTGGTTACTTTATACCTTAAGAAGTAAAAGGAAAAACCCCTTAAAGAGGTAGCACCATATGCCCATAAACTTAAAAAATTGGCAGTTCCCAAAAATAGCGGAGTTCTATAATTAACTGTAAAAGAGTAAAATTATCATTTTGAGGCGATTCCAAATCCTTAGCTTGATAGCAATGTGACGCTAGCCCTACTTAATAGAATTACCTAGATCCACTGAAAAAGAAATTGACCAAAAACGTAATTTTATAATTAATTAAGTCAGTTCAACTATTTCTGACTTGATTTGAAATTAAAAATATAGACCTTTGCCCACTGGCTGAACAGTTTCTAGTACAGTCTCAACCATTTCTTCATTAATTAGAGTCCTAATAATCCAAGCTGATAGATCTTGTGCAGCAAAACAACCTGCGGCAGTCGAGATATTTCCTTCATTTACGAAACTTTGCTCAATAACGTCTACATCATATTCTTTAAGTCGTTCCACTGCGGATGGATATGTAGTTGCTTTTTTGCCAGTTAACAATTTTTTAGCTCCTAGTAGTAGTGAACCAGAACACATAGAGCCTATTAATTGCCTATGAGGATCTACATGAATGCTATTAAGATATTCTTGATTTTGATATAAATCCTGTACACCCTTACCACTTGCAAATATTACAGCGTCAGCGGAAGGAATATCATTTATGCTTCCTGTCATGGGAATGCGTAAACCAGACGAGGATATATGAGTTTTTTCCGTTCCTAATAGTTGGACATTCCAATCAGAAATACCGCCAACTAAACGTACACGATTTAATAAATCCCATGGTAAAAAAACATCTATATCAGTAAAGTTATCAAAACAGACTATTGCAATTTTCATTCTCTAGCCTCCATTATTAAAACATTAAAAACATTTTAATTATAACAATTTCAAGTGCGGGTATCGACATTTAAATTGTTTAATAATTAGATATCACTCAATTTAGAAAAAGAAATGAATAAAATGGTTATATAAATCCCTACTTTTCTTTGTAACGTATCGCTCCTTTCTTACAAAATCCTTAACTTTATTACATCAAAAAGGTTCATTATGAGATCATGTAGAATTAGCACATATCGTAGGATATTAAAATTGAAGAGGTGATTATGCTGAAGGATTTAACAAAATCGCAAAACTCATCGACAGGTTTGAGAAGGTATTTGAAATCCTATCCGTTAACTTCATTTTTTGTAATGGCATATGTATTCTCGTGGGTTGTATTAATTCCATTTATCTTGTCGCAATGGGGTATTTTCCCGAAAACAAAAGTGTTTGACCTTTTCTTTTATGCCAATGCATTTGTAGGTCCTATGTTAGCAGCGTATATTATGTTTCAAACTCTTGAAGGCAAAGAGTCATGGAAAAAAGTTAGAAAAAGCATCCTCTCTATTAAAGTTGGTTTGAAGTGGTACTTGTTTACTCTCATCGTTATCCCTGCTGTAATGTATCTGGGGATGGTGATAGTAAATGGAGGGATACCTACTTTTCATAGCTTAAATACTGAATTTTTTGTAACCTATCTCATCTCTTTTGTAGTTATTTTCTTTCTCGGTGGACCTTTCCCTGAGGAAATCGGTTGGCGTGGTTTTGCTCTGCCTCGTTTACAAACAAAATTTGGACCACTAAAAGCTACACTCCTCCTTAGTGTTTTATGGGCATTTTGGCATCTTCCACATTTCTTAACGGCTGCCCAAAGAGGTGGACCAAGTTCTGACCTTTCTATCCTATATGTTCATTTACCAATTTTTATTTTGATGTGTTTACCAATCTCAATCATTCTTACTTGGGTCTATAATTGTCATCACGGCAACTTATTTATTGTCATGCTAGTTCATACGAGTGTAAATACGTTTAGCTTGGTACAAACTCATTCCATCAACCCTGTTCTAAAGAATACAGATTTATTTGTAGTGATAGGATTGGGCCTTGTTGCTTTGCTTATTCTTATTTTCACACGAGGCAACCTTGGATATAGACAAACCGCTACTGAAGTAGCGTTCAATAAGAATGAAAATATAAGTAAATAGAAACGAAAAGGATAAATTCAATTAAATAAAAAAACAGGGTTTCCCTATATAAATTGTAATTAGATAATATATGTAATGGTGATAGTATTATTTGTTACAGGAAGCAAGTGCTCTTTTATTTACGATAAAATGGAATTATTATTATTTATTTCTCAATATTTAATATATTGAATTAAATTATCTTTATTGGTATTATAATGGTGACAGTTTGTTTCTAATGCTTTAGTTTAAGGACCTGTTTTAATACATCAGGTCCTTCTTAATTTTCTCACTAATAAGATAATGTTTTTTAACTTCTTATTTTTTAACTAGATAGCATATTTTATTGTATAAAGACTTTCCACCCATAGAAATCTACCTTTTTTAAGAGTATGCTTATATGCTTGTTCTTCCCACTTGCTATGAAATAATGGTTTTGTTTCATTTTTTTATACACCTAAATTTCCATAAACATCCCCATTTATTTCAAACTCATTCAAGTCTTTAATAAGCTAGCAAATCCCTCAGTCTTAAATACCCAACATGGATATAACCAATCATAGTACCTTCAATTATTTATGTATTTTCACTTTCTACTTGAATACTACCCGAATCAACTCTTTATAGATCCAATTTATTTTTTGCATAGGTTTGCATACCAAATGAACTCTATCTGGTTTCAATTTTTAAAATTATGCTATACGATTGTGAAACATAGAAAAATTTTACACAACACCTAAGATATCAAGGCTATCTCTTTCTCATTTCTTTAGAATTTCTGTCCGTTTTTCTATAGGAAATTAAACAGCTGTGTAAATAGCCTTATTAATTCTTTATTTTCTTTTATCAGAGATACACTTGATTAAGATACACACTAGCTAAATGTTTTAATACTTGAAAATGGATATTGGAGAATTTGAAATAACTGGGGTTTTATAAACTTTTTTTAAAAGTAATAAATGATTATAATAATCATTTTGACTAGTAATCTAAATTATAAATAAAAAGAGANNTCTCTTTTTATTTATAATTTAGGGTTTTCATATCCACCGATATGAATAGAAGTAAATTAATGGATGAATAATTTACTAATAGAATTATAACATAATAAGCAAAAGCTATTATATGCAATATTACATATAAAAATTCAATTTTCAAACACCCGCATTTTATAAAATATTTAAATTAAATATCTTAAATACGAATTATTGGTATTTGGGATATTATAAACTAACATAACAATTCACTTAGTTGCTTTTTGATAATTAAACAGATAATAAAAAAGCAACTCGGATTGGGGTTCGAGTTGCTTTTTTAAATAATGCTTATATATGTATTATAACATTTCGCATAATAAATCCAATATTAATAGACCTAATCTTCGTATTTCTCAATATTTTTAGTTTTATATTACTGCTCTTTAGCGTTGGGAAAACTATTGTATTTACCAAAAATCCATTAAAATTTCTTCAATAATATGCCTCTTAATGAATGATAGAATGTTATACTATTTCATAAGTATAATTGCTTTTACAATTTGTTGAAAATATATACTCAATAACTTTTGATCATCCGATGCTCTTTTCATAATATAAATTCCTCCTTTAAAAGTTTTTTATCACACAATATTTTATATCTATATCTGAATACCTTTATAATACTAAACCCTAATTCAACTTTCCATTTCATCTGTAATGGAAAAAGATTATATTTTTTCTATTCGAAACTAATTTGAAAGGATTTTTTATCAAATGAAAAATACCGTTATTCAAACTAAATCCGCTCACATGATTGGAACGGAAAATAGCGTTAAGGAAACAAATACAAATTCTTTACAAGCAATATTAGAAATAAAAGTTAAAGAAGGACAATATCAGGAATTTATGGATTGTATTCAACTTGAAACAAATATTGAATTTTGTTATAGAGTTACAGGAAAGACTGACTTTATTGCTAAAATAATAATAGCTGATTTGAAAGAATTAGAAGAATTTGTTAATAATTATAGTTCTGTAGCTCAAATAGTGTCTAATCTTATAATTTTCAAAACAAATACTAATTATGATTTAGCAGAGAATTAAAGTTATAAGCGACTTTTCATAATAATAAATACCACAACTAAAAACTACACTCCTAACAATTGGGGTGTAGTTTTTTGATAATATAAATTAAGTTTAAGTCACCACTCTAAAACATAATATAAATACATTACTCCAAAAAATGCATAGCAATATTTAAATATAATGGAGTGATAACAATTTTTGGAAAAATGAACAAGAACAAGTTTCGACAATTTAATTTTGTTTCCCACAACGGCACTGTTTTATTTTTTTGAAAAAGCGTGTATAAGCTTCGGCAAGGTTGCCAAAACGGGTACAGCCAATCGTTTTTTGATCAAGGGTTGCTTGTATTTAATTTGGATATATACGAAATTTATATTCTTTATTAATCATCATTCATTTCACCCTTCTTTAAATATGCCCCCCTAAAGCGAGCGGACGCTCTATATGTAGTGAAATAATAAACTAGCTAGTAACACTTTATGTATGTCAAACAATTTAAATGGCTTCCTACCATCCCTTGTTCGAAGCCAATTCATCTTCCACCTACTTACCCTTGTGGAAGGAATCTTCTTAGCAAAAACAATATTTATAACGACGTAAAATGAGCTAATACTCTCATGTTTATATAAAGAATTATCGCGGATATTGTTTCATTTGAATTGGAAACAGGAAAATATATTGACTATTTTAATTATAATTACAGCCGAATTAAAAGAAATGAGTACTGTATAATACAGTACTCATTTCTACATAGTTATTTATACATTGTTTCTACATTATAAAATTCACTTCATTAGCTGTTCTTTTCATTTAATACGCTGCTATTAAAATGATTTTGGAGCAACTTCTTGTTGTAAAACTTCTATTTTTTTTCTATGATTTAGTTCGTTTAGATAAATTACCATCATAGTAGCAGCAACAATCGTACCTATTACTCCAAACAGATGGCCTGCATTCATAATCCCAATCCATTGAATAGGTAATGCTAACGTTAAAGGTAAAGCAGCTTTGGTAAACTGGAATGCTAGTGTAGATCGACTAGACCAAATAACCGTTTCTTCTTTTGTTTTAATAAAGTCAAACATCACAGTTCTTTGGTTGATACGTGAACGATTAAAAACAAAACCAAGCATAAATGAAACGGCAATTGCTAAATACCAGGAATGCACTAATCCTAAAGTAATATCAAAAACAGCAATTAATATAAAAATTGACCTTGGAATAAATTTTTCAAATTTCCCAACAAGTGTAGCTAATAAAGCCCCTAAACCTGCTGCAGCACTAACAAATCCATACTGCATAGGATCCCAACGATATACATCGTGAAATAAAATTGGTACTAAAAAATTAAATGAAGCAAGTTGTATTGTTAAAACAGCAATACCAGTAATTGTAATCCACAATATTTTTGAATTATCTATTGGATTTATTTTTTCAATATGATTTGATACAGGTTTTTTATTTTGCTGAACCTCTTTACTTTTTAATAGAGGCATCAGAAGAGGTAAAAATACCCCAATACCTAATGAGAATGCTAAACCATAAAGTACATTATTAAATCCACCTACATTCATCATAAATCCTGCTATTGCGTTCCCACCAAATGCTCCAATTTGTATTGCAGTTTGTAACATATTTGAAGCCTTTCCTGCTGGAATTTCTCCTGATAATACCATTTGAGACATATATGTTTCCAAACTTTGCGTAGATAAAAATAAAATAATAGAAAAAACACCTGCAAAAATATATAAAGTAAAAACATTAATGTGCTCACTATTTAAAAGACTTATTATAATCAGAATAATGCCGATGCAACGGACACCAGAGAAAATTAACAATGGACTTTTTGTTAACCACATCTTAAGACTTTTCGAATATTTTTGCATAAAGAATGGTAACAAACTCATTAATGTTAATATAATTCCTAAATGAGTAACTGATCCCCCTTTATCCAAAATTGTCCAGGTTAGAGTTACTGTTAACATACCTTCCCCACAAAGAGTCAGCGCCAATAGTACTATAAATATAAATTGAATTGGCATTATACATTCCTTCTTTCTTATATCGGTTGTTTGACCTTAAATTTGTTTTAACTTGTTTAAAGAAAGGGATTTGGAAAATACATAACAAAATTGCACATTGAAAATATTCTGTTATATCCGCCCTAAATACTATTAGATTGTTATTTAAATACTGTAAACAATCCAATCACTCTTATTTGCCTTTTGTTTTTTATAGAAGTTTTGAGCAACCATATTATCATTTGCGGTAACCCATTCCATATATGCATAATTATTGTCTTGGACGTACTTTTTACAAGTATTAAATAACATATCCCCAACACCCAATTTTCTATAATCAGGGATAACAAATAAATCATTCAAGATCATTGCTCTTCCCATACTTAACGTACTGAAAGTGGTATATAAAGTAGCAAATCCTATTGGCTCTTTATTAACCGTACAAACGTAGAATAATCCCAAATCTCTATTTTTTATTATAGTATTAACTAATTCATCTAAAGAACTGTTTTCATGCACCGGTTTTTCATAGAATTCCATATACATTCTAATTAAATTGATAACAGTCTCTCTATCATCATAAGTCGCTTCAAAAACTTCAATATTCTCGAGATTGTTCATAGTCTTTTCTCCCCCTATACTCCAGTAATCATTTTTGCTATTCTCTTACCAATACCAGGAGCCAACTTTACTCCACCACCACTCCAGCCAGTTGCAACGATTAAACCTTCTGCTTGTGGAAATTGTTCTATAATTCCTCGATTATCTGCTGTATATGCATCAAAGCTTCTTCTTCCACCTATAAATAAGTTTTTATTTAGATATGGCAATCTACTTTTTGAATTTTGAAGCATTTTTTGTAAGTCATTTGGGTCAATTGACATTTTTTTGTCCGGGTCAATATCATACTTATCTACTGGATATCCTACTAGAGAAGTACCTAGACTATCAGGTCTGCCATATAATCCAGTACTATCATCTATAAAAATTGGATGGTCTTTTTGCCCTATTCCATCAAAGAAATGAATTTGAATAATTTTACTTCTTACTGGAATTTTAATACCTATAGTATCTAATATATTTCCACTCCAGGCTCCAGCTGCCACAACAATATGTTTACAATATATAGTCCCATAGGAGGTTTTAACTCCTACAACACAGTTATTATCCATTAAAATTTCTTTCACTTCGATTCCTTCACAAGCTAATGCACCTTTAGTTTTAGATGTTTCAATCCATGTATTCGTGGCTAACGATGGGCTAATGTACCCTGCTTGTTCCTCGTAAGCCACACAGGTGTTTTTAGGCAAATTTATAAATTCAAATTCTTTCTTTAATACTTCAGATGAAAGGATAGTAATTTTATGTCCAGAATTTTTAAGTTCTCCAATTTGCTTTTCCATTTTTATATGTTGTGTTTCACTTTCAACATATAACATTCCAGTCTGCTTAAATTTAACCTTTTCACTAATACTAAAAAAATCATTTATTCCTTCTTTCGCTATTTCAGTTAGATAGGGATCATTATGATAGACCCTTATAAAACCTCCTGATTGGCCTGTTGATCCACTACTAAAGTAATTTTTCTCTAATAAAATTGTATTTGTAATATTTTGCTTGGTTAAATAATACTGTATAGCTGCACCAATAATGCCGCCCCCAATAATAACTACATCAGCTGAATGTTTTATGATAATTCACCTCAACAAAAGATTTATCAATAACTTGTGCAATTATCCATGAAGCTCCTAAACGATCTCCATTGTTTGAAAATTTAATTGTAGAATTACCTCTCGCTAATTCATTAATTAAATTTTCTACATTAGATTCAATACAATCTAATAGATACGAAGCTGCAAGAAATGATGTTTCTACATAATCTTCTTTTGCCTTTATGGTAAAAGCATCATTGGAATAATCTTTAGCTAATTCTATAAATTCATCTACATAAGAATCATCTGAAGCTATAAAAATCCCTTTATACCCTCTCATCCTTAGTTCCTTTAGGTAAGTTGCAGAGTTAAAATGTGTCCCAGCAAAGAATATTGCATCGCTATACTTATTATTTTCACTATTAAAATCTTCAATTCTAGTAACTTCTTTAAATAAAGAATTTGCATTTTGATACAGCAAATCTGCTAGGCTTTTTCCGTAAAATGTTTCATCAGAAACCGCCGCAATCGTTTGAATATCTTTAGTTTTCAAAAAATTAATAACAGTTTCAGCTTGTACCAAATCATTAGAACAAAACCTAAATACTAATTCTTCGTTATTAAGCGTAACGTCTAAATTAGTTGATGCAGGAACTAAGAATGGGATTTTCGCCTTGGAATAAAACGGTATTGCTTTTAAAGCACATGCACTATTAAAGTGTCCAATTACAGCAACAACGCCTGATTCAATCATTTTTTTAGAGATATCTTTGATGGTATTTGGATCTCCTTTATCATCTTGATAAATCCATTCGATGTTACCAGCATAATTTAGCTTCGCACGATTTACACCCTCAATTAACATTTGACCGTATACAGACCTAGGACCTGAAAAAGGGCCTACTACTCCAATTTTTAGTTTCTCTTTCATAATTTGAGCTCCCTATATATTTTTTATTAGGAAATATAAGGAGGTAAGTACTACCTCCTTATATTATCAAATATTCTGAAGATAAAAACTGTTGTTTGTTTTTGAAAAATAATTCTTTTGAAGATTTACTTTCTGACCGGCAGGCAAAAAGTTTACTTCTTCATCCAACTGCATGTCAATATTAAATCCCAAATCCCCCCATAGCATTTTACCAAATGTAGGCATGATTGGGCTAGAAAATAATGCTAAAATTTTTGCAGTATATAATTCTAGTGCAATAGCAGTATTTCTTCTTTGTTGATTATTCTTTAATACCGTTAAAAACTCTTCTCCTGCCGAGAATTTTTTAACAATTCTAACTAATTCATTTAATAATCTAACTACCTTTTGGGGTGAAAATGTATTTGGTTCATATGCATTCATAATTTCATTCATAATTCGATTTACATGTTGATAATACATTAAATAGTTACCTGATAATGTCTCTAATTCTGGAGCAGCATTTGAAAACTCTGCTTCTAACTTGCATTTTAAATCATGTAACCAAGATTCCCATTCTTGGTTTAAGTTCGTATCTACAATATGATTAAATTCTTCCATAGTGAAGTTTGTTTCAACTGTTTCCGGCCTACTATAAGATAAATAATACCTTACAACATCATGTGAAGCATTTTCTAATAATTCTTTGCCCCATACAGCATGTCCCCTGCTTGTTGAAAACTTAAGACCCTCTAGTTGATAAAATTCATTCGTTATCATTGTTTTAGGAAGAGTTATATCTTCACTATATGCTAGCCAAATAGCTGGGAAAAGCACTGAATGGAAATAACCATTATCATATCCAAAGAAATTAATGATAGTTGTATCTTGATTATTCCAAAAATCTCTTAACGTATACGAAAGATTTTTATCCTGAATTAATTCGTTTGTTGCAGATAAATATCCAGGTGCCATTTCAAACCATACATATATAGTTTGATTTTCATATCCTTCTACCGGAACTGGAATTCCCCAATCAGATACATGTGAAATAGGAATATCAGGCAAATCCTCATCTAGCATTCTCTCACATAATGCCGTTAAATGTGGCCCTATTTTTAATTCTTTGTAGTACTGTTTTAATTGTGTTTTATAATTACTTAATGGGAAAAATAGTTGTTTAATTTTAGATTTCCCTGGTTCGCTGCCACAACATTTACAGGTTGGGTTTAATAAATCAATACACAAATTAGGTCTACCACATTTTTCACAAGCGTTGCCATCTGATAATTCATCACAATGTGGACAATTACCTCTCACATAAGCTTCATAAAGGTGCTTATCGCATTGCTTACAGAATAGAATGTCGACTTCTTTTTCTACTAATTTACCTTCATTCCAAAGTTTTTCAAAAAACTCTTTGACAAACTCAATATGGAATGTTGAAAAATGAGGTTTTACAAAAATATCCGGATTAATTTCTGCTAGTCTTAATGTTTTTTCAATTTCATTAGCAAAATGATCTGCCGTTTCTCTAGGAGATTTTTCTAATTGTCCCGCCTTAAACGGCACATAGCTTTGATGATCATCTGCCCCACTCATATAAAAGACTTCATTTCCTTTAAGTTTTAAATATCTAGTTAAAATGTCAGCTCCTGTATATGGACCAGATAGGTGCCCCACATGTAAATCACCATTAGGTGTTGGTGGTGTGGCCGTTATTAAATATTTCTTTTTACCTGAATCTAACTTCTTGCTATTTTTTTTACTAAAAGCATTTTCCCACCATATGGTGAAGAATATCAAATTTTCATCTGATGTATTTTTCAAACTATGTTCTTCAAATGGTGGAATAAAGATGGCGTCCCCTTGCGTAACAGGTTCTTCTTTTTTGCCCACTTTAACTATTCCTTCACCCTTAAAGATAATAAAAGTTTCAACTTCATGATGTCCATGAATTTTAGAAATTTCTCCAGGTTCTATGATTCCCCACATTGCACCAAATGGTGAATCATACAATTTATTAGAATGCGGAAATAATCGTTGACACATAATATCATATTCATTTGTGAAAATCTGTGGATTTATCTTTTCAATATGCATCTTTAGACCCCCTATATTATGAAACCACGTTTTTAGTTTTTTCTTCTGTTAATGAATTATTTTCTTGTACAGTTTTTAAAATTTCATTTGATCGAATAGATAAATTAGATAATAAAGTGTCACTCAGTCCATGAGTGCTTTCATTTACACCCTGCAAATAAATACCAGGTTTAAATTTATCCGTTGTTTCTAAACGATAATTTCGGGAAACTTCAATATTATCTGAAATGTACGAGTTAAGATTTTTTAATAAAGGATGGTTCTTTTTACTTTCGTACCCAGTAGCAAGAATTACAGCATCAGCTTCAATAACAATTTCTGTATGTTTAACTATGTCTCTGTAATAAACAACAGCTTTATCAGACAGTGTTTTTATCTCAGTTAATTCTAAAAATGGCTTTATTCTAAAACGATCTTCTCCATGGAATTTTTGGTTATATAAAGCTTTATTAATTTGACTAATTAAACTTCCATCCGCAGCTGCATAATTTGTATCACTGTGGTGTTTTAATAAAGCATCTCGATTTTTTTCTGGTAAAGAATAAATAAAATCAATCATATTAGCATCAAATATACGATTAACAAGCTTACTTTCATTTACAGCTTTATATGAGAAAGGTCTCATTGTTGCAGTGATATCTGATTTCGGATAATTATTGATTAGATGGAAAAATAATTCAGCTGAACTTTGTCCTGATCCTACAACTAAAAACTTATGAGCATCATCTTGTTTGAAATTATTAATTTTATTCTTAAATTGACTAGAATGAAATACTCTACTATTATTCATTTCAATATTTACTGGAGTTCTTGGTGTTCCACCCGTAGCCAAAACAATATTTTTAGTAATATAGCTCTCTAATTGATTAGTTTCTGTATTTTGCACAATAACTTCTAATAATTCAACAGAATTTTCAGACATAACAGGGTCTACTGAAACTACCGATCTACTATAATAAACGTGTTCTTCTAATTGAGAGGCAACCCAAGACATATAATCATTGTATTCAAGTCTTGACGGATAAAACTCTGAGAGATTAATAAAATCGCTTAGTCTCTCATTTTCATGTAAATAATTTAAAAATGAGAATTTACTTTTAGGATTTTTTAGAGTTACAAGGTCTTTCAAAAATGAAATTTGAATATTTGTATTATCTAAAAGCATTCCAGGATGCCATTGATAGTGCGTTTTTTCTTCCAGAAAGATTCTTTCCATTGAACTATTTTCTTCTTCTATAGCAGTTGCTAAAGCTAGGTTAGCTGGCCCAAATCCAATTCCAATAACGTCATAGATTTTATTATTCATTTGACTCGTCCTTTTCGTTTTTTTAAAATTCTCGTATATAATTTTAGTTTTTTATATTTTTAAAATTAATTTCAGAAAACATTTTATTTAGACATAGTAACCTTCTTACTTAAAAGTCCAGTAATAAGTTCAATTGTTGTGTTGACAGTAATATTATCTTTATCTAATATAGGGTTTATTTCCGTGAACTCTGCCGCTATTAGGTTTGTATTATTTTTTAACATATCAATTGCCTCTTTTGTATCATCTAAACTTAAACCATGTGGAACAGCTAATCCTCCTCCAGGAGCAAATTCAGGATCTAAAGCATCTAAATCAAATGTTAGATGAACTGCATCTGTATTATTATTGAGAATCTTAATCGCCTTTTCCATAATGTTTTTTATTCCATGCTTTCTCACATCGTCTGCTGTAAAAATTGTTACTCCTAAATTTTTGAGAAACTCTTCTTCCCCCGGGTCTAAATCACGAATTCCTATTTGTACGATATTCTTTGGATCAATTTTAGTTTCTTTCTCTAGAAAATCTTTAAATTTTTCGTTACCGTATCCTAAGAGAATTGCTAAAGACATCCCATGAATATTACCAGAAATCGATGTTTCAAATGTATTTGCATCCCCATGAGCATCAAACCAGATTACTCCCAATCGTGGTATTTTTCTAAGAATTCCAGTAACAGTACCAATTGCAATACTATGATCTCCGCCTAAAACTAATGGGAACTGCCCTTTTTCTAATTCGTTCTCAACTGTTGAAGCAATATTTTCACATATATTAATGACTTCATTTGTAAAGTCTTGTTTGATAATCCCATAATTTTCATTATTGGTTGAAGGAAGAGAAATATCTCCTAAATCAACAAAATCAATTCCGATTTCAGTTAATTGTTTGGATATACCACCATATCTTACAACAAATGGTCCAAGGTCAACCCCTCCTATACTAGCTCCGAAGTAGGTAGGTGCTCCCAAAATTGATACCCTTTTATTCATATTGTTTCCACTCCATTTCTATAATTATACAAATCGGATTACTCGGTTATAAGGTGATACTATTAAATAATCTATCGATAAATCTAGGGGTTATATTCCTCATTTAAAACAAGGAATATAACAACCAGATTTAGCCAAGTTTTTATGCATGAACTGGAATTTCTAATTCTATATCTAATTGATTATCTAATTCTCTAGCTCTTTCGCGCAATTTTTCTACATCAGATTTATCTTTATATGGTGCTCTTAATGAAAGTAAGCCCGTTATATCAAATCCTTTTGGAGCATGATATACTTCAGATCCTACTTTAGCTACAGGATAGTAAGCCTTATATTCTGGCTGTTCAGCAACAATTCCCAATTCATTTTTCTTTATTATTCCAGATCTATATACAAATTTAATACAAGTACAAGATTTTGGTGTTGTAGATCTATTTAAGAAGAATTCCACAATATCCCCTTTACAATCTAATAAACCAAGAATATTAACGGCTACTAAATCAATACCATGTACATCACGTATATTACGATAAACATGCCCGCCACTGATTCTAGTACTAAATTCTACAACTTTAAAATTCCCTTGCGTATCTCGGCGTAGTTCTACATTAAATAAACTGTTTTCAATAGCTAATTTTCCACATATTTCTTTAGCAATATTAACAACTATGTCTTCATCTACACCAACATACGGTAAAGTGTATTCATCTTCCTCGAAATATGGACCCATCATTTTATTTTTATTGTGAATTCCACCAAGGTAAAATTCACCATTTAAGACGACTCCATCAACTGTAATTTCTTCCCCAGTCAGAAATTCTTCAACTAATGCCACACATTGTTGTGTTTGGTTAAAATAGAATCCTTTATTTGTTTTAGAAAGATTAATAATTTTTTCTAATGAATTATTCAATTCTTCTAAACTGTTAACTAAATATACAGATTCACTACTAGCGGCCATAGTAGGCTTAATGATTACAGGGAAAGGAATATTTTCTATTTCTTTCTCTGCATCCTCTATAGAATTAATTTTTGCAAATTTAGGACTAGCAATAGAATTCTTTAACATAAACTCTCTCTGCTTTGATTTATCTCGAGATGTCGTAGCAGCTTCAACAGATAACGCCTTATTTTCAAAGTGTTCATTAATTTTAGCAGTTAAGACAATATCAGTTTCTTGCCAAGTCACAAAAAAACTAATTCCTATATCTTTTCCTTTTGTAAAAATATAATTTTCAGCATCTATTTCAGAAGCCTCTTCAAGTACAATTACTTCTTTAAAGCGCGCATCCTTTGTTTTACTTGGTACACTCGTAAACAAGTAAAGTTCATCAGATATTCTTCCAGCAGTTTCAATATGATCACCATGAATGCTATAACCTTTTCTCATGATGATTCCAATTTTTTTATTTTTCATATGTAATCTCCTTTTCTTCTCTGTATATTTTGATAACACGTTGTAATCGTATACTAAAACTTTTGATTGTTCAATAGATTAGAAATATTTAGAAATATTTTTCCGCAAATATATTTTTATGTAAAAAAATACCAAAAACTATCAAGTTGAAAGGCATGCAACTAGATATTTTTACTTGAAAAAACAAACAAGAATTCATAAAAAACGCCGTAAAGTTTACCTTTTTTAAACATAAATTTACTAATTTTAACATTTTTGTTTTTTTCTATTGATTACTATTTATTGAAAAAGTTTATTTTTCTTTAATGGAATAATATACCTGCCTATAATTAGTTGTTGTCTAATTTAAACAAACTTGATAAAAAGACTTTCATTTTCACCTTTATTATTATGCAATTATCGTTGTAATTTAAAATCTTTTTCGCAAGAGTATTCAGCAGGTGCAAAGAAAACAAGTACCGTGAGATCTTCTTCAATAGTATGAAATCTATGTTCCATGTTAGCCTTTACATAAATAATAGAACCAGATTCAACAAAAATATTTTCACTCTCTACTTCAAGTTGTGCTCTGCCATTGATAATATAATATACTTCATCTTCTGTATGTGGTTGTTGCATATCTAAAGATCCTGCTTTCAATTCATAAATTCCCATACTTAAATCCGTTTCATGCAAAAATTCGTAATAATTTTTGTCTATATTTCTTTTTTCTCTTAAAATCTGTGTAAGTTGATAATTTTTCATTTGCTATCCTCCTAATGTTATAAAATTCTAGAATCAATTAACTAAGTTAACTTAATAAAAGGAATATATCAGGTATAATCTAAATTCCTTTACATGTGTATAAAGAATTAATTAAAGATATATAAACTGCCAGCATAACAAAAAGAGATAGAAATAGTCCTATCTCTTTTCTACATAAGGGCCATGCTTACAGATTATCCTTTCATTTCAAATTTAATTTTAATAGGGGAAATCTTAATATTCAATCTCTAAAATATTTTCTCAATATGTATAATTTAATCTTTAATTTATACTATAGTTAACTCTATTTTTAACACATTAGCCAAATATATGGTGTTTTTTCACTCTTATGAAGGATATTAATTCAAGGATCATACAGAGATGAATTTATTACCAGTATTATCAATATGTTCTTGAATGAACTATCTATTTTTCCTTACATAAAATACTTCTTATCAGATATCGCGCTTTGTATAACAAAGTACTAGATAATATCTTCTTGTTTTACTTTACCTTTAACCTTTTATTATGATCCGTAAAATAAAGAAGCTATGTATGTAATAATGACATACCTAACAATCTTAATTATAAGCAGTCTTGTGAACTATAAACATCAAAGAGGAAGCTATATGCATAGTAGTATTATTATAAATACCCTGGAACAAGGGGATTCATTCGGTTTTGTTAAGATTAATTCGATGGCTATTAAAAATAAAAATTAACCAAAGTAAATACTACCGATTGTTGGGTAGTTCATATAACCATTCCGTAAAATCTATAAAAAATGAAAGGAGATAAATACATATGAAAAAAATGAATTTCATTAGATCACTTATACTTATAATCACAGTTATAGCTCTAGGAGCATGCAAAGATGCAAAACTCAACAATTCACTAGATTGGGATGTACAAAAGTTCTCATTTACCGATCAAAATGGGAAGCAATTTGGATCAGCTGAGTTACAAGATAAAATTTGGGTAGCTGATTTCTTCTTTACAAGTTGCCAAACAGTTTGTCCACCTATGACAGCCAATATGGCAAAACTCCAGAGAATGTTGAATACGGACGGGATTAAAGATGTAGAGTTTGTATCATTTAGTGTTGATCCTGAAGTAGACACACCAGAAAAAATAACAGAATTTATGAAGACCTATGCAATGGATGGAAGTAGGACTCATTTCCTCACGGGATATAAAAGAGCAGATATTGAAAAGTTTGCTAAAGAAAACTTCCAATCACTTGTAACTAAGCCAGAAAATGATACACAAGTTATACATGGCACAAGTTTTTATCTGATTAACAAAAATGGAAAAGTTCTAAAAAAATATTCAGGTGTCGAAAATACTCCTTATGACGAAATTATTCAAGACATTAAAAAAATTAGATAATAAAATTCTATTAAGTCATTAGTTTGAGGAAAGTGAAAGTTTACTTTCATTTTTTAAAAATATTTACAACAAAATTTGTAATTACTTTCTCAATATATATACTATTGTTGATTATGGTTTTAATATTAAGAATCAGCAAAAATCTAAGCAAAATAAAAATATAATGGTTATCCTTTTTGTTTACTCCTTGTGCTAAAGATAAGATTGTGTTCGCCGATCTTATCTTTTTACTTTGTATACTTTTGATACAAAAAAGAATTCTTATATAATAAGAATTCTTTAACTGGAACTAAAAATTTTTAATAATTTAGGAGATTATTTGTTTGTAGACCACTTGCTTCCTACCATGAACCATCGACAGTAAATTTATCTGTTGAAACAATCTGCCCACTTTAAGGAACCCTACTTTTTAAAAATATAGTGATGTCCTCTCTTTTAATTGTTCATACATATCTTCTTGTAAGTTACATAGGAAATGCGTCCCCTATTTTTATTTATTTTCCTTCTAATACTTGCTGCCACTCATTGCTGGATATTTGCATCTCAAATTCACTTTCTATTTTGCTAAATTTTTCCCTATTTTACTTACATAGTATTTTTTCACTTCATCTGAAATTTTCATTTGCCATTAATATGAGATGTCTTTAAATATGTTTACGAAAAGAATTAAACTAAGCTAAGAAAGTGAATTTTATCAATCCGAGTTTTTCTTTTACATATTGGCTAATATAGGATAAAAAGGTTATCAAATGCCGAACGAAACTCTCAGCAGATGATAACCCTTTGGAGTAGCGTATCAATGATTTAAATAGCTACTCACAAATATATTATTGAGCCACTCCAAATACATTAATTTCAGCCGCACTTGTCCATGGATTATTATTTACCTCGCTTAATGCACGTAGTCTAATATAACGACCTGTTTTGTTTGCAAAGCTGACTTCTTTCAAATTAGTATTATTTGCAAAAGCACCTATGGACACAGCTGTTCCCCAATTCACTCCATCACCACTGACGTAAAACTCATAGTCCTTAATCGTCCCATTTATTTGGCCGTCTTGCCTTGGCAGGTAGCTGAATTTGGAAAGGTTATAGGTCGTACCCAAATCAATTTGAATCTCGTGTGGCATTGGAGCAACAGGGCTCCAGTTTGTATGCCAAAATGTGTCTTTGTTTCCGTCAAAGGCATACGTACCTAAATTGTACCAATTATAGCTATCTACATATTTTAGTGCCCAGTTTGTCTGCAGAATTAAACTAGCTTCTTTTGTTGTGACTGCTACATTCATAGCAGAATTACTTGTACTTGTCGTTGTAATCGTTACTCCTGACTTTTCTCCCGTGTAGGTATTACTATTCGGATTAGTGTCTGGACCAAAGGTAGCAGCATGATTTTGATTCGTGTAATAGAACGGATCTTGGTATTCACTGATGGATTGCTCTATATCAATGAAAGGATGAGGATCACTGGAATTATTATTCATGGATTCATCAATATGCCAAACCGCAATACCACCAGAATTTGTTGGTAAGCTCGCATCATACCCAACCTTTGCGCGATTCTCAACTAAAAAATACGTATTATCCTTTAAAGGAATCTTTAACACATTATAGTTATTTGGGATCGCATTTAGAATAAAGTTATTAGTGGTATTTACTACATTTGGTGTTACAAATCCTAATTTTACTTTTGACCAAGCATCCATATGACCGGGTGTAGCTCCATAATCTTCTCCTTGAAGACTATTCCAAGATCCATTACCCATTATACTTAGGCTACCCACACGATTATTATCACCATATAGATCTGGCAGGCCAAAGGAATGACCTAACTCGTGAGCAGGGATACCAATCGTTGCCATATGACCATATTGTTTTTCACCCTGCGCCGTATACATGCCTGATACAGTAACACCATCGTGATTTGTATTGGGAGCATACGACTGATGTGCCCAAATATAAGGAAGTGGAGCACCAGGAGCAGCCTGTTCATTACCAGCAAGAAAACTTACAATGTAGAAGCCATCTTTAGAGTCAATGACTTGATCATTATTAGTATCCAAACTAGCAAAATTCACTTGAGAATCAGCTTTAGCCAATGCATCTGTTATAACCGTACTCATGCTTTTTCCCGATGTACTCGGATGAGCGTAGTCTAATTTTATTTTAACTACCCCATCATTTTGCGTACCATATGCTTCGGAAGCTGGAGTGATCTGTACTTTTCCATTACTTACTTCATTATAGTAATTCTTTACTGACTTTTGATTTGTAGAAAAGAATTTGTTACTCCAATCGTTATCGTTATATGCAATATCAACATCTGTAAACCCAATCAACAAAACAAGTAATTTTTTGGTTCCTAAAACGGGAGTGACAGTTCCATCAATATTTTTTGGTGATTCTTTTTGTAATTTATCCATGTGCTCCTGTTTTTTCTTTGCTTGAGGGTTGTATTTCTTTATCCATTTGTTCAAATTGTTCTCATTTACCGCCATTGAAGGCTTCTTATCAATTTTATATTTTTTCCCCGTCGATTTCAGTTCATCTGATGTAAGCTCAGCGTAATTCCAATACCCCTTCTGATCTTGTAAAAGTACGTCGCCATCCTTTATAAATTAGAGTTCAATAGAACTCTTTACTTAGGAATCCCCCACTTCTAAACGAAGTGAAAGTGGGGGTAGTTCAAGCACTACTCTTTCTGCTTCTTCTTTTCTTTTACTATAGTGAACTACGACTAACGCACCAGCTTGAGCCAAATGTAAGGCAATACTTCGCCTATTCCCCTACTAGCCCCTGTTACTAATGCAACTTTCCCCTTCAATTTATTCATCTCATCATCCCCTTGTTTAAAATTCTACTTAGTTATATCATAAGATACCCTTTGAAATGTTGCTCTCTAATTTGATATCCATAAAACAAAAAGGCAGACTCATAAGTATAAGAGCCGGCCTTTTCACTTCACATATACAGTAGCTTTACATACAGGTTCCCTAACTGTTATGTACCTTGTATCAAGTATAATGGTGTATTACCCAAATAATTAGCAATTCTTTCTTCCAGCCACGTAAGTCGATTACTGTCAATATGAGAAAGCACGACATGTTTAAATTCAAAAATGCTTGAATTTAATTTAGAAGATCATTTTTCTGGTGATAAAATAAAATGAGATAAGAAAACTTCACCTACAGGTAAAGCCTAAATAAACTAAAGTTAATTCATATATTTTACTTAGAATTCCATCATTACCTACCTTTGAACATTTCGTTGAGGCTTCTATGACTCCATTCAATGATATTCCAGCAGTACCTGTATTTTTCACCTTTAATTTTTGGTTTCTCAGCCATGATTGTACTTAGAAAAACTCTAAAAACTAGTTGAAAATCTTTTAGAATCTAACTTTCTTATAATTCTATTTGCTATTTCTTCAATATTTTCATTTAGAAAGAAATGATTACCTTTAAAAGAGTGAAGAGTACACGTTTTACTTGTGTATTGCCCCCATTTTATTACTTGATTATATGTAGTAAATTCATCATTTTCCCCATTAAATATAAGAAAATCAATATCACATGCTTGCATATTATTGTCATGAATATATGTCTCAACAATTTTAAAATCTGCTCTTAGAATTGGGAGGAAAATTCCCTTTAATTCTTCTGATTGAAGTACCCCGGACGGTGTACCTCCCATTGCAATAACTTCTCTTTTAAATTGTTCGTTAGAAAGATTATGTCGGATATTTTTCATTTTACTATTTGGGTGGTTTCTACCGGACAAAACAAGAAATTCAGGCAATACGTTTTTAGAATTTTGTATTTTTCTGGCTACTTCATAGGCAATCAAACTTCCCATGCTATGCCCATATAGAATATAGGGCGAATGCTCTATCTGCTTAACTATACTAGTGTAGACATCATTTACGGCCTCTTCCATACTTTGGTACAAGCTTTCTTCAATTCTATATCCTCTACCAGCTAACTCTATTGGGACTACTTCAATATATGGATTAAAGTAATTTTTCCATTTTGCGTAACTAAACGCAGATCCCCCAGCATGTGGAAAGCAAAAAAGTTTAGTCTTCTGCATTGATTTTCTCCTTACTTTAAAATTTTTTTATATTTTGGCAAATTGTATAAATATCTTTAATTATTATATCCTGCGGAAATTCTTCCCTTGTTGCACAAGCAGATATCTTATAATTCGGCTCAATGCTATATTGTCTAAAGTAAAAGTCTTTAGGTAGATTCTTATATGAGATTAAAGTTCGTGACTCTTTTTTTATAGAAAATGAATTTAACGGGATATAAAGCCCTTTTCCAATCGTTTTTATATAGCTTTCTTTTAATGTCCATATATCATAAAAATAATTAATCTGTTCATCAGAATTCATACTAGATATATCATAAAATTCTTCCTCTGAAAAAAATTCATTTGCTAATTTAAGAGCCTCTATGTCTGAAACTCTTTCAATATCAATACCTACATTAGAATTAGCAGTGGCACAGACCACCCATTCTCCTGAATGCGAAATATTAAAGTGAAAGTCAGAAAAATTTTGAACAAAAGGTTTTCCGTACTCATTATATATAAATTTAATTTCTTCATTATTCATTTTATATTTTTGGCAAACTAGGGAACGGATTAATAAATCTCCTATCAAAGTCCTATTAATATCACATAAATTTAATAAACGCTTCATTCGTTCTCTCTTCTCATTTGAAATCAAGTTACTAAATTGATAAAACAAATGATTTCCAATATTCTTTGGTATTTTCACAGCATGAATTTGTATGATAAATCACTTCCTTTTTAAAAGGATGGCTTCCTATGTATACGTTATAGAAATTCAATTTCATTTTCTAACTTGCATCTATTCAAGTGCAAATATAATAGAAAAGGTGCATATTAACATATCAATGAAAATATACACCTTTCCTCAGCAATATCATCAAAGCATTCGCTTCTGGTACAAAAGCTTCAGATAATTTACAGCATACTATGAACAACTCATATATGTTTCTATGTCCCTATCAAGCAATTTTTCATTAGCCCCTTAAAAAGTAATGCTCTTGATATATACATAATCTCCTACACTTGATGTGCAGTTATTGGACTGCTCTCTTTATTTACACTACTACTCACAAATAACGACTTTAATAATAACAATGTTCGTTTATAAAGTTGCCTATTTTGTGCTCTCTACTTTTCCGTTAGTGAAAGGGACGTCTCTTTTATTCCTTCTAATTCATTTAGTAGATACTTAGCTAACTTTTCAACTGCGGGAGAAGCTACTATTTCTTCGTGTGATCCAGGGACCGAATACATATTCACTCTTCCTTTTAATAAAGGCTTCCAATCCGTAAACAATTCTTTACCTTCCTCAGCACTAAAGTAAATGACTTCCCCAAAATATGGTGTTAAATCATGATCTGCCATTAAATTCAGACATTTCCTGTGAGCATTGATAATTTGCTTCAAATTCGTAAGATTTGCATCAGGCGGGAGCACTCCTTCCATAATTAATTGCTCAACAAGCATGTCCTGTTGATGAACAAGCTCTTCTTCCTGATCCACTAGCTCTATATGGATGAAATGCTCCAATATATAAGATAGCATTTCATCCTCTGTCTTGTAATCCCGTTCTGAAGGCACCTTGGTATCCAATAGTACCAACACCTCAACTTCTTCTCCCTGGTTCCGTAGCATAGTTGCGATTTCATAGGCGATGGCACCGCCCAGAGACCATCCTCCCAGACGATACGGCCCCTCTGGCTGAGCCCGCTTTATTTCCTCGATGTAGAGTTGAACTACTTCCGATAAAATCAACCCGTCCATTCCTTCTTTCTCTACGAGAGGATTCTGTAGACCATAAAATGAGCAGTGATCCTTGAGTAAACTTGCTAGCTGAATGTAACAGAGTACATTACCCATAAACGGATGAACACAGAAGAAAGGTCTTTTCTCTGATTCTTGTAATGGAACCAGAACCGATAACGATTCTTCCATACGATGATTCTCACGGATGAGACAAGCGATCCCTTCCACTGTCGGGTTCTTAATCAGTGCGGGCACCTTAATCTCTTTTCCAAATTTCTCTCTGACCTTTGAAATCAATTTGATTACAAGGAGAGAGTGACCTCCTATATTGAAGAAATCATCGTTTACATGGATATCTTCTAACTGTAGCAAATCCTGCCAGATTGTAATCAGCTGATACTCGATTTCATCCCGTGGGATGATTGGTGTAGAAAAGGTACTTTCTCTTTGAATCGTTAAGCTGTTCAGTGCCTTTCGATCAACCTTCCCATTTGTTGTAAGCGGAATCGCATCTACCTCAATAAAGTGTGCAGGAATCATATAATTCGGTACTTGTCTCTTGAGATGCTCACGCCATTCATGCATACTTCCTTTACCCACCACATAGGCAACCAATCTCTGATCTCCTGGTTGTTCCTCTCTTATCAAGACTACCGCCTCTTTCACCGATGGATGACTTTCTAAATTCGCTTCAATCTCTCCAAGCTCAATCCGGAATCCTCGAATTTTCACTTGATTATCGATTCTTCCCAAATAATCCAAATGGCCATCAGCTAAATAGCGGACTAGATCTCCCGTCCGGTATAACCGTTCCCCTTCAATAAATGGATGAGGAATAAAACGTTCTGACGTTAACTCTGGACGATTCAAGTATCCTCTCGCTAGGCCTGCTCCACCGATATAAAGTTCACCCGTTACACCAACTGGAACAGGTAACAAATTCTCATCCAATACATAGGCTTGAACGTTTGGCAACGGACGCCCAATGGTTACTCTCTTACTATCTTTTTTGATACGATAGCATGTCGCATCAACCGTACATTCCGTAGGACCATATACATTATAAAAATGGATATGGTCATTCTCTACTAGTTGTTCCCACAGTGACGGCATAATCGCTTCTCCACCGACCAGTACCTTGCTTGGAACATGAACACTATCGTTTGTTTCTAACAACCCCTCATCTATGAGTAATTGGAGTAGTGAAGGTGTTATATCGAACATTTCCAACTTATTCTCCCGAATATAAGATACAAACTGTTGAGGATCACTGCGAACTTCTGTTGAGATAATATACAAACTAGAACCATACAAAAGCATTTGTAATTGTTTAACGGATGAATCAAAGGCGATTGAGGCATTTAGACCGACGCGCATGTTATCATGTGCCCGATGTGAAAAAACCTCTTTCTGTAAACCATAGGATAGATTTAATACCGAATGATGCTGCACCATAACCCCTTTTGGATTCCCGGTCGAACCTGAAGTGTAGATAACATACGCCAAGTTTTCTCCTGTCACTTTACATATTGGTGAAAGGGTGTTTTCTTGCGAAATCATTGCTTGATCTCGGTCCAAACAAACTGTTTCAACTTCTTCAGGTATCCAACCTTGTGATACTTCGTTCGTAACCAATATTTGAATTCCTGTGTCCTCCAAGATATATCGTAGGTGACTTTCTGGATACGATGGATCCAACGGAACATAGGCTGATCCAGCTTTCAAGATTCCCATGAGACCGACAATCATCTCAACTGAACGCTGAAAACAAAGTCCGACCAATGACTCCGTCCCAATTCCACATTTCTGAAGATAATGGGCCAATTGGTTTGCTTTCTCATTCAGCTCTCGATACGTCAACTGCTGATTTTCATCTACCACTGCCACCGCATCAGGTGTACGATCCACTTGATCTTCAAACAGTTTGTGGATCACACTCTTACTTGGATACGCTGCTGCATTATCATTCCATTCTTCCAGTAGTTGTTTCTGTTCTATTTCCGTAACATACACCAGCTCCGACAGAGTTTGATCAACGTTCTCGATCATTTGCTTTAACACCTGGCTTAAATGCCCCAGCATCCGTTCAATAGTGAGACCATTAAACTTGCTACGATCATATTTCAACTTTAACAACAACTGGCTTTCTGGGACAACTGTCAATCCTAATGGATAATGAGTTTGCTCTACTCCTTCCAACTCACCAATTTCTAGATTTCCTGAGGACTCCTCTTTCACTGGGTAGTTTTCAAACACATACAAGCTATGGAACAGCGGGGTTCCTCTAGGAACTTCACTCCATCCTTGAATCTCTGTCAAAGAAGCATATTCATATTGTCTTCTTTCTATCTCTTCCTCTTGTATCTTCTGCAACCAATCCATTATTTTTATATTATCTATCAACTGAATTCGCGTCGGTGATGTGGTAATAAAAGGACCTACAATGTTTTCAACATCAATAATCTCCGTAGGGCGTCCTGAGCTAGTTACACCATAGACAATGTCATCTTCTCCACTATACCGGCCCATGAGATACGCCCACGCACCTTGAATTACCGTATTCAAAGTGAGCCTATTGCGCTTCGCCCAGTTTTGTAACGCTTGGGTTTGCTCTTCTGATAAATAAGTTACCTTCTCTGTGTAACCTTTTTCTTGCTCTTTACTTTCTAAGCCTAGCAGGGTTGGAGCTGTAAAACCTTTAAGTTTCTCTCTCCAGAATTGCTCCGCCTGCTCCTGATTCTGTTCTCTTAGCCATTGAATATATTTCTTGTATGGCGATGAATTAGGTAAATGCACGGCTTCTCCATTTATTCTCTTCTGGTACACTGTAAGCAATTCGTTAAAGACCAGTGGTAGGCTCCATCCATCCAACAGAATATGGTGATGTGTCCAAACAATCTGATATTCTTCCTCACCTTCTTGAATGACAGTCACCCGCATCAATGGCGCTTTATCAAAAAGAAAGGCTTGTTTTCGATCCAATGCCAAAAAGGCTTTTCTTTTCTCTTCTTTTTCTTCAGCAGTCAGCGTACGCCAATCTTCTACATTCACCTTAAATGGAACACTCTCATACACCACTTGTAAAGGCTCTTCAACTTCATCCCAAAGGAAAGCTGAGCGAAAAATTTCATGCCGCTGAATTACCGATTTCCACGCCTGTTCGAAAGTAGCAATATCCAATTCTCCTCTAATCATGAAACTTAATTGCACTATATAAGGCGCTACATGCTCCTCCCCTTGGTCATGCAATGTATGGAAAATCATACCTTCTTGCAAAGGCGATAGTGGATATAAATCGGTAATCGGATAATTATTTCCACGATTCATCTTGGTTAATACTTTTGTCAAACTGGCTTGGTCAAGGTTAGCCATCACAAAATCTGAAACGGTCAGTGCAGATTCTCCACCCGCAGATTGAATCAATTTACTTAGTTGATGGAGCATATTCTCTGCAATACTTTGAATCGTTGATTTCGCATATTGTCCTACATTGTATACCCAAGTGAACTGAAGTTTCCCATCCGTTACCATTCCAATTACATCAATTAAATGCGATCGCTTGGAACCAGAAGCATGATCTAAGCGCTTAAATCCGTTCTCTGGAATAAGTATTGCATCGTCAGAAAACATTTGGTCAAATTGTCCAAGATAGTTAAAACTAATAGACGGTGTATGTTGAGACCCCCATTTCTCACATATTGTTGTGTTCAGATACCGCAAAATTCCATGGTCAACACCCTTATTAGGAATTTTACGCACTTGTTCTTTAACTGCTTTTAATGCTGCAATTGGCGTGTCAGCACCGGTAATATTTAAGTGAACAGGATAAATACTTGTAAACCACCCTACGGTTCTAGATAGGTCAACGTCTTCGATAATCTCTTCCCGACCATGCCCCTCCAAATCCACGGTCAGCGCCGGATGACCTGTCCATGCTGCCGTAGCCTGTACCAATGCTGTCAATAGTACTTCATTGATTTGGACACGATGAGTGCTTGAAATCTCTTTCAATAACGTACGGGTCTCTTTCTCATCCAGCACCACGGTAATCTCCTCGGTTCCTGTGTTTGCTGGAACTTCGAGGGTGGTATCCACTGGTAGCATAGCCACTTCTTGTTTGGATTGCTGCTCCCAGTAATCACGCACTTCTTGCACAATCCCAGCTTCAGCGTAATGATGCAATTTCTCCGACCACGCTTTAAAGGATGTACTCTTTGTAGGTAATTGGATCATCTGATCCTGGCTCGCTTGATTATACGCCGTTTGCAGATCCTCCAGTAAAATCCGCCAAGAAACACCATCCACTGCTAAGTGATGAATCACCCAGAATAATCGGCCGGCTCTTTTCTCACCTTCATCAAAATACACCATTCTCATTAGCGGTCCTGCGTGTAAGTGCAAGCTTGCTTGTGCAGTGTCAATCTCCGCTTGAATCACTTGATGCCATTCTGCTTGCGGCACTTCGTCTAATGAAATAACGGTCAGCGTCGATTGTTCTTCGATCCCTTCGTTCCACTGTTTCCAAGCTCCATTCGGTAACCGTTCATATCTTAAACGCAAGGCATCATGATGGATTAGAAGGGTACGCACAGCTTTCTCCAGTAATACTATATCCAGTCGCTCTTTTGTTCTAAAAAACATGGATTGATTCCAATGGTGTGGGTTTGGATGATCTTGTGCAAAAAACCATTGCTGGATTGGTGTAAGGATCAGTTCTCCAGTTATAACTCCCTGCTCTGCTTGTACACCCCGTTCTTCATTGACTACTTGCGCCAACTCAGCAATCGTTTGGTGTTCAAACATTTGCTTTGGCGTCAATTGTAAACCTGCTTGCTTCGCACGAGAGACAATCTGAATGCTGAGAATCGAGTCTCCACCAATTTCAAAGAAGTTATCATGGATTCCCACCTTTTTAATCCCTAATACTTGCTTCCAAATGGTGGCCAGTGTTTCTTCGTTACCATTCCGCGTGGCAACACATTCACTTTCGATTTTCCTCCCCTCTGGTACTGGTAAGGCCTTACGATCAACTTTTCCGTTAGCAGTTAGTGGAATGGCTTCCATCATCACAAATCCTGAAGGAACCATATGGCTTGGTAGTTCCGCCTTGAGATAATCTCTCCACTCGCCTACATTCCCATTACCCACGACATATGCCACCAACCGTTTATCACCCGGCTGATCTTCTCGAACAATTACAACAGCCTCTTTTATGGAGACATGTGCGTTTAAAGCAGATTCAATTTCTCCGAGCTCAATTCGGAAACCACGGATTTTCACCTGGTGATCAATCCGCCCAAGATAATCCAGATTTCCATCAGGTAAGTATCTCGCTAAGTCTCCTGTCCGATATAATCGCGCTCCTGGGTCACTACTGAATGGATGAGGAATGAAACGCTCTGCAGTCAATTCGGGTCTGTTTAAATATCCACGTGCAAGTCCTGCTCCACCAATATATAGTTCGCCAGCTACGCCAATAGGCACAGGTTGTTGACAAGCGTCTAGTACATACACTTCTAAATCTGGAATCTGTTTTCCTATATTACTTCTTGAAGCATGCTGCACATCATCTTGAGTAATTGGATAATACGTAACATGAACGGTAGTTTCTGTAATTCCATACATATTAATTAACTGTGGTTCCTGCCCTCCATACCTTTGAAACCATGGTACCAAGCTGGTAGGATCGAGTGCTTCCCCACCAAATATGACATAGCGCAGATGCAAGTCTTTCTTCTCATCTTCTTGTTCACACACTTGTATCAATTGTCGAAATGCGGATGGTGTCTGATTAAGAACCGTAACCTTTTCCTTTACTAACAGTTGATAGAAATCCTTGGGCGATCGACTAATCCAGTAAGGAACAACAATCAATCTTCCGCCATGGAGTAATGCCCCCCAAATCTCCCATACCGAGAAGTCAAACGCATAAGAATGGAAAAGCGTCCAAGTATCTTTTTCATCAAACTGATACCAACATTCCGTCGATTTAAATAAACGAATCACATTGTGATGCTCTACCATAACTCCCTTCGGATTCCCTGTTGATCCCGAAGTATAGATTACATACGCCAAGTTTTCTCCTGTCACTTCACATATTGGTGAAAGGGTGCTTTCTCGCGAAATCATCGCTTTATCCCGATCCAAACAAACTGTTTTGATTTCTTCAGTTATCCAACCTTCTAATGCTTCGTTCGTGACCAATACTTGAATCCCTGTGTCCTCCAGAATATATCGTAGGCGACTTTCTGGATACGATGGATCCAATGGAACATACGCTGCCCCAGCTTTCAAGATCCCCATGAGACCGACAATCATCTCAACTGAACGCTGGAAGCAGAGACCAACCAATGACTCGCTCCCAATCCCACATTTTTGGAGATAATGTGCCAATTGGTTTGCTTTTTCATTCAGCTCTCGATAGGTTAACTGCTGTTTTTCATCTACCACTGCCACCGCGTCAGGTGTACGATTTACTTGCTCTTCATACAGCTGATGAATCCCAAATTCCTGTGGATATGCTACAGCATTATTATTCCACTCTTCTAACTGTTTTTGCTGTAATCCTGACAGTATCGGCAACTTAGCTAATGATTTATCAGGATGTTCCACGATTAAATTCAACCAGTTCCCAAAATTTTCTGCTATGGATTCAATAGTTAAACTGTCAAATAAATCAGTCCTATAAACAAAAGTAAGCAATAAGCCCTCTTCCACTTCTGCGGCAGTTAAACTTAAATCAAATTTGGCGATTGAAGCGTTGCTGTCCATTACTTCTATACTTCGTCCATGTAGCTTTGGTAGCTCTTGTCCCGTATTTTGCAAAGTAAACATGGTTTGGAAAATCGGAGAATGACTGGTACTTCGTTCAGGTTGGATAACCTCCACAATTTTCTCAAACGGAACATCTTGGTACTCATATGCCTTCAATGCTTTTATCCGCACTTGAGACAACAACTCTTGAAATGCCGGTGCGCCACTTAAATCAGCTCGATAAACCAACGTGTTGACAAAGAAACCAATCAACCCTTCAATTTCTCTATAATTTCGATTTGCAATTGGGCTGCCAACAATAATATCCGATTGTCCTGTATAACGGGCAAGGAAACTTTGATACGATGCCAATAAGGTCATGAAAAGCGTGGCCCCTTCTTGACGACTTAGTTCATTTAATTTATCCAGTAATGAGCGTGACAACAACACATTATGAGTTAATCCATGGTGGGTTTGTACTGGAGGACGCGGACGATCCATCGGCAACATTAAGACTGGTAACTCACCAGATAATTCTTCCTTCCAATATGCAAGCTGTTGGTTTAGTACTTCATCTATCAACCATTCTCTTTGCCACTGAGCAAAATCGGCATATTGAACTGGTAATGGTGCGAGCTCTGCTGGTTTTTCGCCAATCGCCTCCTCATAAAATACCATCCATTCTTGGAGCAAGATTTCCATCGACCATCCATCCGAGATAATATGATGCATATTACACAGAAGAACCCATTCTTCTTCTGAAATTTTCACGATTTGTCCACGGAACAATGGCCCTTGCTCTAAGTCAAATGGGGATTCGACTTCAGTTTGAATCCATTGCTCCACTTCTCTTTCTCTCTCTTCTGGAGAAATCTTAGTTAAATCAATTTGTGGAAGGGAACGGAAAGTATACGGTTGAATCTTCTGCACAGGATGACCGTCCACTTCATGAAATACTGTCCGCAATGATTCATGACGCTCTATCAACTGATTCCATCCCAATTCCAATGCTTGTAGTAACCAATTTCCTGTAAGACGGCATACCATCGGCATATTATAAAGTGCACTATTAGGTGTAAATTGATCGATAAACCATAAGCGCTGTTGGGCATAAGAAAGTGGAATTTTATCTCCTCGTTCCATCGGCATCAATGGTGGAATTTCTTCTCGTTTTTTGCTTCCCTTACGTAATTGATCCATTCGTTTTGATAATGCTTCGACCGTTGAATATTCGAACAGTTCACGTACCGGTAATTTGATTTGAAAGACTTCTTGCAAGCGTGAGACCACTTGTGTAGCAAGTAGAGAATGACCACCAAGTTCAAAGAAAGAATCCTGAACACCTATATTTTCTATTCCTAGCACTTGACTCCACACTGAAGCGATAAGTTCTTCTAGCGGAGTTCGTGCATGAACGGTATTTTCAGTAGATAATTTGCTAGGTATTGGCAATGCCTTTAAATCAAGTTTTCCATTCGGTGTAAGTGGTAAAAATTTCATCTCAATAAAGTTTGTTGGGACCATATAATTCGGTAAATGTGTTTGTAGATGCTCTCGCCATTCTTGGACACTTCCTTCACCAACTACATAAGCTACTAATCTCTTGTCGCCTGGATCATCCTCTCGTACCAATACAACCGCTTCTTTCACAGAAGAATGTGCCTGCAAAACTGCTTCTATTTCTCCCAATTCAATCCGGAAACCACGAATTTTCACTTGGTCATCTATACGACCATGGAACTGGAGAGCACCATCAGAAAGATAACTTGCTTTGTCTCCGGTGTAATAGAGACGTTCTCCTGACTTGAATGGATGCGAAATAAATTTTTCCTTTGTAAGGTCCGGACGATTAGCATATCCACGAGCAAGACTCTTCCCTCCAATATAGAGATCTCCAATCACACCACTTGGTACTAGCTGAAGATGAGAATCTAACACATAAACTTCTGTATTCGCAATCGGTCGACCAATCGATGGCGTACCTGTTGTCACTCCTACAGGTACATAACAATCCGTGGTAACAACTGTATTTTCCGATGGACCATACTGATTGATTACCGCAAAAGGAATATCGTTAGATGGGTACTGCGTTAATTGATCCCCGCCGGTAATGATAAAACGAAGATCCGTTTTATCTGGCCAAGATAATTTCAAGAGTCTTTCCAGAATAGGCGTAGGTGCAAAACTAGCAGTTATTCGCGAATCAATGAGCCAGTCTCTTAGTGCTTCTGGATTAATTCTCAGTTCCTCTGTTGACAAGTAGAGTGCTGCACCAGCAGTTAGATACGGCCAAATCTCCTGGACAGCCGAATCAAAAGCAATCCCTGCAATCTGAGTCGCACGATCCTCTGCTGTAATACGATAAACTCCTTGATGCCAAGAAACCATATTCATTAATGAGCGATATTCAATCATGACACCCTTTGGCTTTCCTGTAGAACCAGAGGTATAGACAATGTAAGCTAAGTTCTCTGGATTTATCTGCCGTGTAGGTGCGATTACGCTTTCCACTGTTAATTCTTCTAACCTCACCATTTCGACCTGTTCGAAAAGGCCTTCTTGTCCTTCCGCCGTCACTACAAATTGAATTCCTGCATCTTCAATCATGTATTCTAACCTTGATTTTGGATACAACGGATCTAAAACGACATAAGCTCCACCAGCTTTTAATATGCCTAGTAAACTTACCATGAGCTCAGCCGACCTCGGAAGATAAACTCCCACGACTGACTCTGGAGCGACTCCTTTTCGCTGTAAAACATTTGCCAACTGATTTGCTTGTGCATCCAGTTCACCGTAAGTCCAATCTTTTGTTTGATCAACTACCGCAATCGCTTCAGGACGCTTTGCTACTTGTTCCTCAAATCTGTCGCAAATAAGACCCTGTGGGGGCATTTCCATTACAGTGTCATTCCATGTTTCTAATAACAAAGTACGCTCAGGTTCCGATAGCATGCTCAGACTATGCAACGGATTTTTCGGGTGATGAGAAACTTCGTGTAGCCATTTCTCAAAGTGCCCTGCCATCCTTTCAATAGTTGTAGCATTGAATAAATCCTTATTGTATTCAAAAGTAAAAAGTAATCCCTCTTCCGTCTCAGCTACCATTATACTTAAATCAAACTTTGCGATTGGACTATGGCTTTCTATCATTTCAATACTTCTACCAGATAACACCGGGAACTCTTGTTTCATATTTTGCAAGATGAACATAGTCTGGAAGATTGGCGAATGACTTGTACTCCGCTCTGGTTGTACAACTTCCACAATTTTTTCAAAAGGGATATCTTGATACTCATACGCCTTCAATGCTGTTTGACGAACCTGAGACAGAACATCCTGAAATGTCGGTCTACCACTTAGATTAGCCCGATATACCAAGGTGTTGACGAAGAAACCAATAAGTCCTTCAATTTCTCTATAATTTCGATTAGCAATTGGACTTCCGACCAGAATATCTTCTTGTCCCGTATAGCGGGATAGAAAACTTTGATATGCAGCTAACAGGGTCATGAAGAGTGTAGCCCCTTCTTGACGACTAAATTCATTTAATTTGTCATGTAGCGTGCTTGGCAGAACCAGGGTGTATGTCGACCCGTGATGAGTTTGTATTGCGGGACGCGGGCGATCCATAGGAAGTTGGAGTAAAGGAAGCTCCCCAGACAATTCTTCCCTCCAATATTGGAGTTGTTGATCAAGCACTTCCGCCTTCAGCCATCCTTTTTGCCACTGAGCGAAGTCGGCATATTGAACCGGTAATGGTTCAAGTTCTGCTACCTTTCCATCCGTAGCTTTCTCATAGAATGCCATCCATTCTTCAAGTAGGACTCCCATTGACCATCCATCTGAAATGATATGATGTAGAGTACAAAGGAGAATCCATTCTTCCTCTCCCACTTGCAAAATACTTGTCCTGATTAGTGGACCCTCGCCTAAATCAAATGGCACTTCGGTTTCTTGTTGAATCAAACGTTTAACTTCTTCTTCTCGGTCTTCTGGAGAAAGCATAGTTAAATCCGTTTTCGGAATTAATCGAAAAGCATACGGTTCAATTTGCTGTACGGGTTGACCGTTCACTTCATGAAAGACCGTCCGCAATGATTCATGACGCTCTATTAGCTGATTCCATCCCGTTTCCAATGCCTCAGGTAGCCAACTCCCTGTAAGGCGGCATACTATTGGCATATTGTAAAGTGCACTATTAGGTGTAAATTGATCGATAAACCATAAGCGCTGTTGGGCATAAGATAGTGGAATAGTTTCCCCTCGTTCCATCGGCATTAGTGGCGGAATATCTCGTTTTCTATCTCCTTTACGTAACTGATCTAATCGCTTTGCCAGTGACTCCACCGTTGCATACTCAAATAGTTCGCGTACCGGTAATTCGATTTGAAAGATTTCTTGTAAGCGTGACACTACTTGAGTAGCTAGTAGCGAGTGACCACCGATTTCAAAAAAAGAATCCTGAACACTAATATTTCTTATACCTAATACTTGACTCCATACAGAAACGATGAGCTCCTCCACTGGTGTTCTTGATGAAGTAATATCTTCACTTATGAACTGTGCCTCCAATTCCAGTAAAGCTTTCCGATCCACCTTACCATTTGGAGTGAGTGGCATCGATTCAACTTGGAAAAAGTATGCCGGAACCATATAATTTGGCAATTGCTTCTTCAGATATTCACGCCACTCTCCAGTATCCCCTTCACCCACTATATAAGCTACTAACTGCTTATCTCCTGGTCGATCTTCCTTCACCAACACGACAGCCTCTTTTACAGATGAGTGATCATGTAAAGCTGCTTCGATTTCTCCCAGTTCAATTCGGAATCCTCTGATTTTGACTTGGTTATCTATTCTTCCAATATACTCCAAGTTACGATCATTCATATATCTCACCAGGTCACCCGTTCGATATAATCGTTCCCCTTCCTTAAAGGGATGCGGAATAAAACGTTCAGTAGTTAACTCTGGTCGATTGAAGTAGCCACGTGCCAAGCCTACTCCTCCAAGGTAAAGTTCCCCCGCCACCCCAATCGGTACCACCTGTTGATGTTGATCCAACACATACAACTCTGTATTATCAATTGGACGACCAATTGGAATAAGCATAGGTTCTTTTTCTAAATCGCAATCATAATAAGTCACATCCACAGTCGCTTCGGTAGGGCCATACAAGTTAATTAACTTTGTTCGCTGAACATCGTAAAATACCCCCTTAAACCGGCGAACCTGTTCAGTATTTAATGCTTCTCCACTAGTAATAACCTGATTTAAAGACGATACATCCCTTTTCGAATTATATTGTTCCATATAATCCAAGAAAGTAGATAACATCGACGGAACAAAGTGCATGGTGGTCACACGATATCGTTCAATATACTCCTCAATCACCGCAGGATCTTTCTCTCCTCCTGGTTGAAGCAAACAAACATGCGCTCCTACAAATGACCACCAAAATAATTCCCAGACAGAAACATCAAATGAAAACGGTGTCTTTTGTAGGATTGTATCCTCCTCAGATAATGGATACTTTTTCTGCATCCACTGTAGGCGGTTGATAACAGAATGATGTTCAATCATTACTCCCTTCGGATTTCCTGTCGAACCCGAAGTGTATATGATATAGGCTAAGTTATTTGCTGTTACTCCACTCACCGGAGCCAAATTACTCTCTTTAGAAATCATTACTTGATCCCGGTCTAAACAAATTGCTTGAATATCTTTAGGTAACCAGTCCTGTAGTGCCTCTTTTGTTAACAGCACTTGAATTTGTGAATTCTCTAAAATGTATCTCAGGCGGTTTTCGGGATAACTTGGGTCCAGTGGGACATAAGCCCCACCTGCTTTCAAAATCCCAAAGAGACCAATAATCATTTCAGGAGAACGTTCAACACATATACCGACCAATGATTCAGGTCCTATACCTCGTTTTTGTAGATAATGTGCCAATTGGTTCGATTTTTCATTGAGTTCTTGATACGTTAGCTTTCCACCCTCATAAACTACCGCCACTGCATCAGGTGTACGTGCAACTTGCTGCTCAAATAGCTCATGAATCATACACTCATGACCATAGACCACGTCAGTATCATTCCATTCTTCTAGGAGTTGTTTCTGCTCTGTGTCCGATAACATTGACAGCTTTGTATATGATTCATCTGGATGATACGCGATTTCATTTAACCAGTTCTCAAAATGTCCTGCCATACGTACAACGGTACTACTATCAAATAAATCCGTGTTGTATTCAAAAGAGACAAATAGACCTTCTTCCACTTCGTAGGCAGTTAAACTCAGATCAAATTTTGCAATAGACATATTACTTTCTACCATTTCGATACTTCTACCAGGCAGATCTAGTCGTTCTTGTTTTATATTCTGTAGTGTAAACATGGTCTGAAAGATAGGAGAATGACTCATACTTCGTTCAGGTTGCACAGCTTCTACCACTTTTTCAAATGGTATATCTTGGTATCCGTAAGCTTTTAACGCCTTTTTCTTTGTTTGATTCAAAATCTCTCGAAAAGTAGGAGTGCCACTCAAATCTGATCGGTAAACCAACGTATTAACAAAGAAACCGATTAATCCTTCTACTCCCTTATGATTCCGATTTGCAATTGGACTTCCGACTAGAATATCTTTTTGCCCCGTATAACGAGCAAGAAAGCTCTGGTATGCAGCCATTAAAGTCATAAATAGGGTAGATCCTTCTTGTCGACTTATCTCCTTCAATTGACTGAGTAATTTATAAGGAAAAATCACGTGATGCGTATCCCCAGCATAAGTTTGCGTAACCGGTCGAGGTCGGTCCACTGGCAGTTGTAATATAGGAAGCTCTCCAGACAATTCTTCCTGCCAATACGTAAGTTGACGATTTAACACATCACCTTGCAACCACTCTTTTTGCCACTTCGCAAAGTCTGCATATTGAATGGATAGTGAACTTAATTTAGCAAGATTCCCACCAGTTTCTTCTTCATAGAAAGCAAGTAATTCATTCATGAATATACCGATGGACCAAGCATCAGAAATAATATGATGCGTCGTACACAGTAATAACCATTCATCCTTTCCTAATTGAACAAGCTGGTAACGAATTAAAGGGCCATTCATTAAATCAAATGGTTCTTGCGCTTCTCTCGCAATTAAACTATCTACCTCTTTTTCTTTTACTTCTAGAGGAAGTTGAGAGTAATCCCTTACAGGTAAGGCTCTAGGAAGGAATTCGACAATTTGTTGTACAGGTTGCTCTCCTACTTCTTTAAAAACAGTTCGTAATGATTCATGACGTTCAATGAGTCGATTGAATCCCTTTTCTAATGCTTCAAGAATCCAATTTCCTTTTAGATGCCATACCGTTGGAATATTATATAAAGAACTGTTTGGGTTAAATCTTTCCATAAACCACAAACGTTGTTGTGCATAAGACAACGGAAGTGCTTCTTTATTCTCCTTTTTTTGCATTTGCTTCTGAAGCCAAGCTCTCTTCTCAGGAGAAAGTGAACTCAGCTTTGCAAGTAAATCACTTCTCATTTTTTTACCCCTTCCTCAACTAAATTACTCTCGAATATTCCTTGTGCTTCTTCCTCTGATAGCTCTTCTAATTGCTTAAGCAGTTCAAGTAATTCTTCATCATTACTCACTTCTGCTTCTTTTTGAATATAGTCTTGAAGACTTACATTCTCCTTACTATCATTCTGCATTTCTTGATTTTTGTTATAGAGCAATTGATCAATCTGTTCAGCCAATTGCTGCACCGTATGAAACGTAAATAAATCATGCAATGGTAACTCGATTCCAAAATCCTCTTTAAGATTGGAAACAGCTTGCGTAGCAAGTAATGAATGCCCACCTATTTCAAAAAACGAATCCTGAATTCCGATGTTTTCCATACCTAAGACTTGATGCCATATCGAAACGATTGTTTTTTCCGTAGATGTACGGGGAGCAACATAACAATTCTCTATCTCCTGTCTCTCTGGTGCTGGTAAGGCCTTTCTATCAATTTTTCCATTAGGAGTAAGTGGAAATGCGTTCAATCCGACAAAATAGGCTGGAATCATGTAATTTGGTAGATGGGCCTTGAGATAATCACGCCACTTATGAGCATCCCCATCTCCCACAACATAGGCAACCAAACGCGGATCACCAGGATAATCTTCCCGCACCATCACAATAACTTCGTTAACTAATTTATGTTTTTGTAATGTTGCTTCAATTTCTCCCAGTTCAATTCGGAACCCACGAATTTTTACCTGCTGGTCGATTCGGCCAAGATACTCCAAATTTCCATCCGGCAGATACCTTACTAAATCTCCAGTCCGGTATACTCGCTCTCCTTCTTTAAACGGATGCGGTATAAAACGATCTTGCGTTAAGTCAGGGCAGTTTAAATATCCACGTGCTAATCCTGATCCACCAATGTAAAGCTCACCAACTACACCAATTGGAACCATTTTTTGTTCAGCACTCAGTACATATACTTCTGTATTGAAGACTGGTTTACCAATTGGTGGTACCCTATGCATGACACCCTTTTCTAATTCCATATATGTGGAATACGTAGTATCTTCGGACGGTCCATATAGGTTGTACACCTTCTCAATCGTACTTCTCTCGTATAAATCTTGAACAAGTGAATATGGCAATGGTTCTCCAGCCAAATTCATCACCTTTACTGAAGATGGGATTGTTTTTGCTCGAACCAGTTCCTTCGCTGCCGATGGCACAGTATTGACCAAAGTCACACCCTTGGTAGACAACTTGTCTAGATGTAAAGCATTTTCAGCGACAATCACCTTACCACCCATCGTTAAGGGAACAAACACTTCAAAAACGGATAGATCAAAGGATAGCGAAGTTGAAGCCAACACTCCCGCTAAATCCCTTCGGGAATATGTGTGATGCGCCCAATGAATCATTGTTACTGTATTCCTATGCTCAATCATTACTCCCTTTGGATTTCCAGTTGAACCTGAAGTATAGATAATATAGGCTAAGTTATCTCCCGTCACTTCACTCGTACACACCGTAGTTGCTTCTTGTTCTATTTCTGCTCGATCACGATCAATACAAATCACGTCAACGGATTTAGGTATAACCATTTTTTGTTGTAACTTTTCCTGTGTCACCAGTACCTTTATTTGAGCATCCTCTAAAATGTATTGCAGTCGACTTTCCGGATACGCTGGATCAATTGGGACATATGCTCCTCCTGCCTTCATAATTCCTAAAAGGCCGACAATCATCTCGGATGAACGTGTAACACAAATTCCAACCAATGATTCGCATACTACACCATTTTTCTGTAGATAATGTGCTAGCTGATTCGAGCGTTCGTCCAATTCTCGATATGTTAGTTCTTCATCTTCGCACACTACTGCAATTGCTTCTGGTGTTTTTTCCACTTGTTCTTCAAACAATGTATGAATCGTGCTTTCTCGTATATCTACAACACCTTTTTCATTCCATCCCTCTAGCAGTTGCTTATATTCTACTTTCGATAACATGTTCATTTCCGATAATAAATATTTTGGATGAGATACAATTTGATATAACCAATGTTCAAAATGACTTGCCATACGTTCAATGGTTGTATCATTAAACAAATCAGTATTATATTCAAAGGTTAGCGATAATCCTGCTTCCGTCTCAGAAGCAAATAAACTCAAATCAAATTTCGCAACAGAAGTATGACTTTCCATGAGTTCCATTTGTCTTTCAGATAGCTGAGGAAACTCTTGTTTCGTATTCTGTAAAGTAAACATGGTTTGAAATATCGGTGAATGACTTGTATTCCGTTCCGGTTTTACGGATTCTACCACTTTCTCAAATGGAATGTCCTGATACTCGTATGCTTTTAGTGCTTTTTTTCGTATCTGCGACAAAAGTTCTTGGAACGTCGGATTTTCACTGAAATCAGCTCGATAAACCAACGTATTTGCAAAGAAACCTATTAATCCTTCAATCTCTTTAACATTTCGATTTGCAATTGGGCTTCCAACCAAAATGTCGTCTTGTCCTGTATAACGAGAAAGGAAGCTTTGATACGCTGCCATCAAGGTCATAAATAAAGTGCATCCTTCTTGCAGACTTAAATCTTTGAGCTTTTCCTGTAGGGAATTCGCCAACATTAAGGACTGACTTGCACCACGGTGGGTTTGAACCACAGGTCGAGAACGATCCATCGGTAATTGTAAAACCGGTAGCTCCCCAGACAATTCTTCTTTCCAATATTGGAGGTGCTGATCCAAATTCTCTTCTTTTTGCCATTCCTTCTGCCACATGACAAAGTCTGCATATTGGACAGATAACTCCTTCAGTTCCACTGGCTTTCCGCTTAGTGCTCCTTCATAAAAAGCCATCCATTCTTCAAGTAAGATTCCCATTGACCACCCATCCGAAATAATATGATGCATCGTACAAAGGAGAACCCATTCTTCCCTGTCCACTTTCAATATTCGTGTTCGAATTAGAGGACCTTGTCCAAAATAAAATGGTTCCTCCGCTTCGTTTTGAATGAGCCGTTTCATCTCTCTTTCCCTATCTTCCAAAGAGAGATCTGTTAGATCCGTTTGAGGGATTTGTCTGAATACATGAGATTGAACCTGTTGAAAAGGTTCATCCTCTTGTTCTAGAATTATCATCCGTAATGATTCATGACGCTCCAACAAGTGATTCCATCCTGCCTCCAATGCTTCAATTGACCATTTCCCTGTTAAGCGACACGCTGCATGAATATTGTACATCGCACTATTTGGCATTAATTGATCAATAAACCATAGACGTTTCTGCGCATAGGAAAGTGGAATAGATTCTTCCCATGTCATAGGTACAAGGGGTGGAATCTCTCGTTTTTTATCTTCTTTGCGCAATTGATCTACTCGTTTCGCTAATGCTTCCACTGTATGGTGCTTAAAAAGTTCACGTAGCGGGATTTTAATCTGGAACAATTCTTGTAATCGAGAGACGATTTGAGTAGCGAGTAGTGAGTGTCCACCCCGTTCAAAGAAGGAATCCTGAATACCGATATTTTCTGTTCCTAACACTTGACTCCAAACCGAGGCAATAAGCTCTTCCGAAGGCGTCCGGGGTAGAACATTTAAATCTCCTATAGGTTGCTCATCAGGTGCTGGTAAGGCCTTTCGATCGATTTTCCCATTCGGAGTAAGCGGGAACTGTTCTAACTCTACAAGGTGTGCTGGAATCATGTGATTCGGCAATTGTTTTTGTAGATGCTCTCGCCACTTTCGGGTATTTCCACCGCTTATTACATATGCAACCAATCGCTGATCACCTGGACGATCTTCTCTAACTAATACGACAGCCTCTTTAATAAACGAACATTTTTCTAAAGTCGCTTCAATTTCTCCAAGTTCAATCCGAAAACCACGCATTTTTACTTGATGGTCCATTCTCCCTATAAATTCTAAATTACCATCAGTTAGATATCTTACTGAATCTCCTGTTCGATATAGTCGTTCTCCCAATCGAAATGGATGCGAAACGAATTTTTCGGCAGTGAGATTCGGACGATTTAAGTATCCACGAGCTAAACCGGCACCACCAATATATAACTCACCCTCTATCCCTATTGATTGCAAGCGTTGATTTTGGTCTAATACATATAATTGCGTGTTCTGTATCGCTTGCCCAATAGAAACAAATTCTTGATTAGGTTGAATGTCAAATGCATTTACGTAAATAGTTGCTTCAGTTGGTCCATAAAAGTTGGTTAATTTTACTTGCCCGCTCTGATTCCATTGCTGTTGAAATCGTCTAACCAGCCCAGAACTTAGTTCTTCTCCACCAGAAAATACATGACGCACGGACGAACAATTCATGTTCAACTCAATATGATTGAAGTGATCTAAGAAAACAGATAACATCGAAGGAACAAATTGAACAATAGTAACCTGATGTTTTTCAATCACTTCAGCTATTATGGAAGGATCTTTTTCTCCACCTGGAGGCAAGAAAGATACACTTGCTCCAACGTGAATACCCCAAAACAACTCCCAAACAGATACATCAAATGAGAATGGGGTTTTCTGCAAGACCACATCTTTTTCAGAAAGTGGATATTTATGTTGCATCCATTCTAGGTAATTGATTACTGAATGATGCTCGATCATCACTCCCTTTGGATTCCCTGTAGATCCTGAAGTATACATAACATACGCTAAACTTCTCCCTGTTACACCACTTATACATGGGATTGATTCTTCTTTTTCAACTGCAGTATAATCTTTATTCATACAAATCGTTTCAACATCTTCAGATATATATAAATTTTTCGAATTTTCTTCCGTCACTAGTACCTCGATTCCAGCATCCTCTAATATATAACGAAGCCGACTCTCTGGATAAGTAGGATCAAGTGGAACATACGCCCCTCCTGATTTTAGAATACCTAATAACGCTATCATCATTTGTAATGAACGTTCCATATATACCCCGACTAGAGACTCTGGACCTACACCACGCTTTTGTAAATAATGTGCTAGCTGATTCGCACGCTCATCCAACTCTCTATAAGTAATTTGTTCATTTTCGTAAATAGCTGCGATTGCTTCTGGCTTTTTCTTAACTTGCTCCTCAAACACCGTATGAATCATGCCTTCAGCTGAATATTTTACTTGAGTATTATTCCATTCCTCTAGTAACTGTGTCTGCTCTTCCACTGTTAAATGAGTAATTTCAAATAGTTTTGAATCTAGGCTCTTTGTCATCTGAATTAATATTTGCAATAAGTGACCCTGAATCCGATTTATTGTTTCTTCATTAAAATAGCTTTGACCATACATCAACTTTAAAGTAATTTTCTTACCAGGCATTACAATGAGTGTTAAAGGATAATTTGTTTGTTCCGCGCTTTTAACATCTAGTAATCTTAAATCATCATTTCTCTCACCTTGAATTGGATAATTTTCAAACACATACAAGGTATGAAATAAGGAGCTATTCCGCGGAACCTCACTCCACCCTTGAATATCAACCAATGAATTATGCTCATATTGTCTTCGTTCCATTTCTTTCATCTGTATTTTACGAAGCCAATCTACTACTGATGTATCATCCGTTAATCGAATTCTAGTAGGTAATGTGTTAATAAATAGACCTACCATATTCTCTGCTCCTATCAAATCAGTAGGACGTCCAGAGCTAGTTACGCCAAATACGATATCACTTTCACCGCTATACCTACTCATCAAATAGGCCCATGCACCTTGTATTAACGTATTCAATGTTAAACGACTATTTCGTACCCACTCTTGTAAATTCTCAGTGAGTTCCTCACACACCTGATAAACACACTCTCCATAGCCCTTCTCCTGTTCTTGATCCTTTCTTTCCATCGCTAATGGCGTAGGTGCATAAAACCCCTTTAATTCTTCTGTCCAAAATTCCTCTGCTTCGCTTTGATCTTGTTTATTTATCCACTGTATATATTTTTTATAAGGAAGAGATTTAGGTAGATTCAACAATTCTCCCTTTATCATCTTGAGATAAACTTCCATCACTTCACTAAAGACCAATGACACACTCCACCCATCTAGCAAAATATGATGATGTGTCCAAATGATTCTCGTTTCCTCTTCTGCTTCTTTAATCGCAGTGACTCTCATCAATGGTACTTCATCCAATAAAAATCCTTTTCTACGATCTGCAGTCAAAAACTGGTGTAATTTCTTCTCCCTCTCCTCATATGAATGGGCACTCCAATCCTCTTGATGAATAGTAAAAGGAAGACGTTGGTAAACTGCTTGCAGAGGTTTTTCTACTTCCTCCCACACAAATACTGAACGTAGAACCTCATGTCGATGAATAACATGTTCCCAAGCCTTTTCAAAAGTAGCAACATCCAATTGCCCCCCGAGCAAGAAGCCTACTTGTACAATGTAGGAAAAAGAATGTTCATCATCTTGATCGTATAAAGTATGAAAAAGTATTCCTTTTTGCAAAGGTGATAATCCATATATATCTATAACGTCTCCCATCTTTACACCCTCTTCTTTGTTAATTTAAGTAATACTTTGCTCAAGCTTTCTTCCGTAAGATCCTCAGCATCAGCAAAATCTGATACTGTAAAAGCTGACTCTGTTGTTGGTTTATTTATAAGTTGACGAAGATGCCTCAACATACTATCTGCTATCGCTTGAATTTTTAATCTAGAAAACTGTTCTCTACTATATATCCAAACAAAATGTAACTTCTCATCTTTTACCATACCGATAATCTCAATTAGGTGAGATGGCTTGGAATCTGGAGCATGATCTAAAAATGTAAACCCTGTCTCTTGCATAAACAAAGATTCCTTTGAAAACACTTGATCAAATTGGCCCAAATAGTTAAAGCTTATTGAAGGCTTTTGCTGATAAAACGGAAGTAATTCTTTTTTCAAGTAACGTAAAATACCATAATCAACTCCACGATTCGGAATTTGACGCAATTGATCTTTTACAGCCTTTAATCCTTCAATAGGTGTTTTAGTTCCTTGAAAATTCAGATGAACAGGATAAATACTCGTGAACCAGCCCACTGTCCGTGATAGATCAATACCTTCAACCATCTCTTCTCTCCCGTGTCCTTCTAGATGAATAGAAACCGTTTGCTGATTCGTACAATCGACGATAGCTTGTCCTAATGCCGCCAATAGTACCTCATTAATCCTTGTCTTATGAGTCACTGGAACTTCTTGTAACAATGCATGTGTTTCTTCTACTCCTAAAGTCCTCGTCACTTGATCAATCGATTCTTCTGTTGTTTCTTGCATTGGATAGTCCATTGGAATTTTCATCGTTTCTTTTTCTACCCGTTCATTCCAATAATCTTGTACTTCTTTTGAAATACCCGAATCACTGTATGCCTGCAGTCGTTCCGACCACTCTTTAAAAGATGTACTTTTCGCAGGTAGGCGAACTCCTTGACCTTGTTTCATCTGATTATATACCGCCTGTAAATCTTCCAATAGAATTCTCCACGATACTCCATCTACTACTAAATGATGAATCACCCAGAATATTCGATCATTTCCAGACAAGGTGTCCTCAAAGTAAACTACTCTCATTAACGGACCTGTAACTAAATTGAAACTAGTTTGAGTAATGTTCATCTCTTCTTGTATTACTTTATTCCACGCTTGTTCATTAGCTTTGTTCCGTTTTACCACATGAAGTACAGAATGCTCATCAGTCCCTTCATTTCTCTGCCTCCACGTTCCATTTGGTAACTGTTCGTACCGGAAACGTAAAGCATCATGATGTTTTAGTAAGTTTAAGATCGCTCCTTCTAGTAACTTCACGTCCAATCTCTCTTTTACTCTTAAAAGCATCGATTGATTCCAATGCTCCGGACGTGAATGTTCTTGCTCGAAGAACCAGTACTGAATTGGAGTAAGGGGTACTTCACCTGTCACAATTCCCTGCTCCGCTTGTACTCCCTGAGTTTCTATAGCCACTTGTGCCAACTCGGCAATGGTTGGGCATTCAAACATTTGCTTTGGAGTAAGTTTTAATCCTACTTGACTTGCTTGAGATATGATTTGAATACTGAGAATCGAATCGCCACCAATTTCAAAGAAATTATCATAGATTCCCACATTTTTAACACCTAATACTTGCTTCCAGATGGTAGCCAGTATCTTTTCGTTACTATTCCGAGGGGCAACAGATTCACTGTTAATCTGCTTTTCCTCCGGCATAGGTAAGGCCTCACGATCAACTTTACCGTTAGCTGTTAGTGGAATGGCCTCCATCGTCACAAATCCCGAAGGGATCATATAACTCGGTAGTTTTGCTTTAAGATACTCTCTCCACGCACCTACATTTCCATCTCCTACAACATATGCTACTAATCGTTTATCACCCGGTTGATCTTCTCTAACAATTACAACAGCCTCTTTTATAGATGCATATGCATTTAAAGTAGACTCAACCTCCCCAATCTCAATTCGGAAACCACGTATTTTAACCTGATGATCAATTCTTCCACGATAATCCAGATTCCCATCCGGCAAATATCTCGCCAAGTCTCCTGTCTGATATAATCTTGCTTTCGGATCACTACTAAATGGATGAGGTATAAAGCGCTCTGCAGTTAATTCAGGTCTATTTAAATACCCACGTGCAAGCCCTGCCCCGCCAATATAAAGCTCACCATCTACACCTATAGGTACAGGTTGTTGATAAGCATCTAGTATATACACTTCTAAATCTGGAATCCGCTTTCCGATATTACTTCTTGAAGCATGCTGCACATCATCTTGAGTAATTGGATAATATGTAACATGAACGGTAGTTTCTGTAATTCCATACATATTAATTAGCTGCGGTTCTTTCTCCCCATACCTTTGAAACCACGGTAACAAGCTAATAGGTTCTAACGCTTCTCCACCAAATATCACATAACGCAGCTGCAAGTTTTTATTCTCATCTTCTTGTTCACACACCTGTATTAACTGTCGAAATGCGGAAGGTGTTTGATTTAGAACTGTGACTTCTTCCTCCACCAATAATTGATAAAAATCTTTGGGCGATCGACTAATCCAGTACGGGACAACAACTAATTTCCCACCATATAATAATGCTCCCCAAATTTCCCATACTGAGAAATCAAATGCATAAGAATGAAAAAGCGTCCAAGTGTCTTTTTCATTAAACTGATACCAACAATCCGTCGATTTAAATAAACGAATGACATTGTGATGCTCTATCATAACGCCCTTTGGATTCCCTGTTGATCCCGAAGTATAGATTACGTAAGCTAGGTTTTGAGAACTTACATCAGAAAACGGCAAGGTCTTACTTTCTTGCCCAATCTCATCTCTAGCACGAGCCAGGCAAATCGATTTAATATTTTCTGGTAACCATTTCAATTCTTTTAAACTTTCTTGCGTTACGAATAACTGAATGCCAGCATCCTCTAAAATATATTGAAGTCGCTGCTCTGGATATGTTGGGTCAAGTGGAACATAGGCTCCACCAGCCTTCAAAATCCCTAAAATACCTACAATCATTTCTAGAGAACGTTCAACGCACAGCCCAACTAAAGTATCAGGTCCTACTCCTTTTTTCTGCAGATAATGAGCTAACTGATTTGCACGTTCATTTAGCTCCCTATAAGTAACTTTTCCTTTTTCATACGTAACTGCAATAGAATTTGGATAAATCATCGCTTGCTGTTCGAACAATTCATGAATAGTTACTTGAGGTGGAAAATCAAGCTTAGGATTGTTGAACTCTACTAAACTTTTTCTTTTATCTTCTTCTGAAATAATTTCAATCTCAGAAACCTTTTGCTTTGGGTTTTTAAATGTATTTTCTATTATTGCTAACATGGTTTTAAAAAAGCGGTTTATCTCTTCTTTAGAAAATAGCTCTTTACGATAGTCAATATGTACTTGTAAAGAGTCTATATCAGTCAAATTCTCAATATGTACTGCAAAATCTTGCATTTCTTCACCATTTGGAATCCAAAGTGAGTCACCACTTTCATCACGATCTCTATAATCAATCGTAGTTCCGAAAAGTCTAACATTGCTGTTATTCTCTTTATTAATCTGCTTTAATAACAAATCAAATGGGTATTTCTGATGTCGTAATGATTTACTTTGTTTTCTGGACACCCTACCAATAAATGAAAGTACCTCTTCTTCTGGATCGATATCCATTCTTAGAGGCACCGTACTCACCATCATTCCAATTAATTCCCGTTCCATTTTAGTCATACGATTGCCATAAGCCATTCCTAATGCAATATCAAGCGATGAGGTCCACCGATACATAGACAATGAGAAAGCAGCAACAAAAAGGGTATATAAACTAAATTTGTAATCTTCAGAAAATTTTTCTATCTTTTTCTTCAAATACTCCGATAATATAAACGTTTCACGTGATGCTTTGGTACTAACTTGGTACGTATTATAGGGCTTCAATCCCGTCACAGAGGGAAGTGTTTTAAATTCCTCTAACCAGAATTTTTGATCTTTTTGAAAGCGACTACCATTCAAGTATGTTTGTTCATTGGCCAGAAATTGAACATATGAATTTCTAATTTCGCCTACCTCAGTCTCGTTATGCATCTCATCATAATATTTTGCAATCTGACTGATAAATATTTGGATTGATAAACCATCCATGATAACATGATGAACATTCCCAAAGACTGCACATTCATTATCGTTTAATTTTATTAAAGCGAAATAGTATAAATTTGAATTAAATAATGTAAACGTTTCTTTTGTTTTCTGCTCGACCCATTTCTCAAGCAAATCTGGATCCTCCACAGAACTGAAATCGAAAAACTCAAATTCTTGTTCTTCATGTTTAATAAAAGATTGTTCAGGTTCCTGATGCCCATTTTCTTTTAATCTGATGCACAGACCGTCATTTTCACTGATAACACGATTCACAACTCGGTTTAATTTTGAATAGTTCATTTTTCGATGAAGCTTAAATAAGAACCTTAAATTACATATCCCCTTATCAGAATGAATAACTTCTGTATACCATATTCTTCTCTGCGGGTGACTTAATGGATAACATTCCTCATTGGTCATAAAAACTCTTCCCTTCAAAAATTATTTACTCTTATAGGTTCTTGTTTATGTGTAACCCATAAATATTTCTGTAGTGAAACCCCAATTACTGCAATGATGATGAGCCCAATACCCACATAAAAATAGAGTTCAATTACTCCGAAAAAGTGAACCAGTGGACCGCTCATAGCAGGAGAAATAATGAGGGCTGCATTTGCTAAACTGCTTTGAATCCCAAATACTCTTCCGACCTGTTCTTGATGAGATTCTATTTGTAGAATGACTTGATTGGATACAAACATAAGTCCACTTCCAATACCAGCTATAAAACTGATCAGATAGGCAAAAATGAGGGATGTATCAGGACTTACCAGAGTTATCAGACTAATTCCCCCAAAGCCAATTCCCATTAAAGCAATACCTCCACATATTACCCAACCATATTGAAAATGTTTTAATTTCTGAGTTAAGAATGCGCCAATTATTCCTCCAAGACCAATAATAGAAATGATGTATCCCATTTTACTCTTATCATTTGGGAACAAGCTCTTAAATAAAGTAGGGAACTGTGAGTCTACTAATTGTAATACTGCCATAGCTATTGTAAAGAAAATCATGGTTGATAATATCATCCGATTGGATAATACATAACCCCAACCTTGTAACCAAGCAGTCCAAGTACTTTGCTGTTTCTTTTCTATATGTTCTCTTGACAGAGATTCCTGTAACCTTATTGTGGGCAACAGAACCAAAGCAGCTAGTAAACAGCATATTGCCCTTATAATCAAACAAAACTCTGGCTGAAACCAGCTCAGTAACATTCCTCCTATAAGTGGGCCCAGTATCTTGGTTCCTTGCTCAACTATCCCATTGATACTTACCGCTTTGGTAAGCAAATCAGGAGAAACAATCTGTCGTGTTAGTGTTTGCTGTGCAGGATAGTAAAAAACGGTGAAAATGGAACGAACCATTAATGCTAATAAAAGCCAATGAATATTTTGGACAAATAAAAGAACAATTGTTAATAAACCAACCATTAGATTACAAAACATCATAATTGGAATTTTTCTAAAGCGATCAGCAATCACGCCTGCCCATGAACTAAATATAATCCCAGGAAGTGCATACGCAACGGGAATTAATCCAATCATGGTGGGGTCTACTTCCCATTCAAAACTAACAATGGTCATAATGGCTAACATGTCAATAAATACTCCGAGCATAAGCAGTGAATACGCAGAGAAAACTTGTAAATAAATTGTATTTCCCCATAGACTTTTTGATTCGGTAGTTTTCATAAAAACGAGCTCCTTAAGTTTACTAAATAGGGGCGATAGAAACTAATTGAGTGGGATAAGAGACTTCTCCCGCCTCTTCAATCCTATTCTTTTTTTGCAGTTCGTTTGTGATGGTAATGAAATCAATAGCTTGCTTAGACTTTCTCAAAGACACTAACGCTCTAAAAGTGAGATATTGACTAACAATTAAATCATAACACTCCTATTAATGGGATTATTTTCTAAAAATAATATAGAAAATAATGAATATTCCGATTATTTCTTTCTAAAAACCAGAAATATTTCTATAAAACAACTAAATTAAGATTAAATCGTATCGCAGATTTTAAATAATATTAATAAATAGAATCTATTTTGAACGTAAGAAATTTGTAAGGAATGGGTAAGGAAAAAGAGAGTTTCATTGTATAGGATAAAAATATTACGAGGCGTGAAAGGCGGAACAGATATGACTTATATATGAAAAACAAACTAGTAACAAAAGTGTTTCAAGGAAAAGAAGTAATTTCTGTGGTTTACAAACATGTGAAAAAAGAGAGATTTACCGTTTGTTAGGGCAGAATGGCGTTGATAAAATAATACTTATGAAGATGATTACAAATTCAATGTTGACCTTTTGTAATCGGTGAAGATGATAGCTGTGTGGTTAGAATGAAACAGCAAGCAACCACCTATACAATATGAATATAGGAGAGGAATGCCTTATGAAAACACGTATTCAAATTACATTTGCAAGTCTGGCCCTTTTAATAGCTGGAAGTTCCCTGTTATATACAACACCAACCTCAATTGTAAAAGCAGAGCCCACTCAAAATGTATCTAGTTCGTTACAAACAAATCCTCAACGAGATCGTACTTCCGTCAAGCAGGCAATGCGGGATACATTGCAACTTGGATACCCGGGGATACTTGCTAAAACTTCGGAGGGTGGAAAAACGTGGGGGTATGCCGCTGGGATAGCGAATCTAAGCACCAAGCAATCAATGAAAACAGATTTCCGCTTTCGCATTGGCAGCGTGACGAAGACGTTCACCGCAACGGTTGTACTTCAATTAGCTGGAGAGAACCGCTTGAATCTAGACGACTTTATCGAAAAATGGTTGCCTGGTGTCATTCAAGGAAACGGATATGATGGTAACCAGATTACTATCCGGCAGATATTGAACCATACAAGTGGTATCGCTGAATACTCAAGGTCAAAAGATGCTGATTTTATGGATACAAAAAAATCGTATATGGCTGAAGAGTTAGTGAAAATGGGGATTTCTCTGCCTCCAGACTTTGCCCCAGGAAAGGGTTGGTCTTATTCAAACACAGGATACGTATTACTGGGTATTCTTATTGAAAAAGTAACCGGAAACAGCTACGCGGAAGAGATTGAAAATCGGATTATTGAACCGCTTGAATTATCGAATACATTCCTACCTGGCAATTCAAGCGTTATTCCAGGCACTAACCATGCCCGTGGATATGTCCAACCAGACGGAACAAGTGAGCTAAAAGACGTTACTTATTATAACCCAAGTGTAGCTAGCTCAGCTGGAGATATGATTTCTACTGCTGACGACTTAAATAAATTCTTCTCTTACTTGCTCGGTGGCAAATTACTGAAAGAACAGCAACTAAAACAAATGCTTACTACAGTTCCTACAGGAAAAGAAGGAATCGATGGATATGGTCTTGGAATCTATGAAACTAAGCTTCCAAGCGGTGTCTCGATATGGGGACACACAGGTGGCATTCTAGGGTTTACTACTCTTGTTGGAGGTAAACTTGGAGGCAAGCATACGTTGGTCGTCAATTGGAATAGTTTGGGTAGAACTGACAGTCCTAATCCTTTTAAAAATATTTTACTTGCTGAATTTAACAAGTAGACAAAAAGGAAAACAGGATAAATTTTGTCATAGTTTTTATAGTTAAAAATATATCTTTCTGGTTTAAAAACCCACAACTTACTCTAAAAAATAAATTTTGTTTTTTTGGAATTTTGTTGGAAACCCAATGTTATTAAGCTAATAAAACAAAACCCTCTCTAAAATGAAAAAATACGCTATTCTTTCTGTAGAATCATAGGAAAGGGTGGCGTTTTTGTATGTCTCTTTCTGTATCTAATGAATTACAACGTGAATCAATCTAATATGATTTCAGTATTTCATTTTATCAATAGGTTATATTAGGTTCTGTTGCAAAGGTTCTGTTGCAAAGGTTCTGTTGCAGAGCTGAAAAAAGATAAAGAGGGCTATCGATTGGGATATAATTTAAGCAATTGCTACTAATTTTTGTAATTCTTTATACACAGAAAAGACGGAGTCTGATTTAAGACTTCGTCTCTGTTTATATATGGCTTGCATCGTTTCGATTCCTTTTATGGTACGTGAAGCATGACGAATAGTTTGAAATCCAGAAGATTTGGCAAAGCGCAGCTTTACATGTCGATGATCCTGTTCAATGAGGTTATTTAGATGTTTGACGGTGCAATATTTAGTATGTGTACAAAAATCATCTTTCTGTAATTTTTTGAACGCACAAAGCAAGGCAGGAGCCTTGTCTGTAGTAAGAACCGCTGGTTCTCCAAAAGCTTTGATGAGTCGCTTCATAAACATATAAGCCGCTTGATGATCACGTGTTTTACGAAGGTGAATATCCAAAGTATGCCCGTCTCCATCAATTGCACGATAAAGATAGCACCACTTTCCTCTAACTTTGATGTAAGTTTCATCTAAATGCCAAACATGGTATGATGACTTGTTTTTCTTCTTCCAAATTTGATAGATCAGATTGTCGTATTCATGGACCCAACGCATAATTGTTGTTGGATGAACGAAAATAACACGTTCTTTTAGGATTTCAGATACATCGCGATAACTTAAAGAAAAACGACAATAATAGCCAACGGCTACCAAAATAATATCTTTTTTGAATTGTTTTCCTTTAAAGTATCCCATGTATCATTCTCCTCATCTCAAATCCCCTACAGTTTAGCTCAATTTGAAAAACTTTGCAACAGAACCGTTGTATCCATAAAACGAAAAACACGCTATTCTTTTTGTAGAAATATACAGAAAGGATAACGTCTTTTTTACTTTATGGATAGTGTGAAACCTTAGCTTGATCGCGATGAGGTAGGACACCTTTTTCAACTAACGTACCTCTAGTCTAATAAAGATAGCCTAATAAATCTAACTCTCCATCCTGCCATTTTACATTTCCCAGTTCCTTAATCATAAGTTCGTTTATAACTTCATTTCCTATGCTGAAAGTAGTCTGATTTTGTTCATCTATTTTAAGCCACTTGCATTTATTCTCTACCGATTTGTATCCTTTTTTTTAATACAAGCTTTTGTTATCGGCAAATAAGAGTAGAAAGTCAATAGACTTACCCTTGCAGAAATTTTCTATTTCTACAAGCAATAAGTTTCCTATTCCTTAGGAACGAGCTTCTCTTGATACGCATAAATCAATAATTCCAAGAACTCTTATAGGCATACCATTTAAGTTCATCACTCTATAATCCAAACCTACCTGACCAATAAGTTGATTTTTCTCAGTTAAAGCCAATAATCTAAAATGAGGGAGTTGTTTAAAATAGATTCTTTCCCGAGGGTAACTTTCTTCAAAACACTCTACTAATAATCTTTGAATAGCCAGCCTTAACTCTTGATCCACTTCATACTCAAAAATCTTTTCTATGTTCAAGTTATCTTCTCCTCACGACTAAGTTTTCTACAAAAATTTCGTCGGCATTAAACAGTAATCCTTCTAGCGGTACTTTTTATATTTAGTTTAATAGGTATAGGGACTGCTGCATAGCCATTAAGTTGATATCTTAGATCCCCGCGGAACAAATATTTTTACCTTTTATAATAATTAAGCTTATTTCTATCGTTTTGGGTTACTTCAAAATATTAGGTTGATGGGCATGGGGTCACCAGGCCCATAAAGAAAATTGTACGTTTAGACATAAAATCGACACATTTTGATTAGTTCTCTGTACGTTAAGGAGTTAGTTTGTATATTTGAGGAGATGTGCGAGACAGGTGTAAATTTAGAGGAATCCAATATTTTCTATTCAAATATGATAGAATGGAAATATATCCAAAACGGAGGAACAACAAATGAACTCAAACACAAAACAGTTTATTTATGATATCCAGCAAAGAAAGAACAATTATATAGAAAATGTATTAATAGCAATACAACACCCTAAAAAAGAGCAATCTGAACAGGTCATTCAAAATATAGTAGAGAAGATGGATATGATGATCAGTTTAGTTACTACTTACATGGCTATTGAGTCAGAATCTATGAAAGAATTAAAAGAGCTTCAGGAAGAAATTATTCATGCTCAAGCATATATTCAAAAACGAAAATTTGAAGAAACACAGAGATAATACCCTGTGTTTTTATTTGGTCGTCTATGACACCAATCTGTTATAAATTAAATTAGATGTAATTTGATCATTGTTTTGGCATAATCCATACAATTTGTTGAATACGTACAATATACGGTACTGTATCTTCAATGAGCAAATGATCTGGTTTCACATCCTTTAACTTTCCTCTTACATTACCTCTTACAGTTTCAATAACCACATGTTTACCAATTACCGATTGTAATGTCTGATATACGTAGGGATTAGGTACACTTACCATATTTTGTTCACTAAAGTCATTTCCCTCCAAATAACTCATTCTATAAGACTCCTTTCTAACTTACATTCTTTCTCTTAATATATGATATAAATCTTATAAATATGCTAGAAGGATAAATCATTATGTGAACGAAAATAACATTTTAATAAGGTACGTTTTCTATTTCTAAATTGCTAAAAAATTATTTATATAAGGTCACTTTTTCTAGTTAATAGGTGATGATATCGGGATACTTTGCATGTACATCCAGGTTGTTCCTTTCAAGATATGTATCATTTTAAATACGCCCTTTATTAGAATACTGCTCATACTTTTTTTGAGATTCTTTAGTAATACGTGCGTTAAGTAAAATTGCTAACAACAAAAACACTCCATATTCCCCCCCTGTAGCTCCTATGATAATCACACTACTACAAACAAGTACAATTAATAGGAGTAACGAAACTAAAGAAATACGTTCATAGTTCTTTGACATCTTCTCGTATTTTATGCGTTGTTTCCTTGCATCCATCTAAATTCCTCCTTAAAATTATCAATTTTCCTATAAAATAAATCTCGCCCTTAAAAAGAAAACAATCTATCGGTTCAAATAATTAGTTTTTTTAAGCAACTAATTTATATAACATAAAAAGAAATCCTACCAATATTAAGCTTACCACTATGATAATCCCGACCCTCTCCTTCCTTTTAACCCCAATACATTAGATAAAAGTTATGTATATCCCATATTAGCTGCAGCAAACAAAAAGGATCTTCCCTTCTCGTAAAGGCTGATCCTTTTCTTCGTTCATACAACTATTTTTAGCTATTCTTGATTAATTAGAATAACAGCTGGTCCATCTACACGAATTCCACCAACTTCGATTTTTTCATAAGGCTCAACTGTAATAGAAATGATTCCTTCTCGCTTCTTTAATTCATTACTTAATTCTTTTGTTAACATTTTTTTCATGTGTGCACTCCTTCTTACTGCTTAATTTACTATTGTTATGTAAATAAAATTAAAAATGGTTTCCTGGTCTGGAAACCATTTTTTGTAGTTGACCATATGGTGTTACCAGTTCGTTTATCAATTTTACGTAAAGAAGATAAACAATTACTATTCACTGTCTCAGTAGATGTAAGGAACTCTGAAAGATAGCGGTGAGATTGATTGTATTTTCTTCTAGAAATAATGACTTAGATAGTATATTACCTAAAACAATGAAAGCCCTACCTCTCTTTCATCCTTACGGCTCCTTGTCCGTGCCAGTGTGAATCAGGATTGCAAAAATCAAGTGACTATTTAATCGAGTTATTTGATGAAACTTCGAACGTTCGTAAAAGAAATTTAAAAATAAAAATGGATTAGATTGAAGTAATAACAAAAGAGGTTCCTACTCTAAAAGTGAGTTGAAGAAGTTGAATGTCTTTGAAATGATTTACTTTTAATAATAATCATATTCCCGAAAAATTCAGGATATTTTCGGGGGATGTAATACATTATCTATAATGAACCTTAACAGAAACTTTTTAATTGATTTTCAGTGATCCCTTTAATTAAACCCAGTTCACTAATCAAAAATTCAT
>NZ_NADV01000059.1:0-2853 GCF_003264175.1 Bacillus sp. SRB_331 | reverse complement strand
ATATAAAGATTCTTATGCAAATTTTCATCATATTAACGTAATATCAACAGGTAAATATCTCTAATAAAAGTGCGGTTAGCAAAGGCTAACTGCTTAATATTTCTCTTAAAGGGATACCGCCACATCGATCAACTTAAAAGTTTTAAGTAGACACTAAACAATAATTTACTTTCTCTACCTCTAGTTATATATAAAATCGCGTCTTATTTAAACATATATTTTTATGCAATTTCGCATATACAAATATAGGGAATCGAATAACCTTCCATTTATTGTATTAATGAATGACCGTTGTCTTTAGATAATTGAAATTATGATGTTTTAAAGAATTCAGACGTAAAATTCATGCAAAAAAAGAGCACCGCTATCTGTAGACGGTAAACGTAAAGCAACTCCAAAATATATAATAAAAGTTGACTTTGGTTTGAATCCTGAGATAAGAAACAGACTTAATGGATTATATATGACTATTTTCTTTTTGGGAGGAGCCTTTGGTTCATGGATTGGAAGTTATACTTACTATAAATTTAATAGTGAAGTAACTTTGCTCATACATAGCAAAAAGTGATCAAACTTTATTTTAAGCCTACATTAAAATGACTCAAAAACTCTTAGCGTGGGGTTTTTCCGAAATACTGGCGATACCCCACAAATGGATCGAGTTTGATATAATAGAAGGAAAAGAACAAATGGAACAGATACGAAAATCTCTGGAAAACATAGAGAAACAAAGCCTAACTAAAAAAGTGAAACCTCTTCGACTGTTTCTAAAGGAAATCGCGATTGGAAATATCCCTCTAAAATGAAATGAAATTGTTACCTGTTAAAATACAAATTAAGTATTACAGCAACTATTTGGAATCTAATTGTAATTCAGCTTTGTCGTTTGTCAGTGTATTATCAGAATTACAATTTCCAGAGTAGATGGCTCTTGCTTCATCACACGAATCAGATTTTTCACATCCTATAAGCATTCCTAATGTTATAAACGATAATAAAATCTTTTTCATTATAATACACGCTCCATACTATTTAGAATGTTATGATGTTCTTAGACTAAGTAAAGTTTATAACATATATTCCCATAACAAAAAACATATGTATTGAATTAAAAAAACTGAGGAAGGTCAATTTTTGACCAATTTATATAATAGACTTCACCATACATGCCCGTCAACTTAAGAAGTGGGTTGTTCCCCAAACCGAAAAAAATGAGTTAAACACTAGTCGTAAAGAAGTCATTTTTTCGCTATGGGGAAACTTAAAATCTTAGCTTGATAGCAATGTGGTATTCTTTCTATCTTATGGTAGTAAAAAAGGTTCTGGTGCGAAAATGTTAGTTAGAAACATAGAGTAGCAATTTCTTCTTCATTTCTATCTTATGAAGCTAAGCCAAATAATTTATGAATAAATCATTTCTGGTTTTGGACAGACTTATCCGGTAAAACAAGTTGCCCTTTTTTCATCATATGCATGGCTTCAACACCACTCAATATAGAGATTGCTGTTTTAAACGACTTTAATCCTAACATAGAACGAACTCGCCTTTTAATAAACCGGTGGTCTGTTCCACTATATTATTGAGATATTTAACTTGCCTTAGTTGTATGCCTTCAGGCATATGTTTCTCTTCTCTTAACTCTTGAATTGCTACAGGATAGGAGGGATCACGCGAGGTTTAGAAACATACGAAAAAGCCAAGGCTTTCTTGAAAAAGCGCTTGGCTGCTTTTATCTCTTGATTTACTTAGATAAAAATCAATTGTATACCCTTCTGAATCGACTGCACGGTATTAGTACATCCATTGAGCTTTTACTTTGATATATGTTTCATCGACTTTCCATGAGTCATTTGTTGATTTAAGATGATGTCGTACTTTCTCTTCTAATTGAGATCCATATTGATGAACCCAGCGCATAATCGTTGCATGAGCAATTGATAAGCCTCTTTCCTCCATCATTTCCACCAGGTTACGGAAGCTCAAATTGTACCGTAGGTACCACCTTACTGTTAATAAGATTAGTTCAGGCTGATAATACTTCCATTTAAACAAATTTTCCTTTTCCATACTGATTACGCACCTTTTTAGAGTCATACTATCAGTATGTCCAAGATTAGGAGATTACTTGCAAGAGTCTTTAGATTTTTGCACCAGAACCTTATTTTTTATACGATTCATGCTATTTCTCATCTTCTTTCATTATTTCTATAAGATTACAAAAATGAAATTATACTGTACATTGCTTATACTTTTGCTGTGGAATAAAATCCCTTTCGATATATTTATCTTATTATAAATATCTTTCAAATCACTTTCATAAATGTTACAAAAGTCTTTCATTAATTTGAAAGGCTTTGAAATTTCTAAAATACACTTATCAAACTCAAATTATAGTATTTACTCTCAGGATGCCCCTTGAACCCAATAATCGTTTCCTTTTTTTACTTTATGACATAAATAACTTTTGATATGTGTAAATGTATTTGTTGTTGGGGATTCACTTATGCATCAAACCATCAGTGAATATGTCTAGCTATAATACGTTGTTCTAACAAGCTTTTCTAAAAATGAAGGAGTAAAATGTTTATGTAATTCTTCAGTAAATAATTGTAGTTTACTTTGAATTGAAAGATTCATAAAAAACGTTATTCTTTCTAATCTAGCTTGTTTAGAAAGAATAACGTTTTTTGGTACTTGGGGGTATTAAAATTTCTTAAGTTGATGGGCATGGGAGCACCATATCAAAATAAGAAAATTGTACGTTTGAACATATTTTGGACAAAAAATAACCAGTACCTTTTAGGTTAAGGAACTGGTTACTAATGTTGCAAATCTTCTACTAAACTTAGTAA
>NZ_NADV01000058.1:0-917 GCF_003264175.1 Bacillus sp. SRB_331 | reverse complement strand
AACTATAACAAGAATGGTTTAAAAATAACAAAAATGGTTTTAAACATAACAAATTTGGTTCTGGTGCAAAAATATTAGTTAGAAACCTAGAGTAGCAATTTCCTCTACATTTCTAGCCTATGAAGCTAAACCAAACAGTTTATGAATAAATTGTTTTTGATTTTGGACAGACTTGTCCAGTAAAACAAGTTGTCCTTTTTTCATCATATGCATGGCTTCAACACCACTCAATATAGAAATTGCTGTTTTAAACGACTTTAACCCTAACATAGAACGAACTCGCCTTTTAATAAACCGGTGGTCTTGTTCCACTATATTATTGAGATATTTAGCTTGCCTTAGTTGCATGCCTTCAGGCATATGTTTCTCTTCTTTCAACTCTTGAATCGCTACAGGATAAGCAGGGTTCTTATCTACTGTTATCACGCGAGGTTTAGAAACATACGAAAAAGCCAAGGCTTTCTTGAAAAAACGCTTGGCTGCTTGTTTATCTCTTGATTTACTTAGATAAAAATCAATTGTATAACCCTCTGAATCAACTGCACGATATAAATACATCCATTGACCTTTTACTTGAATATAGGTTTCATCGACTCTCCACGAGTCATTTGTTGATTTAAGATGATGTCGTACTTTCTCTTCTAATTGAGGTCCATATTGATGAACCCAGCGCATAATTGTTGTGTGAGCAATTGATAATCCTCTTTCCTCCATCATTTCCACCAGGTTACGGAAGCTCAAATTGTACCGTAGGTACCACCTTACTGTTAATAAGATGAGTTCAGGCTGATAATGCTTCCATTTAAATAAATTTTCTTTTTCCATACTGATCACGCACCTTTTTTAGAGTCATACTATCAGTATGTCCAAGTTTAGGAGATTACTTGCAAGAGTCTTGCGATTTTTGCACCAGAACC
>NZ_NADV01000057.1:11000-11641 GCF_003264175.1 Bacillus sp. SRB_331 | reverse complement strand
GGTTATTTGTGACGGATAATGTGTGTCATTGCTGAACTAATAGGGATTATAAATTCATATTCATTTTAACTTGTAAATATTAATACTTCAATTAGTCCTTGAAATAAATACTTAAGCATTTATTTTATTTAAAATTGAAACTTTATTAGTAGTAAATAGTACATAATCTTGTTTTCTAGTTTTAATTAAGATGCGATCAGTTGTAGCATAAGGTGTCCCAATTCGAATTGCATCAATTTTTTCAACACCAGCATAAGTATCATCTTCAGTAACTTCAATAATTTCATTTAATGGAATATTAACTTTTGTTAATTGCCATTTAATAATTAATTCCTCTGTTGTTTTTATAACATCAATACCCAACATATTACCAAGACCTTTCCATTCTTTTTTCTAAATATAATTATAAATCAAATAATTGAATTTGTAATTATATATCTTTATTGGATATTTATGTTTACTAATGATATGAATAACTAATTATTTTTATCTGTTTTTGAAAGTAAACTTTTTATTAAAAGTTTACTTTCAATATTTTAATCATTTACAACTAAATTTGTAATAAATTTCTCAATATAGATATTACTGTTAATTATGGTTTTAATATTGAAAATTAACAAAAATATACTATTATAAAATTA
>NZ_NADV01000057.1:0-10777 GCF_003264175.1 Bacillus sp. SRB_331 | reverse complement strand
AATAAACAAAACCCGCAGAAAACATTCTTGTTCTCTGTGGGTTTTGTTTATTTTATTTTTTTCTTGAAACAAGTGTTGTTTTATCATAGAAGCGATACCGCCAGCATTTCGGAAAAAAACCACGCTAAGAGCATGCAAGATTTTATACGATTTTTCGGGTAATCCAGTAACAAACAAGAACCCTAAAACCTCACCAGGATAGGAATGTATAAAAAAATGCATAGTTCCCTAGAACAAAAAAAAAGGTTCCTTTGGAGAGTAGGGTTCCCCCCTTTTCCTTGCTACCGATAATAATGTGTTATGTAAATTAGCAATGAATAGAATATACAATTTCATCGTGGTATTTTAATTATATAATAATATTAGAAAGTAGGTACGGAGTTTGAAAGAATGGATTTTGTTAAATGAACAAGAATATGAGAATGTTTGGGATAGATTTTATGATGAATTTGCTTTTAATCCTAATATAGAAGGTGAACAATCATTTAAATTTTCTTGTCCATATATTACTTATGATTTACCTAATCATTTTGAAGGAAAATGGACTGATGACGATGATTATATTTTTGATCATATATTATTGGAAGCTCTTATTTTATGTACCGAGAAACATGAATATATATATGCGTTAGATTGGCATCATGATAGCTACTGGATGAATCCTAGTTTAAATTTAAATCTAAACGAAAAGGATCATCAATGGAAAATCCCATTTTTTCCGGATGGAGATTATTATTTCTTTTTGCAAAAAGACTTTAAGTGGGGTTATTTAGGGCATCCATGGGAAAAAGTTATTTATATTTTCGGAGAAGAATTAATCGAGAATTTCAAAGAATTAAGGGCTAGTAGATTAAAAAAAATCAATGATAAAGTATAAATTTTACTTCCGATATCGATAATTATGTAAATAAGCTGCACATATGGACAGCTTATTTTATTTTTTGCTTAGCGTGGGGGTTTTCCGAAATGCTGGCGGTACCCCACATCCATCAACTTAAGGTTAGGAAAGGTCAGTTTCAGAAGAAACCTTCTTCTTTTTCTAAACAACCAGTATAGATTATTAGAGGTTCTGGTGCAAAGATAAAATGAAAATCAGTAAAACGCATATATTCCTAACAGAATTGTATTTTATGCTACAAATTCAAACAATTTTCTTTTTTTGATATGGTGAGTCCTTTTAACAAAAAGAGAGCAGATCGTCTGCTCTCTTATGATGCCTCCTTATGTTCTGGGGAATGCTCAACACTTCCCATTCTCTTTAGTTTATTCCATCCTACCGCTACCCCTCGAATGGATGAAAATATAGATTTTATTACAACATAAGTCATAAATTGACGATAAATAAAGCGTTGTAAAATTAACCATACTAGTGGTTTAGGGTTCTCTTTCTCTAATTTAAATGCAAACAGAGAAGCGAGAAGATCCATTAAAAAGAATACAAAATAAAATCCTAAAACTTTTAGCGGATTGCTACCAAATAGCCCCATAATCATTAATATATCTGCTAAAGGAGCAATAAATTGCAGAACATATTGGAATAACCACATGTTAGGCAATGCAATAAACCCTAATGTTTTATGTTTTGCATTAAACAATGCTTTTCGATGTTTCCAAAGACATTGGAGTGTACCATATGACCAACGATATCGCTGTTTAATAAGACTTTTCACATCTTCAGGTGACTCCGTATAAGCATACGCTTTTTCTTCATATACGATTCTATGCCCTTCACGTAAAAATGTAATAGTAAGATCCGTATCTTCTGCCAATGTATCTTCGCTTAAATATCCAGATTCGACTACATTCTTTTTACGCCATGCTCCAATAGCTCCAGGAACTACCGTAATACAATTTAACTCATCAAAAGCTCTGCGTTCTAAATTAAATCCTGTAATATATTCAACATGTTGCCAAGTAGTTAACAAGTTCCGTCTGTTTCCCACTTTGACATTACCTGAAACTGCTGCTACATTATGATCTTCAAAGTGTCTGATCATTAGAGAAATAGCGTCTTGCGCAATAATTGTATCCGCATCTAAAGTGACAATGATTTCTCCTGTTGATTTTTGAAATCCTAAGTTCATTGCGGATGATTTCCCACCATTTTCTTTCTGAATTAAACGAACTCTAGGATGTTTATAGAATGTTTCTTGAATTACTTTTGACGTATCATCTTTCGATCCGTCATCAACGACAATAACTTCAAACTCTCTATAATTACTATCCAAAATTGAGCGAATCGTCTTAGCTATAACCTTCTCTTCATTATATGCTGCTATCACAACACTAACAAAAGGTTGGTAAGACGAATTAGCAAATAAACGAGATTTTGTTTTCTTTTTTTGCTTGAATGAAAAATAAATTAAAAATAGGAATCGGAAAATACCTAATCCAATAGCAATATAAAAAATAGTTGCTAATATATGCTTAGAATATCCGGCTCCTAAAAAAACAGCTTTATTGTAAAGTAAATATTGCTTATCCTCAGAAGAAACGAGAGGCATAACTTCATCTCGTTCTTTACCCATTAAATCTGAAATTGTTACAAAACTATATCCATGCTTTTTAAGGTCTTTAATAATAATCGGTAGCGCCTCTACCGTATGGGTACGATTCCCTCCTGCATCATGGAGAAGAATAACATTTCCCTCCCCCTTATAAATGGGATTAACAGCACGCTTTACTAATTCATTTGTTGATGGCGTCGCCCAGTCCTCAGGATCAACTTTTTCTGCCACCATTGTATAGTTCATATTTTGTGCACGCAAAATAGGCAATATTTCATTTGATGAATCCGGGTCGGCATCTGCTTCATATGGTGGCCTAAATAAAACCGTAGAATGTCCAGTTATTTCCTGAATCAGGCGCTGAGTTGTATTCAGCTCTACTTTTGTTCGTAGTAAAGACGTATCAGCTACGTTAGGATGCTTGAAGGTATGATTGCCAATTTCATGCCCTTCATCGTACATTCTTTTAACAAGACTAGGATTTAGTTGGGCGTTTTCACCAAGTATAAAAAAGGCTGCTTTTATTTTATGCTCTTTTAATATATCTAGAATTTCCGGTGTGTATTTAGGATCTGGTCCATCATCAAATGTTAGTACTACTTGTTTCCCTTTTGGTTTTCCATAGCGCTGTACTTGATATGCAGATGGTAGTGATTGATACACTTCATCTGTAAGATAACCTTCTTTGCCTACTTTAAAATCTCTCAATCCATTTTGTCTTTCAATCTCAATCTGTAAAATTTCTCCTTGTCCAGAATAATTTACTTCATCTAAACTAGCGATTTTATGTAATGCATCAGGATTTTTTTGTACTTCAATAGGATCTTTTAAAGCTTTCCATACAGTAGGATCTTCTGCTCCTAGTCTCCATAACGCAAATCCTTTTGCATTGTTGTTCATTGCGATTTTTACTTGATTATAAAGAGTAACACCATCTAAGAACCAAGCAGTATGTTCTTTCGCTCCTGTTTTATATCTAAAATAAGGATTTCCACTCATCTTATCCCATTGAATTTTTATATTTGAATCATGAGCCATTGTCATAACTTCTGAGAAAGTTAAAGACTTCGCAGGTTTTTTACTTTTTACTTCCCAATCATATCCATAGTTACCGAAAGCGACTATAAGTTTCTCAGACGGAATATCTAGTTCATTGAGCGTATGTTCAAACCATTTATTTGAAGCAATTGGTCCTGGTACCCCTGCTCCATAGTGCTCGTCATACATCATTACAATCATACGATCTATTACTTTGGCTAACGCACCATAATCAAAGGCCTTATCATTAGCAGGGACATCTTGTGTAACAAGCAAATGATGTTTATGAAAGACCGTAGTAAGTTTTTTCATGAAATTTGTTAAGTTTTCTCTATCGCTTTCAGGTATTGCCTCAAAGTCAATATTAATACCTGAAAATTGATTCTTTTCAACTTGCTTTACTAAATTGTTAATAAACGTTGTCTTTACATGATCTGGAGAATTCAGTAACTTATGAATAAGTTCACTATCAGGACCAGAAGCTTCCTCTGTATAGTTAGTAAGTAAAGGCATAATTTTCACATGATTTTCTTTGGCTAACTTCACAATCTCAGGTTTTATCTCACTACTAACTGTTAAGTCTGCTTTTAAGTGATACCATTCTGGTACTAACGTGGTTAAGGAATCGATATTTTCTTTTAAAGAAGCAGTACTATTTTCATCCCAGTTTACATAAAAACCATAAACTTCTTTAGATTGTTTACTATCGCTCGTTGAATTCACCATATTTTCATCGTTTTTCATTTCGGTATTAGGTTTAAAGTCTTCTTTCTTTAACTGCTCGTCGCTGAGTTTTTGATTAATAGGCACAAGTTTAGTATCTTGCTTTACAGAAGGATTCGTATTTGGAATTTCTGGTGTTGAAAAAATACTTCGAAAGAAAAAATAAAATACAATACTTATGCTAACTATTGAGATACATAGAAACCAACTGAAAGCTATTTTTCTTCTTCCTTTAGGATCATAAAAAACGGGTTTTGAGTTATCTTTCTCTTGTTGAATTTTTTTCTCCATTATTTTTTTTACATACTCCTTTTCTTTTTATTCTAAGTACAAACGCAAATTATTTTAATAGATAGACCTTCTAGGTTTTTGGTGCGAAAATAGCTTAATAGGAATATAGAACAGTAATTTCCTGTTAACTTTGAGACCAAACGACTAATCCAAATATCTTATGAATGACTTCAACCTCATTTTGGGCAGATTTCACCCTTTGCCCTTTGGTGAAGTTGCCCTTTTTTCATCATATGCATGGCTTCGATACCTCTCAAAATCAAGGTTGCTGTACGAAATGATTTCAATTCTAATTGCTTTCTTCACTATACATATTCGGAGGAAATAAAAATTTTATGGGGGTCAAAAAAATATTTTTTTATGAAAATAGATAAACAATTTTTTTCAAAAATAAAAAGCTGACATTTTCATCATTTTTTTCATATATTCATATGTAAAAATACTCGCATTCATTTTATCTCGCTATTCGCGAGCAGTAAAACCCTCACATATCAATATTCTTTATACGGTTCTGGTGCGAAAACTTTGAAGTATATGAAAATGTTCTATCAAACTTGGAAATACTGATAGTACTACTCTATAAAAGGTGTGTGATCAGTATGGAAAAGGAGAATTTATTTAAGTGGAAACATTATCAACCAGACATCATCTTGTTAGCTGTACGTTGGTACCTACGGTACAACTTAAGCTTTCGTGATTTGGTGGAAATGATGAAGGAACGAGGGTTATTCCTGGCTCATACAACTATTATGCGATGGGTACATCAATATGGGCCGGAGTTTGATAAACGAATTCGACTTCATCTCAAACAAACGAATAACTCATGGAGAGTGGACGAAACATATATCAAAGTAAAAGGACAATGGATGTATTTATATCGTGCCGTTGATTCTGAAGGAAATACGATTGACTTTTATTTGAGTAAATCTAGAAATCATAAGGCTGCAAAGCGATTCTTCAAGAAAGCCTTGCGGTCTTTTCATGTCTCAAAACCTCGTATCATCACGGTTGATAAGAACCCTGCTTATCCAATCGCTATCGAACTGTTGAAGAAAGAAAAAAGGATAACAATAGGCACCAAAATCCGAAGGATAAAATATTTAAATAACATAGTAGAACAAGATCATCGTTTTATTAAAAATCGTATACGCTCTATGTTGGGATTTAAATCATACAAAACAGCAGCCTCTATATTGAGTGGTGTTGAGGCCATGCATATGGTCAAAAAAGAACAAATTGATTTGCAGGGCCAGTCTGTCCAAAATCAGAATGTTTTTATCAACCAGCTGTTTGGATTAACTGCTTAACAGGTGATTCCGTTAGGAATCCTTGATTCTTTTTTATTTATCATCTTTTTGCACCAGAACCTCAAAAGGTATACTTTTATAGACATGTGAAGTGTTCTTTACGTCTTTGAATATGTAGTAATGAAAAATGAACCAAAAGGTGTACCTTTTGAAGTGATGAGATGTATTTTAGGGGTATCAAAGTTTCTTAAGTTGATTGCATGTATAAGTGCTCTCTTTTTTAAAAAATATATATTAATAAAATCAGGTAATACTTTAGAAATTCTTTAAATTTATTTAACTTTACTTATCCTTATATATTATTTAATATATTTTAAGTAAAAGTATTGGATTTAATATTATTAAAGCGGAGGTTTACATGAGCAAAGAAAAGCCCAATAAAACAAAGAAAGATAAAGTTACTTTTAGATTAAACGCACTGTTTTTTTGTGTGTTTTTACTATTTTCAACTATTATTCTTCAGTTAGGAAAAGTACAACTCGTTGATGGAGAATCTTATAAAAATATAGTTGAAAAACAAGAAAACGAAACCATTAGTGTCCCCGTTCCACGTGGACAGATTTTTGATCGAGAAGGTGAAAAGGTTGTTAACAATAACGCTATTCGTGTCATAACGTACACAAGAATGAAAGGTATACAATCCGATGATATTCTGAAAGTAGCTAAAGATCTTTCAAATATAATTGAAATATCCGAAGAAGATATAAATAAATTAACTGAAACAGATAGAAAAGATTTTTGGATGCAAATGAATAAAGAACAGGCCCAAAAAAAAATAACGAAACAAGACGAAGAAAAACTTAGAGCAAAAAATATTGAGGGAAAAGGGTTTGATAATAAAATAGAAAAATTGAGACGAGAACGTGTCACTGATGAAGAACTAAGTAAATTAACGTCAGAAGACCTAAAAGTATTAGCTATTAAAAGTAAAATGAGTTCAGGATATCAAATGACACCTCAAGTTATAAAAAAGAACGCAACCGAGAAAGAATACGCAATAATAAGTGAGAATTTAGAAAGATTCCCAGGGGTAGATGCAACAACAGAATGGGATCGTAATTATGTAAATGGGAATTTATTCCGTTCGGTATTAGGAAATATTACAAGTGCTGAAGAAGGGCTTCCAAAAGAAAATTTAGACTCTTATTTAGTGCGTGGTTACAATCGTAATGATCGCATTGGAAAAAGTTATATTGAACAACGATATGAAGACGTATTACATGGAGAAAAAGCTGAAGTTCGAAATATTATTGACAAAGAAAAAAATATTACCCAAACGGAAATAATTTCCAACGGGAAGAACGGAAAAAATTTAACATTAACAATCAATATGAAATTACAGAAGCAGGTTGAAGAGATTATTGAAAAGCGTTTAAAAGAGTTTAAAGGTTCAGAACCACTATTAGACCGAGCGTTTGTTGTAATGATGGATCCAAAAACAGGTCAACTTTTATCCATGGCTGGAAAAAAATTAGTGAAAAAAGATGGGAATATAAAAGTAGAAGATTATGCTTTAGGTACATTGACTAGCTCTTATGAGCTTGGATCTACCGTAAAAGGAGCTACACTTTTAACAGGATTTGAGACAGGTTCCATAACGCCAGGAACATATTTTCATGATGCACCAATGCATTTTAAAGGAACAAAACCCAAAAAATCTTGGAAGGATTTTGGAAGTATTGATGACCTACGAGCGTTACAAGTTTCATCAAATGTTTACATGTTCAATACAGCTTTAAAAATTGCAGGCATAAATTATGTACCTAATAGCTCATTAAATATTACAGCAGCTACATTTGATAAAATGAGATATTATTTTGGACAATTTGGTTTAGGTGTTCCAACAGGTATAGATTTACCAAATGAAGATATTGGACAAATGAATAAAGAAAATTATCAGCCAGGTTTCTTACTAGATTTAGCTATTGGACAATATGATACGTATTCACCATTGCAGTTAGCACAATACATTTCTACTATTGCAAATGGGGGATATCGAATGAAACCACAGATTGTGCAAGAGATTCGAGAGCATACAGTGAAAGAAGAAGAGATTGGAAAAGTTGTACAATCCATGGAGCCAGTTGTATTGAACCGTGTAGATATGAAAAAAGAATATATTGATCGAGTACAAGAAGGTTTCAGAAGAGTATTTCAAGAAGGTGATGGAACAGGTGTGCATTATTTCCAAAAAGCTTCTTATAAACCGGCTGGTAAAACAGGAACAGCACAAACAGTTTATGGAGGAGATGATCCTGTTGGTAGAGATGAACAAGGGAAAAGAATCCGTTGTTATAATTTAACTTTAGCAGGATATGCTCCATATGATAACCCGGAAGTCGCATTTTCTGTTGTTGTACCATGGGTATATGATGATAAAGGTGGAATTAATTCAATGATTGGTAGAGACATTTTAGATGCATACTTTGAATTAAAAAAGGATACAGGGGATAATACCCCTTCTCAAACAAACTAAATAAAGCGAATGAAGATAATAAAAAAATGCCCCCTGCATTAAAGCTTAGTAGGCGGCATTTTTTATGAAATTATTAATAAGGAATGGAACCATATGTTATCTGAAGAACAAGAATATAATCTTAATTTAAAGTTTTTTCTATTTGGTATGTTGATGTTTTTGTTGTTATTTTTCAATTTTGATTTTTATAAAGTAAAAGGAAATTCCATGTACCCCACTGTACAAGATCAAGAATATATATTAGTAAATAGAGCAGCTACAACAATCTGCCCATTATATCATGGGCAGATTGTTGTTATAAAAATACCGAATGATTCCAATTATTACATAAAAAGAATAATTGGTTTGCCCAATGAAACAGTTAAAATGGTTAACGATTCCGTTTATATAGATGGGGAGAAACAAGAAGAACCTTATGTTTACAAAGGTTTAATTAATAAAACTGAATTTTTCTCCAACTTTAGCGAGAGGAAAGTGCCTTCAGGCAAATTATTTGTAATGGGAGATAATCGTTATAAAAGTATGGATAGTCGAAACGGTCTAGGGTATATAGATAAAACTAGTATAGTCGGAGTGTTAGCTTGCAATTTTTGACTTTTATAAAAAGTACATGGTGTTCCCAGAAAAAAAACAGGGGTTTGAATAGTATAAATCTTGGGTGAATAAATGAATATTTGCTAATATACATGAAGACCACAACAATAGCAGCACCCTGTTAATATAGTTAAATTATTATTAATATTGAATTTGAGAATAAAAAGAACTTGTAGGTATCTCTACAAGTTCTTTTTTAGATAATGAAAAAAAGTGAAATAAACTATCTCATAACTTGAATCGGAGCAAACACTCTAACCACGGGTTGATTTTATTATATATCAAATCTTAACATATCCACTTTTGATATTTGAAAATTATGTTAATTTAGAAGAGGAGAACAAAGAACGGTCTTAAACCCCTAAAAATTTCAATTAAACATTTTGAACAAAATGTTTTAAATCAATATACATTTCGTAATAAATTATAAAAAATGTAGGTATAGGTAAATAGAGAAGAATGTAGCATTCTTACAGAAAGGTATATATTTTTATTGGTTTATAATCTATACAAATAAAATATACATATAAATGTGTATAAACATAAAATATTAAATCCGACCTATCTCTCTATTTGTGTTTGTCATTGGCTATTCTGCTTTCTTGTTGTTTAAAATAAAAAGAGGAACAACTAATGTTCCTCTTGTAATCTCTAAGAATTTGGTATATGGACAGCTTATATTTTAAATAAAGTTCAAACGAAAATGAAATTTGCAACATTTCACCTATAAACACTAAAAACAAACAAAGAGCGATTTTTTCACCCTTTGTTTGTTGTAGATTATTTATTTAATTCAGCTTTTGCTTGTTTCAAGAGATACTCCTTTTCTTGCTCTGGCGTAGCCTCTTTATATGCTTTACCGTCGTTCCCATCTTTCCACTTACTCAACATATTATGCTCTTTAACTATTTGAGAAAAATCCCCGTGTTCCCATCGATCGATGATCATACGATACTCTCCTAAATGCTTTACATACATTGGAGTGCTTTTAGTGATTGCCTCTTTTACTTCTTGAATATTCTCGGCACTCATTTTGATAAAGCCCTCTTTCTTATCGGATAACACCTTTTGATTAGTCATTTTGAGCATTGTATCATTTATGCGTTTTTCAGCTTCCACTGCCACTTCGACTTTTTCCCCTTTAACCGAGTTGATCATTTCCTCCTCTTTGTGATTCCCGAGGTAATCCCCAACTTTAAAACCTGTTAAAACACCGATCGCTATACAAAAAATTAAAATCAATGATACTTTCGTTATTTTTCTCATTTATTAATCCTCCTTTACTATGAAGAGCCATTTGCAATATAACTTTTATAGAGCAGCTCGACATTTGCGCTCTTTAATAATTTAAGCATAAATTCTATGTTCTTTTTAAAAACAGGTATAATTTATCAGTGCAGTACAACAATTCCTTATATGATCCTTTTTTCCTTTTCTAATAGGTAACCTGCGCTTTCAACCAATTTGATTTCATCAATAAGAGAAAAAACAGTCTTTGATATATTAGGTGTCAATTACAATTGTACCATTTCTAAAGATCGAGCGGCTTAATTGAAAAAAACAAACCCCATTAGGATTTATGATGTATGTAAATTCTTAAATAATCTACACCACTCCCCTGAAAATTTCCTAAGTCTTAGTTTGATAGTGATGTGGAAGACCCCCCTTTTATAGTTTATAGAAGAAGTACATCAGTTATCTATTAAAACTATTATTTAAAAAAATTTCCTAAATGTTTTATTTATTCTACTTTCGTTTCACTTAATAAGGTAAGGAGCTAATTTACTAGATAACTTGATTAAATAGGGGTATCCCCACAGGTTCTGGTGCAAAAATCGCAA
>NZ_NADV01000056.1:0-3885 GCF_003264175.1 Bacillus sp. SRB_331 | reverse complement strand
ACCATATAACGACTATTTTTTTCAAAAGGTTTAGTCACCTACAATCACCTCTATTTCTTGGAAATTAGGTAAATAATAGTGGTATAATATGCTATTAATTTCCTAAAATCGTATAAGCTAAACTATTAAATACACCATTTTGGAAGGCTCTTTTATTATAATTACATGCACAGTAATCCATACTTTATCATGTTATCTGTTTCTGTTGTAAAAATTTTTAAATTAGGTGTTTTTGCTCATCTCCCCGAAAAAGGGACATTTACTTAATTAAAAAGTACACTTTTTGATACGTTTTTACAGACGTATCAAGGACTGGCATTGTGAATATGATCTATAATGAATATATAAAAGATTTCCCATGAAGAAACTTTATAAAAAAAGGTCTACTCATTACGAGCAGGCTCTCTATTTTCCTCACCCAGCCTACTTTATTTTAAGCTTCGGCTGCTTCTGTAAACGTTGGTACATAAGTAGAAAATAATAAAAATAATGATACTATAAGTCCTATGATTTTCTTCATACTCGTATCTCCTTATCAATTCATTAAAAAACCTTTTAATTATATATTAAGTTTTGATACTACCGAAATAATAAAAAAAGATATGCATAATTACATATTTCTCTTATTGATAGAATGTATGGTTCTGGTGTGAAAAATGATAAGTAAAAAAGAATCAAGGATTCCTAACGGAATTACCTGTTAAGCAGTTAATCCAAACAGCCGGTTCATAAAAATATTCCGATTTTGGACAGACTGGTCCTGCAAATCAATTTGTTCTTTTTTGAGCATATGCATGGCTTCAACACCACTCAATATAGTGGCTGATGTTTTGTATGATTTAAATCCCAACATAGAACGGATTCGCTTTTTTATAAAGCGATGATCTTGTTCTACTATGTTATTCAAGTACTTTTGTTGTCTAAGTTGCATACCATCAGGTATGCTTTTTTCTTTTTTCAACTGTTCGATAGCAATTGGATAAGCAGGATTCTTATCGACTGTTATAACACGAGGCTTTGAAACATGAAGAGACTGCAAAGCTTTCTTGAAAAAGCGCTTTGCAGCCTTATGATTTCTAGATTTACTCAAATAAAAGTCAATCGTGTTTCCTTCAGAATCAACGGCACGATATAAATACATCCATTGTCCTTTTATTTTTATGTATGTTTCGACCACTCTCCATGAGTTATTCATTTGTTTGAGATGACGCCGAATTCATGCTACCAGTAAAATGATATGTGTCGTCAAGAACAAGACGCTAAACATCTGAACACGAACCTGTACGGTATGGTGATAGTACCGTAGCTCCCGAACCTATACGGTCTGTCGTGAGAGTGGTGATGACACACCGCAACCTTGCACGTCAGCGATACCAGAAATGGACTTCTCCTTTGGTAGCAAGAACACCACTGATGTTAGTCAGCTTGCCCCTTTAGGGGTGGGAGTGTCAAATAATTCAAACATCATATAGAACCAAGTTTATTTTACTACTTGAACAGATACTGGTTTCCAGCCCTGATTCTCTACCCAATCAATATCAACCTTATATTTTTTATTACTTTGCTTATCTCGTACATTACCGTAGGCTTTATTTTCACCATTATTTCCAATAAAATCAAAAATCAATTGACCCTCTGGAGCATCAACAGCATAAGAAATTGCTTTTTTCATCTCATTCCAATCTACTGTTCCTTCTTTAAATTTCATTGCAGGTTTTGCTCCTTGCTCTGTACCAATTGCCTTCCAAGAAGAATTAGTTTGAGAACCCTTTTCTTGAGATATCGTTTTTTCTCCCTCTTTATTTTCATTTTCGTTCGTTTTTACAGGTTCTTCTACTTTTTGTTTCTCTTCTAAATGTACTTTTTCTTTATCTTCGTTTTTCTTTTCTTCTATCTTTGCTGCTTCTTTATCTTCGTTTTTCTTTTCTTCTATCTTTACTGCTTCTTTATCTTCGTTCTTCTTCTCTTCTATCTTTGCCACTTCTTTATCTTTGTTTTTCTTTTCTTCTATCTTTACTGCTTCTTTATCTTCGTTCTTCTTCTCTTCTATCTTTGTTGCTTTCTTTTCTTGAGCAATTGCTTTCTTTGATGTATCAGAAGTGAAAAACAACTGATACGTCACTATGCCAACTGTTACTAATACCAAACTAAATGCGATATTAAATATCCCCTTATTACGACGATTTTGTTGTTTTGCTTGAAACCTGCTTCCTTGTCCCATTTTTCAAACCTCCGTGTTTATTTTCGCCACTAATCTTTACGTATTGTTCTTGAGAATCTTAATATTTTTATTAAATAATGAAAATATTAAGGTCTGTGCGTTTTCAAGTATCTGACATATGTTATTCAAAAATAGTTTAATAAATTAAAGATTAATAAGCCTCTTCTTCACCGATTTATAATTTTTAAAATCAACTTTCCTCTTTAGTTTGCGCTTTCTAATGGATATGCTGTGAAACAAAAAAAGATTTCACCTTCTCTTCAGAATAACTTTCGTCACTAGGGAATTCTATTATTCCTAATCTAACCTTTAATTCGCTTTCATGACAAAATGAATCTTTATGAAGTCCCCTTATCTTTTGTATAAAGCGCTTTTATTTTTTTCAATATAGAGCAATATTTCTTTGTTTATAACCTTCTTAAAAGCTTATTCTCTACTGTAAAAGTCATTTAAACTATACAATCCATATCATTTAATATGTAACGTTTCTATTAATTCCACCTCATTTTCCAGACAACACTATTATTTCTGAATATTAAATTTACTATGAATACACATTTCGGCTTACTTGAATTATAAATTGCGCTTATCTATAATACATTTTATTATTAATAACTTCAATAATGAATATGTACATATGTAGCGTTGAATATACGTATATGTACATATGTAGTATTGAATGACTGCAAAAAAAACATAGGAATTTAATTCCAGCCCTATATCAAAATGAAAATAAAAAACACCTGTGATATACACAAAGTGATTTTCTCTTGTCAATTTATCTATTTTCTTTTTATAACTCAAACTCCTTCGAATCGTACTTTTCTAGAGTTTGCTGCAATTCACTTTGTTCATATGGAATATGTTTATCTGTCTGTACATCTTCAACATTTTCTTCACCTGCTAATAATCTCCTGTACTTAAAAGAGTGCCCTGTTAATAATGGTGTAATTATGTTGTATGGCCCTCCTTTTGTTTGATTACTTGTATCATAAAACAAGTATCTGAAGTTGATATGTAGTCTACTTTACTGATAAAAATAACAAATAAAAAAGGAAACCTGCATGTTCGTTATAGTGATTTTCATGTTATATATACTCATATAAATTTATTAATATGCAATATTACATATTAGGTTCCTCTATCTTCATGATATTGATGTATTTATAATACTTATATCTTCATATTTAGAAAGGAATAAAAAATGAAAAAAATCACATCAACACTATGTATAGCTGGAATGACTTTAACTATTTTAGGAGTAGCTCCTTAAAGTAGTTATGCTCATCTCGATCAAATTGATTTAACTGAGAATGATCCTATTACCGCTCGATGGTCTGCAGAAGCTCCGTATCATTCTGATAAAAGTACACATTTATGGATTGCAAAACAAGCTATTGAAATTATGAAAACAGAATCTAATGTTGAAGCGAATAAGCAGGCTGTGGACTTTTTAAATTATCCGCAATATAAAGATCTGTTTTCTAAAGGATTATATGATGCAGATTATAATGCAGAGTTTAACGATGGCGGAACAGGAATAGGCGGTGTTTTTAAAGGCGGATGGAAATCTCATTTTTATGATCCTGATACTAAAGAAAATTATAGAGGAGAAACAAATCCAACGGCTCTTACACAAGGCAAGAAATACTTTTATGAATCTG
>NZ_NADV01000055.1:0-58280 GCF_003264175.1 Bacillus sp. SRB_331 | reverse complement strand
GCGCCGATGGTAGTTGGGACCTTGTCCCTGTGAGAGTAGGACGTCGCCAAGCAAGATAAAAACACAAGTCTTTTGACTTGTGTTTTTTTGTGTTTCTTTTTACAATTCATAGTAATTTAAAAAATCTTTACTTAAAGAATCGTCCTTTTGATTAAAGACAGGGAAATGTGGCTAGGATAGTGAATAAGCAAAAGAGTTGCAAATTTTTTTAATACGTATATAATTAAAGTCAAAGATAGTCAAAGTCAATAAAGGTGGCGGATAAATGAGAAATATATCTGATATCATTGAGAAATATCTAAAGCAAGTTATTGACTTAAGCAATAATAATGCGATTGAAATCAAGAGGAATGAGGTCGCTGATCGATTCGATTGTGTGCCGTCTCAAATCAACTATGTAATCAATACCCGTTTTACGTTAGAAAGAGGATTTGTAGTAGAAAGTAAACGAGGTGGAGGAGGTTACATTCGCATTATAAAAGTCAAACTGCATGATGATATAGACATTATTGATCAAATGCTTCATATGATTGATCATAGCGTTGCACAAGGAAATGCTGAAAGTATGATTATACGTTTAATAGAAGAGGGGATTATAACAAATCGTGAAGCTAAACTTATGTTAAGCGTACTAGATCGTTCTGTATTATTAATGGATGTTCCTTCTCGAGATGAACTTAGGGCTCGAATATTATGCGCAATGTTAAGAACACTGAAATATAAATAAATATAACTTTTGTTAAGAATGATAGCTAAGATAATGCAGTTTAATATTGTAGGTATTTTGAAAGATGACATGTGCTTTTACTAAATGGATTAAGGAAAGAGAACAATCTAGTAATGTATGAAAAGTATCATGAGATAGATCGTTCCTGTTGTAAAGGTGGGGGATAGCGATGACTTGTCAAAACTGTAATATAAGACCAGCAACTTTACATTATACAAAAGTAATCAACGGAAAAAAGGCGGAAGTTCATCTTTGCGAGCAATGTGCAGAACAAAGTGGCTATACGTCTTTCTTTCAATCACCGCAGTCTAATTTTTCATTCCATGACCTATTAGCCGGATTATTGCATAGTGAACCAGCAATGTTTGAAGAAGGGCAAGATGCATTTTCAAATACAAATATATCAAGGTGTCCGAATTGTAAGATGACATATGAACAATTTACAAAAGTGGGACGCTTTGGATGTGCTTCTTGTTACGATACATTTAAGGGGCATTTAAAACCATTGTTAAAACGTCTTCACGGTGGGCATACGGATCATTGTGGAAAAATTCCTGAACGTATAGAAGGAAATATCTACTTAAAGAAAGAATTAGATGAACTAAAACTCAATCTGAAACAATATGTACAGAAAGAGGAATTTGAGAAAGCGGCTGAAGTACGAGATAAAATTCGAGGTCTTGTAAATCAGCTTAGTGAGCATAGAGAGGGGGAATAGTTCTATGTCACTGGACAGAATCATGAATGAAGCGATTAGTCCATGGATGAAGGGAGATGGCCCTGATTCTGATATTGTTTTAAGTAGTCGAATTCGTTTGGCTCGTAATTTTAAAAAATATCAATTCTCTACTATGCAAAACGAGGAAGAAGCTAAGCAGATTCATGAGTTATTTAAGAAGAAGTTTATAAAAAAACCTGTTGAACCTTTTGGGGAGTTTGAACTATTAAAAATGAATGAATTAAATCCTCTTCAAAGGAGAGTTTTAGTTGAGAAGCATTTAATTAGTCCAAATCTTGCAGGAACAGAATACGGAGCATGCCTACTATCAGAAAGTGAACATATAAGTATTATGCTTAATGAAGAGGATCATGTTAGGATTCAGTGCCTATTTTCAGGTTTACAGTTATCAGAGGCGCTTCAAAGTGCCAATCAAATAGATAATTGGATCGAGGAGCAGGTTGAATATGCTTTTGATGAATCGCTTGGATATATTACGAGTTGCCCCACTAACGTCGGTACAGGATTAAGGGCTTCGGTAATGATTCATTTGCCGGGACTCGTTTTAACGAAAAGAATTAACCGTATTATACAAGTAATTCAAAAATTAGGGTTAGTAGTAAGAGGAATATACGGTGAAGGTAGCGAAGCGTTAGGTAATATATTTCAAGTGTCAAATCAAATGACACTAGGGAAATCAGAAGAAGATATTATTGCAGATTTAAAGAGTGTCATTCAACAAATCATCCATCAAGAAAAAACGGCTAGAGAATTAATTGTACAAAATTCAAGCATTGAGCTTGAAGATAAAGTATATCGTTCTTACGGAATACTAGCTAACAGTCGTTTAATTCAATCTGCAGAAGCAGCCACTTGTTTATCAGATGTACGGCTTGGTATTGACTTAGGATATATACAAGGTATATCGAGAAATATTTTAACTGAGTTAATGGTTCTTACTCAGCCAGGCATTTTGCAACAATATGCAGGAGGACCTTTAGGACCAGAAGAAAGAGATTATCGAAGAGCAACCTTAATCCGTGAGCGATTACGAATTGAACAAAATTAAGCGCAAGTAGGAGGCGATTTCTATGATGTTTGGAAGATTTACAGAACGAGCACAGAAAGTATTAGCTTTATCTCAAGAGGAAGCAATTCGCATTGGGCATAATAATATTGGAACAGAACATATTTTACTTGGGCTTGTACGCGAAGGTGAAGGAATTGCAGCAAAAGCGTTAATTGCTCTTGGATTAAGTCCAGAGAAAGTTCAAAAAGAGGTAGAAGCATTAATTGGACGTGGAACGGAAGCTTCTCAAACAGTACATTACACACCTCGTGCTAAAAAAGTTATTGAGTTATCTATGGACGAAGCTCGTAAGCTAGGCCATTCCTACGTTGGAACAGAACATATTTTACTTGGTTTAATCCGTGAAGGTGAAGGTGTAGCAGCACGCGTTTTAAATAATTTAGGTGTAAGCCTAAATAAAGCAAGACAACAAGTGTTACAACTCCTTGGAAGTAATGAAGCTAGTTCAGGTCACCAGGGTGGTTCATCAACAAATGCGAATACACCTACACTTGACAGTCTAGCACGTGATTTAACAGTTGTTGCACGTGAAAATCGTTTAGATCCTGTTATTGGACGTAGTAAAGAAATTCAACGTGTAATTGAAGTGTTAAGCCGTAGAACAAAAAACAATCCAGTATTAATTGGAGAACCTGGTGTAGGTAAGACAGCAATTGCGGAAGGATTAGCACAGCAAATTGTAAATAATGAAGTTCCTGAAACTTTAAGAGATAAGCGTGTTATGACATTAGATATGGGTACAGTTGTTGCTGGAACAAAATATCGTGGTGAATTTGAGGATCGTTTAAAGAAAGTGATGGATGAGATTCGCCAAGCTGGTAACATCATTCTATTTATTGATGAGCTTCATACGTTAATTGGTGCAGGAGGGGCGGAAGGTGCAATTGATGCATCGAATATTTTAAAACCATCTTTAGCACGTGGTGAATTACAATGTATTGGTGCAACAACTTTAGACGAATATCGTAAATATATTGAAAAGGATGCGGCATTAGAAAGACGTTTCCAACCAATTCATGTTGATGAACCAAACTTAGAAGAATCAGTTCAAATTTTAAAAGGTTTACGTGACCGTTATGAGGCGCATCACCGCGTATCTATTACAGATGATGCAATCGATGCGGCTGTAAAACTTTCAGATCGTTACATTACAGACCGTTTTTTACCTGATAAAGCAATCGATTTAATTGATGAGGCTGCATCAAAAGTGCGCTTACGTTCTTATACAACACCGCCAAACTTAAAAGAGCTTGAAGTGAAGCTTGAGGAAATTAGAAAAGAAAAAGATGCAGCTGTACAAAGCCAAGAATTTGAAAAAGCTGCTTCCTTACGTGATATGGAACAACGTTTACGTGAAAAGTTAGAAGATACAAAGCGTCAGTGGAAAGAGAAACAAGGACAAGAAAACTCAGAAGTAACAGTAGAAGATATTGCAAATGTCGTTTCCACATGGACACGTATTCCAGTTTCTAAACTTGCACAAACAGAGACAGATAAATTATTAAACTTGGAATCAATTTTACATGATCGTTTAATTGGGCAGGATGAAGCAGTTGTAGCTGTGGCAAAAGCTGTTCGTCGTGCGAGAGCGGGATTAAAAGATCCGAAACGTCCAATTGGCTCATTTATTTTCCTAGGACCTACTGGTGTAGGTAAAACAGAACTAGCAAGGGCATTAGCGGAATCTATGTTCGGTGATGAGGATGCAATGATCCGCATCGATATGTCTGAGTACATGGAAAAGCATTCTACTTCTCGTTTAGTTGGATCTCCTCCAGGATATGTTGGATATGAAGAAGGTGGACAATTAACAGAGAAAGTTCGTCGTAAGCCATATTCAGTTGTCTTATTAGATGAAGTAGAGAAAGCTCATCCTGATGTGTTTAATATTTTACTACAAGTATTAGAAGATGGCCGTTTAACAGATTCTAAAGGACGTACAGTTGATTTCCGTAATACAATTGTTATTATGACGTCTAATGTTGGTGCAGACGCATTAAAACGTAATAAACATCTTGGATTTAACGTACAAGATGAGAGCCGCGATTATTCAGATATGAAAGGTAAAGTAATGGATGAATTGAAAAAAGCATTTCGTCCAGAATTCTTAAACCGTATTGATGAAATTATCGTGTTCCATATGCTTGAGAAAAAACATATTCAAGAAATTGTAACTCTTATGGTGAATCAGTTAGTGAAACGCTTAAAAGAACAAGAGATTGAATTGCACTTAACAGAAGGAGCAATTTCAGCAATTGCTGATAAAGGATTTGATCGAGAGTACGGTGCTCGTCCGCTTCGTAGAGCAATTCAAAAACATGTAGAAGATAGACTATCAGAAGAACTGTTAAAAGGTGCTATTGAGAAAGGACAAAAAGTTATCTTTGATATAGAAGGAGAATCATTTGTCATTCATAGTGCGGAAAAGGTAAAATAAGTATAGACAAACAAAGAGGGCTACGCGATAGCCCTCTTTCTTGTACGAGAAGGATAAACGTTTGTAGATGAAAGTGAAGTGAACTATAAAAGATATGGCTAAAAAGAAAACAAAATTTACATGTCAAGAATGTGGTTATCAGTCGCCAAAATATATGGGGAAATGTCCTGGATGTGGTCAATGGAATACGCTTGTTGAAGAGATGGAACCAGTTGTATCATCAAGACGCCTTAATTATGCCAATGCAATTCAATCAGAAGTAACAAAACCAAGACGCTTAACAGAGGTAGAAACAAAGTCTGAGGCGCGTATTGAAACGAAATTTCAAGAGTTTAACCGTGTACTTGGTGGCGGGATTGTAGATGGATCTTTAGTACTTATTGGTGGAGACCCTGGGATTGGGAAATCAACATTGTTATTACAAATTTCATCGCAATTAGCAGATTCTTCATATGATGTACTATACATATCAGGTGAGGAGTCAGCAAAGCAGATCAAACTGCGTGCAGATCGTTTGCATGTAAAGGGTAGTAATCTATTTGTTGTAGCAGAGACTGATTTACAGAGAATTGCAGCGCACATTGAAGAGATGAATCCAGCTTTTGTTGTTATTGACTCCATTCAGACGATACATTTACCTGAAGTGACGTCAGCCCCAGGGAGTGTAACGCAAGTACGTGAATGTACAGCGGAATTAATGAAACTTGCAAAGACGAAAGGGATTCCTATTTTTATCGTCGGACATGTGACAAAAGAAGGGGCAATTGCAGGACCACGTATGCTAGAACATATGGTTGATGCAGTTCTTTACTTTGAAGGAGATCGTCACCATACATATCGTATTTTGCGAGCTGTGAAGAATCGTTTTGGTTCCACAAATGAAATGGGTATCTTTGAAATGAAGGAACTAGGTCTTGCAGAAGTACTAAATCCTTCTGAAATTTTCCTTGAGGAACGTCCAGTTGGAGTTGCAGGATCCACAGTGGTTGCTTCAATGGAAGGAACAAGACCGGTTTTAGTAGAAATACAAGCATTAATCTCCCCTACTAGTTTTGGAAATCCTCGAAGAATGGCGACGGGAATTGATCATAACCGCGTTTCACTTATTATGGCAGTGCTAGAAAAAAGAACAGGTTTATTGTTGCAAAATCAAGACGCATATTTAAAAGTTGCGGGTGGCTTGAAATTAGATGAACCAGCAATCGATTTAGCTGTCGCCTTAAGTATTGCTTCAAGTTTCAGAGATAAAGCTACTGCACCAGCCGATGCGGTAATAGGAGAAGTAGGCCTAACTGGAGAAATAAGAAGAGTATCAAGAATTGAACAACGTGTACAAGAAGCAGCGAAATTAGGATTTCAACGTGCTATTATTCCTAGAAAAAATTTGGGAGGATGGACAATTCCAGATGGGATTGAGGTAGTAGGTGTTTCTAATTTAGGAGAAGCGCTTCGTTTGACATTAGGAGGCTAGGCTATGGAGGAAAACAAGCAACGTGTCAAAAGTATGATTAATATTCTACAGCTTGTTGCCCCAGGAACACCACTACGCGAAGGGATAGATAACGTACTTCGTGCGCAAACTGGAGGGCTAATTGTTCTTGGGTATAATGAGCAGATTAAAAGTATTGTTGATGGAGGATTTCACATTAATTGTGCATTCTCACCGGCTAGTTTATATGAATTAGCAAAAATGGATGGGGCACTTATTTTAAATGAAACTGGGAGCAAAATTTTAATTGCAAATGCACAATTAGTTCCAGATCCATCCATTGATTCTATTGAAACAGGTATGCGTCACCGAACGGCAGAGCGTGTAGCAAAGCAGACGGCTAGCCTTGTTGTGGCTATTTCACAAAGACGTAACGTAATTACACTATATCAAGGGAACTTACGTTATACACTAAAAGATATAGGTGTAATTTTAACAAAGGCAAACCAAGCTATTCAAACGTTAGAAAAATATAAAGCTGTATGGAATGATGGGATTACGAATTTGGGCATTCTAGAATTTGAAGAGGTCGTTACAATGTCCGAGGTAGTTCACGTTTTACATAGTGTTGAAATGGTACTGCGTATTAAAAATGAAATAGTGAGCTACATTCATGAGTTAGGAACGGAAGGAAGGTTAATTCGTTTACAACTTACAGAATTACTAGCTGACTTAGAAGCAGAGGCAGCGTTATTAATTAAGGATTATTATCAAGAAAAAACGCAGGATCACCATCAAATTTTGAAAAAGTTACAAGATCTTGCAAATACACAGCTTTTAGAGGATAGCGATTTAGTTAAATTGCTCGGCTATCCAGGACAAATGAGCTTAGAAGAAAGCGTGACACCGAGGGGATACCGAATCGCAAGCAAAATTTCTCGTGTTCCACCACTTATCATTGAAAATTTAATTAATCGATTTAAAACATTGCAAGGTGTTTGTCGTGCAACTATTAATGAATTGGATGATGTGGAAGGAATTGGGGAAGTTAGGGCGAAGAAAATACGAGAGGGCCTAAAAAGAATTCAAGAGCATCTCTATATGAGTAGACACAATTAAGAATATTACATTGATTCCATAATATAACGACACTAGAACATTTTTGTTATATGATATGGTATATTGGTAAATAAAACTATTTACAAAAAAACACATCCGCTTTTGCATTCGGCGTTTTGATTAGCAAAACAATGGTTAATAATGAGTAGGAGGTGGTTGGATGTTAAAAAGGATCGTACAGCTCTTCTTTTTAGTGATTGGGGGAGCGTTAGGGATTTTTCTAATCCCAAAAGTTATTAATGTATTGGACGTCGGTGCTGTTCCTTTGCTTGAGGGATCGTACGTTCGTGCAATTATTGGTGCAATTATTTTATTTTTAACAACATTTTGGCTTGTGGATTATATTGTTCAACTTATTAAACATATCGAAGAAGCCCTTGTAAAGGCACCGGTAGCGGATGTTTTATTTGGTACATTAGGGTTGATCTCTGGTCTTATTGTTGCATATTTAATTTTGATACCAATTCGTGAATTCACGATTCCAGTCATTAGTACAGTATTACAAGTGTTCTTTACTCTTTTACTTGGTTATTTAGGATTCCAAGTAGGATTTAAAAAGAGAAATGAATTGCTAGGATTATTTACATTACCCCAGCGTGGAGGTAAGAAGAAAAACAATAGCGAGAACGAAGAGGTAGAGGTAGAAAAATCTACAACTCATTGGAAAATTCTCGATACAAGTGTAATTATTGATGGACGTATTGCGGATATTTGCCAAACGAAGTTTTTAGAAGGAACAATTGTGATTCCACAATTCGTATTAGAAGAGCTTCAGCATATTGCCGATTCTTCTGATGCTTTAAAGCGTAATCGTGGTCGCAGAGGATTAGACATTTTAAATCGTATTCAAAAAGAGCTACCAATTCCGGTGGAAATTTATGAAGGCGATTTTGAGGATATCCAAGAGGTGGATAGCAAGCTTGTAAAGTTAGCTAAAATCACTGGTGGAACTGTTGTAACAAATGATTTCAACTTAAACAAAGTTTCTGAATTACAAGGAGTAACAGTATTAAACATTAACGATTTAGCAAATGCAATTAAACCAGTCGTACTCCCTGGCGAAGAATTAAGTGTTTATGTTGTGAAAGATGGTAAAGAACAAAATCAAGGTGTGGCATATTTAGATGATGGCACGATGATTGTAGTAGAAGACGGTAGAGAATATGTCGGTTCGCAACTTAATGTACTAGTTACAAGTGTGTTGCAAACATCGGCTGGTCGTATGATTTTCGCAAAACGTAAATTATTAGAAAAAGCATTATAAGTAGAGGATTATTAATATGTATACGTTAATTATTCCAGCAGCGGGTCAAGGGAAACGGATGGGTGCTGGCAAAAACAAGTTGTTCTTACTTATAAATGGAGTACCTATCATTGTGCATACATTACGTGCTTTTGAAAAAGATAAAGCATGTAAACGTATTATCATGGCAATTAACGAAGAGGAACGCCCTTATTTTGAGGAGTTAATGCAGAAGTACCCGGTTGAAAAGCAGGTGCAATTTATTCAAGGCGGGGCCGAAAGACAAGATAGTGTGTATAATGCGCTTCAGTATGTGAGTGGTGTTGAATATGTTCTCGTACACGATGGTGCGCGCCCGTTCGTAACGAATAAGATGATGCAAGATGTATTAACTGCAGCAGAGAAATATGGTGCTTCCATTTGTGCGGTGCCAGTGAAGGATACCATTAAGAAAGTAGAACAGGGTGTTGTTGTTGAAACGGTAGAACGTTCTCAGCTTAAAGCGGTTCAAACACCGCAAGGATTTTCTGTTCCTCTTTTATTAGAAGCTCATAGAAGTGCAAAGCAAAGTTGTTTTCTTGGTACAGATGATGCAAGTCTCGTAGAACGTGTAGGGAAGAAAGTAGGCGTAGTAGAGGGGAGTTACTATAATATTAAAGTGACGACTCCAGAGGATTTACTAATTGCTGAAAGTTTCCTTCATGTTCAGAAGAAATAGAAGTGATGGTATTATAGTAAAGAAAAGCTCGGCAGTTGCCGGGCTTTTCTTTATAGAGATAGCAATATAATATAGAATTCATAAAGTAGTTTAGATTGAGGAGGATGTAAAGAATGTTTCGAATTGGACAAGGTTTTGATGTACATGAATTTGCGGAAGGTAGACCGTTAATTATCGGCGGAATTACAATTCCTCATGAAAAAGGATTAATCGGTCACTCGGATGCAGATGTATTGTTACATACGATTGCTGACGCATGTCTAGGAGCAATTGCAGCAGGAGATATTGGAAAACATTTTCCCGATACAGATCCTGCCTTTAAAGATGCGGATTCAGCTGTATTGTTACAAAAGGTTTGGGAATTTGTGCGTGAACAAGGTTATGAGCTAGGGAACCTAGATTGTACAATTATTGCCCAAAAGCCAAAAATGGCACCGCATATTGAAAGCATGCGTAAACGCATTAGTGAACTATTAGAAACGTCTATTGATAATATTAATGTAAAGGCAACAACAACAGAAAAATTAGGATTTACAGGTAGAGAAGAAGGGATTGCTTCTCAAGCGGTTGTTTTATTACAGAAAAAATAGTGGTTTTTAATTCGTAAGATGGATAATCACGTTTTTTTGGTGTACAATTATAGAATGTGTTGACATTAAGATTGGAAGGTGTACCAACTATGGAAAAGCAAGTGAGAGTGCGCTATGCGCCAAGTCCAACAGGACACTTACATATCGGAAATGCGCGTACGGCATTATTTAATTATTTATTTGCTCGTCATCAAGATGGTAAGTTTATTATTCGTATTGAAGATACTGATGTGAAACGTAATGTTGCTGGTGGAGAAGAAAGCCAATTAAAATACTTGAAATGGCTCGGTATGGACTGGGATGAAGGTGTTGATGTTGGTGGTGAATTTGGACCATATCGTCAAACAGAGCGTTTAGATATTTATAAAAAATTATATAAAGATTTATTAGAGCGTGATTTAGCTTACAAATGTTATATGACAGAAGAAGAGCTAGAAGCAGAGCGTGAAGGTCAAATCGCTCGTGGTGAAACACCGCGTTATGCAGGAAACCACCGTGATTTAACTGAGGAGCAAATTAAAGGATTTGAGGCTGAAGGCCGTATTCCAAGTATTCGCTTCCGTGTGCCGGCTGATAGCGACTACACGTTTAAAGATCTCGTAAAAGATGAAGTTGCATTCCATTCAAATGATTTTGGTGATTTCGTTATCGTGAAAAAAGATGGAATTCCAACTTATAACTTTGCGGTAGCGGTAGATGATCACTTAATGGAGATTACACACGTACTTCGTGGTGATGATCATATTTCAAACACGCCAAAACAAATGATGATTTATGAAGCTTTCGGTTGGGATATCCCGAAGTTCGGTCATATGACTTTAATTGTAAACGAAAGCCGTAAAAAGCTAAGTAAGCGTGACGAATCTATTATTCAATTTATTGAGCAATATAAAGAGCTTGGATATCTTCCAGAAGCAATCTTTAACTTTATTGCATTACTAGGTTGGTCACCAGTAGGTGAAGAAGAAGTCTTCTCTCAAGATGAGTTTATCAAAATGTTTGATGCAGCTCGTTTATCAAAATCACCTGCATTATTTGATTCCCAAAAACTAAAATGGATGAACAACCAATATATGAAAAAACAAGATTTAGATACGGTTGTTGAACTAAGCTTACCGCATTTAGTGAAAGCGGGTCGCGTAGGTGAAAACTTAAGCGAACAAGAACAAGCGTGGGTTCGTGATGTAATTGCTTTATATCATGACCAAATGAGCTTTGGAGCTGAAATTGTAGAGCTTTCTGAAATGTTCTTTAAAGATCATGTTGATCATGAAGAAGAGGGACAAGAAGTATTGAAAGGTGAACAAGTACCTGAAGTACTTCGTGCATTTGCCGATCAATTAGAAGCTTTAGAAGCAATGGAGCCAGCGGCAGTTAAGGCGGCTATTAAAGCAGTTCAAAAAGAAACAGGACATAAAGGTAAAAACCTATTTATGCCAATCCGTGTTGCTACTACTGGACAAACACATGGTCCAGAGCTTCCTAACGCTATTGCTCTTCTTGGAAAAGAAAAAGTTTTAAATCGTATTCAAAAAGTAATTGGTTAACATTTTCTAGGTTTAGCAATATAATAAGTATATCTAAAATCTAATAAGGAAAAGCGACGAGAAGGAGAAGTAGAAAATCAGGCTTTTTACAGAGAGAACCACCCTTAGGCTGGAAGTGGTTTATAAGCGGATTTTTGAAATGCCCCTTCGAGTCTTCTGTTGAACAGCGAAGTATTTCGCGGAACGTCTTAGGGCGCAAAGTAAACAGAAGCGGTGTAAACCGTTATCATGGATGAGTTTGAGGCTTCTTTAGCCTAAACAGAGTGGAACCGCGCTTAAAAGGCGTCTCTGTCTATATGACAGAGGCGTCTTTTTTTTATACCATGTAAATGGTGTGAGTATAAGTTTTATCCCCTTGTATAGAGATTTAGGGGGAAGTGGGGAGTTAGTTCACTCGAAAAAAGCAGCCCATAAAGGGGAGGGAACATCGATGTTTAAGAGGCTTCGGGAAGATATTGAAGTCGTTTTTGAACAGGATCCAGCGGCAAGAAGTTATTTCGAAGTCATTTTAACTTACTCTGGATTACATGCAGTTTGGGCCCATCGAATTGCACATGCTTTTTATAAAAGGAATTTTTTCTTTATGGCACGTTGGATTTCGCAAGTTAGTCGTTTTTTTACTGGCATTGAGATTCATCCAGGAGCAACTATTGGTCGTCGCTTTTTCATTGATCATGGAATGGGGGTTGTAATTGGAGAAACGTGTGAAATTGGCGAAAACGTAACAATTTATCAAGGTGTCACATTAGGTGGTACAGGTAAAGAAAAAGGAAAGAGGCACCCTACAATTCAGGATAATGTATTAATTGCAACAGGTGCTAAAGTACTAGGTTCTATTACTATTGGAGAGAATTCTAAAATTGGAGCAGGATCTGTCGTGTTAAAGGAAGTTCCTGCGCATTCTACAGTTGTAGGTATACCTGGCCGAGTCGTTATTCAAAATGGAGTAAAGATTGGTCAAGAATTAAATCATTCTGATCTTCCGGATCCGATTTTTGATAAATTAAAGGTTATGGAAGTAGAACTTGATAAATTGAGAAAGCAACTCGAAGTAAAGGTAGGAAGGAAGGATAAAAATGACTATTCACATTTATAATACGTTAACGCGTCAAAAAGAAGAGTTTATGCCATTAGAGGAAAATGAGGTAAAGATGTATGTGTGCGGACCTACAGTGTATAACTACATTCACATTGGGAATGCAAGACCACCTATGGTGTTTGATACAGTACGCCGTTACTTAGAATATAAAGGATATGATGTGCAGTATGTATCTAACTTTACTGACGTGGATGATAAATTAATTAAGGCGGCAAACGAATTAGGTGAAGATGTGCCGACAATTGCAGATCGTTTTGTTGAAGCTTACTTTGAAGATGTAACGGCACTAGGTTGCAAACATGCAACGGTTCATCCACGTGTAACGGAAAATATGGATATCATTATTGAATTTATTCAAGAACTTGTGAATAAAGGGTATGCATATGAATCAGAAGGTGATGTGTACTTTAAAACGAAAGAATTCGAAGGTTACGGTAAATTATCACATCAACCGATTGCAGACTTACGTCACGGTGCACGTATTGAAGTAGGAGAAAAGAAACAAGACCCTCTTGATTTTGCTTTATGGAAAGCTGCGAAAGAAGGAGAAATCTTCTGGGAAAGCCCTTGGGGAAAAGGACGCCCAGGGTGGCATATTGAATGCTCAGCAATGGCGCGTAAATATTTAGGGGATACAATTGATATTCATGCTGGTGGTCAAGATTTAGCATTTCCTCATCATGAAAATGAAATTGCGCAGTCTGAGGCGTTGACAGGAAAAACATTTGCACGTTATTGGATGCATAACGGATATATTAATATTAATAACGAGAAGATGTCTAAGTCGCTTGGAAACTTCATTTTAGTTCACGATATCATTAAACAATATGATCCACAGTTAATCAGGTTCTTTATGCTATCGGTACATTACCGTCACCCAATTAACTTTAGCGAGGATTTATTGCAAAGTACTAATAATGGACTAGAAAGAATTAAAACAGCTTACGGTAACTTAAAGCATCGTATGGAAAGTAGTACGGATTTAACGGACCATAATGAAAAATGGTTAGCTGAAATGGAAAAGTTCCAGGTTGCATTCGAAGAAGCGATGGATGATGATTTCAATACGGCTAATGCGATTACTGAATTATATAACGTAGCAAATCACGCAAATCAATATTTGTTAGAAGAACATACTTCTAAAGTTGTAATTGAAGCGTATGTAAAACAACTTGAAACATTATTTAGTATTTTAGGATTAGAATTAGCGCAAGAAGAGTTGCTTGATGAAGAAATTGAAGCACTAATCCAAAAGCGTATTGAAGCTCGTCAAAATCGTGACTTCGCACTATCTGATCAAATTCGCGATGATTTAAAAGGACGTAATATTATTTTAGAAGATACCGCTCAAGGTACAAGATGGAAAAGAGGATAAGAATGATTGATGCAAAGCAATTAAACAGCTTAGCTTTAGCATATATGGGTGATGCGGTATATGAGCAATATATCCGCTATCACCTCCTTCAAAAGGGGAAAGTTCGCCCTAATCAATTACATCGCTTAGGGACGAGCTTTGTTTCGGCAAAAGCACAGGCGAAAGTTGTTTATCATTTATTAGAAACGGCATTTTTGACAGAAGAGGAAGAGGCGGTATTAAGAAGAGGGCGTAATGCGAATTCGGGTACTGTTCCAAAAAATACAGATGTACAAACATATCGACACAGTACAGCCTTTGAAGCGCTAATCGGTTATCATCACTTGTTGAATAATCGTGAAAGATTGGACGAGATTGTATATAAGGCGATTGACGTTTTGGAAGAAAAGGAAGGGAGCACATCATCATGAGTAGTGAATATATTATCGGACGTAACCCTGTAATTGAAGCTTTAAGAGCGGGGCGAGATATTAATAAAATTTTGGTAGCGGAAGGTGCTGCCAAAGGACAAGTGCAAATTGTACTAGCATTAGCAAAAGAGAATAAGGTTATTTTGCAACACGCACCAAAGAAGAAATTAGATCAATTGGTTGAGGGTAATCATCAAGGTGTAATTGCTCAAGTAGCTGCATATCAATATGCTGAGTTAGAGGATTTGTTTAAATTAGCAGAAAAACGCAATGAAGATCCGTTCTTCTTAATTTTAGATGAAATTGAAGACCCACATAACTTAGGCTCTATTATGCGTACTGCGGATGCAACAGGGGCTCATGGGGTTATTATTCCAAAAAGAAGAGCGGTGGGGCTTACAGCGTCAGTTGCGAAAGCGTCGACTGGGGCAATTGAATATATTCCTGTTGCACGTGTAACAAATTTATCGCGTACAATTGATGAATTAAAAGAACGTGGACTTTGGATTGCTGGTACAGATGCCAAAGGGAAAACAGATTACCGTAATTTAGATGGTAATATGCCAATCGGACTAGTAATTGGTAGTGAAGGAAAAGGTATGAGTCGTATTATTGGTGAAAAGTGTGATTTCCTAATTACTTTACCGATGGTCGGTAAAGTTACATCCTTAAATGCTTCAGTAGCCGCAAGTTTGTTAATGTATGAGGTATATCGTAAACGTCACGAAATTGGTAAATAAAAAATGAACGATATTTTAATCGTTGACGGTTACAACATTATCGGGGCTTGGGGAGACTTGAAGAAACTGCGGGATGTAGATTTACAGTCATCAAGAGACGCACTTATTGATAAGATGGCGGATTATCAAGGCTATACAGGCACAAAGGTAATGATTGTCTTTGATGCCTATACAGTCTATGGTATTGAAAAAAAGATGAAACAATCACGGGTGGAAGTAATATTCACGAGAAAAAATCAAACTGCAGATGAAAAGATAGAACAACTTGCGATTGAGCTTAGAAATATAAATACACAAATATACGTTGCAACTTCGGATTATACGGAGCAATGGATTATATTTGCGCAAGGTGCACTTCGAAAATCTGCGCGTGAATTAGAGTTAGAAGTGCAAGCGATGGAACAACAAGTAAGAAGGTGTACAAAAGACACGAAAGAAAAGCAACCCGCCATGCGAAAGATATTTAGTGAAGATATTACAGAAAAATTAGAAAAATTAAGAAGAGGAGAGCGTTGAAGCATTGACGCTCTTTATCTTTTTACTGTATAATATTGCTAAATATATAGCGGTCGGAGGGATCAGGGTGGAAGCAGGCTTCGTAAGTGTAGGCGACGTTACATTTCGTGATTTAGAGGATGAGGCAATCGTTGAGTTAGTTCGAAAAGGTAATACTGACGCTCTAGAATATTTAATTCACAAATATAAGAACTTTGTTCGCGCGAAATCAAGATCTTATTTCTTAGTGGGTGCCGATCGAGAAGATATTGTTCAAGAAGGCATGATTGGATTGTTTAAAGCTATTCGTGATTATAAAGGGGACAAGCTGTCTTCGTTCAAAGCATTTGCTGAACTGTGTATCACTCGACAAATTATTACCGCTATTAAAACAGCAACAAGGCAAAAACATATTCCGTTAAATTCGTATGTGTCTTTAGACAAGCCAATTTACGATGAGGAATCTGATCGAACATTATTAGATGTTATTTCGGAATCGAAAGTAACTGATCCAGAAGAGATGATTATAAGTCAGGAAGAATATACAGACATAGAATCTAAAATATCTGAATTATTAAGCGATTTAGAAAGAAAAGTGCTCTCTTTATACTTAGATGGTCGTTCCTATCAAGAAATTTCAGAACAGTTAAACAGGCACGTGAAATCTATTGATAACGCATTGCAGCGTGTAAAAAGGAAATTAGAAAGATATATGGAGATGAGAGAGAGCACAACTTTAAATTCATAGCAAGTGCCGCAGGTGTAAAATAATTCACCTGTTTTCTTTTTGTTAAGAGAGTGAAAGTCATGACATTGACATTGTCTTTTGTTGTATGATACATTTTTAGGGACAATGTTACAAGGTTGGTGTAACTAATGAGGAAAAAAGTTGTACTCTCATGTGAAGAGTGTAAAAATCGAAACTACTCTACGATGAAAGATACGAGCTCAGTAGAGCGACTTGAGATAAAGAAGTTTTGTAAAACATGCAATAAGCATACAGTTCACAAAGAAACAAAATAAATAATTGAAATAATAAACTGGAGGTCCCGTAGATGCGTTTAACGAACTTTTTCGGCGATGTAGGTCGCGAAATGAAAAAAGTAAGTTGGCCTAAAAAAGATGAATTACTCCGATCAACAACGACTGTTATCGCGACAGTTGTGTTCTTTGCGATTTTCTTCGCAGTGGTTGATATGGGCATTTCTTCTTTAATTCGGTTAATTCTTGGTTAATTCTTGAATAAGAAGCACTTATCCATGATATAATGTTATTTATAAGAACTGTGTAAAAGCCCGGTGAACGGGTTTTTTCATTTGCGCAAAAAAATGTACGTCAGGGAGGGAAGGACGCTCGTCCTAAATGAATGGAAAAAAGTTGGTATGTTGTCCATACTTATTCTGGATATGAAAATAAAGTAAAAGCAAACCTAGAGAAACGTGTAGAATCAATGGGTATGCAAGATAAAATTTTCCGTGTTGTTGTCCCGGAAGAAGTAGAAGTAGAAATGAAAAATGGTAAAGAAAAGATAACGAAAAGAAAAGTGTTCCCAGGTTACGTATTAGTAGAACTAATCATGACTGATGATTCTTGGTATGTTGTTCGTAATACGCCAGGTGTAACAGGCTTTGTCGGTTCTTCTGGTTCAGGATCTAAACCATCGCCTCTATTAGAAGAGGAAGTTGTTACCATCATGAAGCATATGGGAATGGACAATGAAGTGGTTGATTTCGAATTTGAACTTCATGAAACAGTGCGTGTAAATGAGGGGCCATTCGCGGATTATACAGGTGCGATTGAAGAAATTGATGTGGAAAAGAAAAAAGTTAGCGTGCTTGTAGACATGTTCGGTCGCGAGACTCCGGTTGAACTTGATTTCCATCAAATTGAAAAATTATAAAATGAAACTTGAAATGAATTGTAAAAAGTGATAATATCTTTTAAGTCAGTACGTCTTCGGTAACGGAGACGTTTTTTGAAAAAGATTTTATCATTATGATAAAATATGAAGTGGGAGGGCAAATCACTGCCCAATTGACCACATCACGGACTTAAGGAGGTGTGTCTCGTGGCTAAAAAGGTAATTAAAATGGTAAAACTTCAGATTCCTGCAGGTAAAGCTAATCCAGCTCCGCCGGTTGGTCCAGCATTAGGACAAGCAGGTGTTAACATCATGGGCTTCTGTAAAGAGTTTAACGCTCGTACAGCTGATCAAGCTGGTCTTATCATCCCTGTTGAAATTACGGTATTTGAAGACCGTTCATTCACTTTCATTACTAAAACTCCTCCTGCTGCTGTTCTTCTTAAGAAAGTAGCTGGTATTGAGTCTGGTTCTGGTGAACCAAACCGTAATAAAGTGGCAACTGTTAAGCGTGATAAAGTACGCGAAATCGCTGAAACTAAAATGCCTGACCTAAACGCTGCTAGCGTAGAAGCTGCAATGCGTATGGTTGAAGGTACTGCGCGCAGTATGGGCATCGTTATCGAAGACTAATTCGATTTGTTTTTTGTAAAAAAGGTTGCGGGTCTGGAATTCCAATTCGCAACCTTTATTATCGTAAATGATCATCATTTTTAAATAAATGGATGGGCGCACATCCTCGGGGGTTCCCGGAATGAAGGCGTAAACGTGGGAGGTTATTCCGCTAAAACCACATTCAAGGAGGAAACAAACATGGCTAAAAGAGGTAAAAAGTACGTTGAAGCTGCGAAGCTTGTTGATCGTGCATCTGCTTACTCTGCAACAGAAGCAGTAGAATTAGTAAAGAAAACAAACACAGCTAAATTTGATGCAACTGTAGAAGCTGCATTCCGTTTAGGTGTTGACCCTAAGAAAGCTGACCAACAAATTCGTGGTGCAGTTGTTCTTCCACACGGTACTGGTAAAGTACAACGTGTATTAGTATTCGCTAAAGGCGAAAAAGCAAAAGAAGCTGAAGCTGCTGGCGCTGAATTCGTAGGCGATGCTGATTACATCGGTAAAATCCAAAAAGGTTGGTTTGATTTCGATGTAGTAGTAGCAACTCCTGACATGATGGGTGAAGTTGGTAAACTTGGTCGTGTATTAGGACCTAAAGGTTTAATGCCAAACCCTAAAACTGGAACAGTTACTTTCGATGTAACTAAAGCTGTTAACGAAATCAAAGCTGGTAAAGTTGAATACCGCGTTGATAAAGCTGGTAACATCCACGTTCCAATCGGTAAAGTATCTTTCGAAGATGCTAAATTAGTAGAAAACTTCAAAACAATTGCTGACACGCTACAAAAAGCTAAGCCAGCTGCTGCAAAAGGTACTTACATGAAGAACGCAACTGTTGCTTCTACAATGGGACCTGGCGTACGCGTAGACGTTTCTACACTTGCGTAAAAATTGGAAGTTGACTTCATAAAGAAGTTTTAATATAATCATTTATGTTGTGAATTTTAATAGTGTACCGTAGACAGTAGGAGTCGATTCGACTTAATTTCCTACCTAGGTGTTAATATACGAAGCGGAATCTTTTTTCTGTGACTATATGCCTCCATGTCTACAAGTTGGGCATGGAGGTTTTTAGTGCACTTTCGGTACATCTTCTATATAATCTACAGGAGGTGTAATAACATGAGCAAAGTAATCGAAACTAAACAACAAGTTGTAACTGAAATCGCTGAAAAACTTCGCGCGAGTAAATCTACAATTGTTGTTGACTACCGTGGTTTAACAGTTTCTGAAGCAACAGAATTACGTAAAAACTTACGTGAAGCTGGCGTTGAGTTCAAAGTTTACAAAAACTCTTTAACTCGTCGTGCTGCAGAGTCTGCTGAAATGGCTGAGTTAAACGAATTCTTAACAGGACCAAACGCAATCGCGTTCAGTAACGAGGATGTAGTTGCTCCTGCGAAAGTATTAAACGACTTCGCTAAAAATCATGAAGCTTTAGAAATTAAAGCGGGCGTAATCGAAGGTAAACTTGTAACACTTGATGAGGTTAAAGCTATCGCTACTCTTCCATCACGTGAAGGCTTACTTTCTATGCTTCTTAGCGTTCTTCAAGCTCCAATCCGTAACCTTGCACTTGCTACTAAAGCAGTTGCAGATCAAAAGGAAGAGCAAGGCGCTTAATTTTTTAAAAGATAATTACTTGTTATCTATAAAACAATACAAACCTATTTAAGGGAGGATATTTACAATGACTAAAGAACAAATCATTGAAGCAGTTAAATCTATGACTGTATTAGAACTTAACGACTTAGTAAAAGCTATCGAGGAAGAATTCGGCGTAACTGCTGCTGCTCCTGTAGCTGTAGCTGGTGGCGCTGGTGAAGCTGCTGCTGAGCAAACTGAATTTGACGTAGTACTTGCAAGTGCTGGCGCTCAAAAAATCAAAGTTATCAAAGCTGTACGTGAAATCACTGGTCTTGGCTTAAAAGAAGCTAAAGAATTAGTTGACAACACTCCAAAAGCAATCAAAGAAGGCGTTACTAAAGAGGAAGCTGAAGAAATGAAAGCTAAACTTGAAGAAGTTGGCGCTGCTGTAGAAGTTAAGTAATTAACTTTTGGTGCTTTAAAAAAAGCTCGCTCTTATGCGAGCTTTTTTTTTAACTGTAAAGAAAAGAGGTGGCCATATGGCAGACCATTATTTTTCTAACGACCCTTCTAGTAAAAGTGATCGTAAACGATGGGAAGTTACACTTCGTGAATCTCGATTTACTTTTTTATCTGACCATGGGGTGTTCTCGAAAAACGAAGTGGACTTTGGTTCTCGTCTTTTAATTGAAGCGTTTCAAATGCCAGATGTTAAAGGTAATGTGTTAGACGTAGGATGTGGGTACGGTCCAATCGGTTTGTCGTTAGCGAAAGAGTTTCAAAATCGTGAAATTCACATGGTGGATGTGAATGAAAGGGCCTTGGGACTTGCAAAAGAAAATGCCGCTAATAACAGAATTGAAAATATACGTATTTTGCAAAGTAGTGTCTATGAAAATGTAGATGGCAGGTATGCTGTTATTCTATCTAATCCTCCAATTCGTGCTGGTAAAGATATCGTGCATGAGATTTTAGAAAAGGCTGTGGAGTATTTAGTTTCAGGTGGAGAATTGTGGATTGTTATTCAAAAGAAACAAGGTGCGCCATCTGCGATGAAAAAACTAGAAGAAGTATTTTCTGAAGTTGAAGTTGTAGAAAAGAAAAAAGGATATTATATCATAAAATCAAAAAAGCGTTGACGGTTATTTTTGGCTATGTTAACATTATACAATGCCAATATATGATTTTCTGCGTTGAGAAAGATGTATATTTTTGCTTCTCTTGGAAAAGATAGTAAAATCAGCAGATTATGAAACAGAATGATGGTTTTCTTATAGAAGCCATTTTTCTTTTTTGAGCAGGTAGAAAGACTCAACGTATCTATCTTTAAGAGAAAAAAACTACGCTAATAGCAGTAGTTGTATTTATTTGTGATTTTGCACAAATTTTTTTGTGCATTTATAATACTCATGATTTGAGGGGTGAAGCAGTTGACAGGTCAACTAGTTCAATACGGACGCCACCGCCAACGAAGAAGTTATGCCCGTATTAGTGAAGTATTAGAGTTACCAAATCTTATCGAAATTCAAACCTCTTCTTATCAGTGGTTTCTTGATGAGGGTTTGCGAGAAATGTTCCAAGACATTTCTCCGATCGAAGACTTTACGGGAAATCTATCGCTTGAATTTATCGACTACAGCTTGGGTGAACCTAAATACTCTGTAGAAGAATGCAAAGAGCGTGATGTGACGTATGCAGCACCACTTCGTGTAAAAGTGCGTCTAATCAACAAGGAAACTGGTGAAGTAAAAGAACAAGATGTGTTCATGGGAGATTTCCCACTCATGACAGAGACTGGAACATTCGTAATTAACGGTGCAGAACGTGTTATCGTTTCCCAGTTAGTTCGCTCTCCAAGCGTATACTATAGTGGCAAAGTGGATAAAAACGGAAAACGTGGTTTTACTGCTACTGTAATTCCAAACCGCGGAGCTTGGTTAGAGTATGAAACAGATGCTAAGGATGTTGTATATGTGCGTATTGACCGTACGCGTAAACTTCCTGTAACTGTTTTGTTACGCGCATTAGGGTTTGGCTCTGATCAAGAAATCACCGAGCTTTTAGGTGATAACGAATACTTAAGCAATACGTTAGAAAAAGACAACACAGATAGCACTGAGAAGGCATTGCTTGAAATTTATGAGCGTCTACGCCCTGGTGAACCACCAACAGTAGAAAATGCAAAGAGCTTACTTGTGTCTCGTTTCTTTGATCCGAAGCGCTACGATTTAGCAAATGTAGGTCGCTATAAGATCAACAAAAAGCTACACATTAAAAACAGATTGTTTAACCAACGTTTAGCTGAAACACTGGTGGATCCAGAAACTGGTGAAATTTTAGCGGCAGAAGGAACAGTCTTAGATCGTCGTACACTGGATCGCATTCTACCTTACTTAGAGAAAAACATTGGATTCAAAACAGCGAAACCAATGGGTGGAGTGGTAGCAGGCGATGTTGAGCTGCAATCTATTAAGATTTATGCTCCAGAATCAGAAGGCGAACGATCTATAAACGTAATTGGGAATGCAAATATTACTCGTGATATAAAACACATCACACCAGGTGATATTCTTGCTTCTATTAGCTACTTCTTTAACTTGCTATATAAAGTAGGGGATACAGATGATATTGACCACTTAGGAAATCGTCGTCTGCGTTCTGTAGGAGAGTTACTACAAAACCAATTCCGTATCGGTCTTTCTCGTATGGAACGTGTTGTTCGTGAGAGAATGTCGATTCAAGATACAAATGCAATTACACCACAAGCGTTAATTAACATTCGCCCGGTTATTGCATCTATTAAAGAGTTCTTCGGAAGTTCTCAGTTATCTCAGTTCATGGATCAAACAAACCCATTAGCAGAGTTAACTCACAAACGAAGACTATCTGCATTAGGACCCGGTGGTTTAACGCGTGAGCGCGCAGGCTTTGAAGTACGTGACGTTCACTACTCTCACTATGGTCGTATGTGTCCAATTGAAACACCAGAGGGACCAAACATCGGTTTGATTAACTCATTATCTTCGTTTGCGAAAGTAAATGAGTTTGGTTTCATTGAAACGCCATACCGTCGTGTTGACCCAGAAACTGGTCTTGTAACAGGGCAGGTTGATTATTTAACAGCAGATGAAGAAGATAACTATGTTGTAGCCCAAGCGAATATGAAATTATCTGAAGTAGGGGAATTCCTTGATGAAGATATCGTAGCTCGTTTCCGTGGTGAAAACATTGTCACAAATAAAGAACGCATCGACTACATGGATGTATCTCCAAAACAAGTAGTGTCGGCAGCGACAGCTTGTATTCCGTTCTTAGAAAACGATGACTCTAACCGCGCACTTATGGGAGCGAACATGCAACGTCAGGCGGTTCCGTTAATAAATCCGGAATCTCCGATTGTAGGTACAGGTATGGAGTACGTATCAGCAAAAGACTCAGGTGCTGCAGTAATCTGTAAACAGCCTGGTGTTGTTGAGCGCGTAGAAGCACGTGAAGTTTGGGTACGTCGCTATGTAGACGTTGACGGTCAAACAGTAAAAGGCGACTTAGATCGCTACAAAATGCAAAAATTCATTCGTTCTAACCAAGGAACTTGCTACAACCAACGTCCAATCGTAAGTGTTGGAGACCAAGTTGTAAAAGGTGAAATCCTTGCGGATGGTCCTTCTATGGAACTAGGTGAACTGGCGCTTGGACGTAACGTGCTTGTTGGCTTTATGACATGGGACGGTTATAACTATGAGGATGCGATCATCATGAGTGAGCGCCTTGTAAAAGATGATGTGTACACTTCTATCCATATTGAAGAATATGAATCAGAAGCTCGTGATACGAAGCTTGGACCAGAAGAAATTACACGTGATATCCCGAATGTTGGAGAAGATGCACTTCGTAATCTTGACGAGCGCGGTATTATTCGCGTCGGTGCTGAAGTAAAAGATGGAGATCTACTTGTTGGTAAAGTAACGCCAAAAGGTGTAACAGAATTAACGGCAGAAGAACGTCTATTACATGCAATCTTCGGTGAAAAAGCACGTGAAGTACGTGATACATCACTACGTGTACCACACGGTGGTGGCGGTATTATCTTAGACGTAAAAGTGTTTAACCGTGAAGATGGCGATGAATTGCCACCAGGCGTGAATCAACTTGTACGTGCATATATCGTTCAAAAGCGTAAAATTTCTGAAGGTGACAAAATGGCCGGTCGTCATGGTAACAAAGGTGTTATCTCCCGTATTTTACCGGAAGAAGATATGCCTTACTTACCAGATGGTACGCCAATCGATATCATGTTAAACCCATTAGGGGTACCATCTCGTATGAATATCGGTCAGGTATTAGAGCTTCATCTTGGTATGGCAGCACGATACCTTGGTATTCACATTGCAACACCGGTATTCGATGGTGCTCGTGAGGAAGATGTATGGGGCACAATTGAAGAAGCTGGTATGGCAAATGACGCGAAAACAATCCTGTATGACGGACGTACTGGTGAGCCATTCGATAACCGTGTATCTGTTGGTGTCATGTATATGATCAAACTTGCGCACATGGTTGACGATAAACTTCATGCTCGTTCTACTGGACCATACTCACTTGTAACGCAGCAACCTCTTGGAGGTAAAGCTCAGTTCGGTGGACAGCGTTTCGGTGAGATGGAGGTTTGGGCACTTGAAGCTTATGGTGCTGCTTATACTCTTCAAGAAATCTTAACAGTGAAGTCTGATGATGTTATTGGACGTGTTAAGACGTATGAAGCAATTGTTAAAGGTGAAAATGTTCCAGAACCAGGCGTTCCTGAATCATTCAAAGTATTGATTAAAGAACTGCAAAGTTTAGGTATGGACGTTAAAATGATGTCTATCAACGATACAGAAATTGAAATGCGTGATACGGAAGATGACGATGATCATCAATCAGCAGATAAATTGAATGTTGAAGTTGAGACAACTAAGGAATAATTGGGATAACCTGTAGACTAAAAGGGAGGTAGGCCCCTTGATAGATGTAAATAACTTTGAATATATGAAGATTGGACTTGCTTCACCTGACAAGATTCGTTCTTGGTCATACGGTGAAGTTAAGAAACCAGAAACAATTAACTATCGTACGTTAAAGCCTGAAAAAGATGGCTTGTTCTGTGAGCGTATTTTCGGACCACAAAAGGACTGGGAATGTCATTGCGGGAAATATAAACGTGTACGTTATAAAGGTGTAGTTTGTGATCGATGTGGCGTTGAAGTAACGCGTGCAAAAGTTCGTCGTGAACGTATGGGTCATATCGAATTAGCTGCTCCTGTATCTCATATTTGGTATTTCAAAGGTATCCCGAGCCGCATGGGACTTGTCTTAGACATGTCCCCTCGCGCGCTTGAAGAAGTAATTTATTTCGCTTCTTATGTTGTAACAGAAAGTGGAGATACACCACTTGATAAGAAGCAATTACTTTCTGAAAAAGAATACCGTGCATATCGTGATCGATATGGCAGTACATTCCATGCTGCTATGGGTGCAGAAGCGATTAAAAAATTACTGCAAGACATCGATTTAGATAAAGAAGTAGACTTCTTAAAAGAAGAATTAAAAACAGCACAAGGACAACGCCGTACTCGTGCTATTAAACGTCTAGAAGTATTAGAAGCATTCCGTAACTCTGGAAATCACCCATCTTGGATGATCTTAGAGGTTCTTCCAGTTATCCCACCAGAACTACGCCCGATGGTACAGTTAGATGGTGGACGTTTTGCTACTTCTGACTTAAACGACTTATATCGTCGTGTAATTAACCGTAACAACCGTTTAAAACGTCTATTGGACTTAGGTGCACCAAGCATTATCGTTCAAAACGAAAAACGTATGTTACAAGAAGCTGTAGACGCATTAATCGATAATGGTCGCCGTGGCCGTCCAGTTACTGGACCAGGTAACCGTCCATTAAAATCACTATCTCACATGCTTAAAGGTAAACAAGGACGTTTCCGTCAAAACTTATTAGGTAAACGTGTTGACTACTCTGGCCGTTCTGTAATCGTCGTAGGACCGAACTTAAAGATGTACCAATGTGGATTGCCGAAAGAAATGGCACTTGAATTGTTTAAACCTTTCGTTATGAAAGAGTTAGTTGGAAAAGGATTAGCACACAACATTAAGAGTGCTAAACGTAAAATCGAGCGTGTACACCCTGAAGTTTGGGACGTTTTAGAATCTGTGATCAAAGAGCATCCAGTGCTTCTAAACCGCGCACCAACACTTCACCGTCTTGGTATCCAGGCGTTTGAACCTACACTAGTAGAAGGTCGTGCAATCCGTCTTCACCCACTTGTATGTACTGCATACAACGCGGACTTTGACGGTGACCAAATGGCGGTTCACGTTCCGTTATCATCAGAGGCACAAGCAGAAGCTCGTATCCTTATGTTAGCGGCACAAAACATCTTGAATCCAAAAGACGGAAAACCAGTTGTTACTCCATCTCAGGATATGGTATTAGGTAACTATTACTTAACACTTGAGCGCGAGGGTGCAATCGGTGAAGGTATGGTCTTCAAAGATGCAAACGAAGCAATACTTGCATACCAAAATGGATATGTACATCTGCACACACGTGTTGCAGTTGCTGCGAGTTCGGTAAATAATGTAACGTTTACTGAAGAGCAAAAGAGTAAGCTTCTATTAACAACAGTTGGTAAATTAATATTTAACGAAATCTTACCAGAGTCGTTCCCTTATATTAATGAACCAACAAACTCAAACCTTGAAAAAGAAACACCAGCGGAATATTTCGTTGAAAAAGGTGCGAACATTAAAGAAATTATTGCTAGTCGCGAAGAAGTGGCACCATTTAGCAAGAAAATCCTTGGTAATATTATTGCGGAAGTATTCAAACGTTTCCAAATTACAGAAACGTCTCGCATGCTTGACCGTATGAAAAACTTAGGATTTAAATACTCTACAAAAGCTGGTATTACAGTTGGGGTATCAGATATTCTTGTATTAGGTGAAAAAGATGAAATTCTCCATGAAGCACAAGCAAAAGTAGATAATGTAATTAAACAATTCCGTCGCGGTTTAATCACGGAAGAAGAACGTTACGATCGCGTTATCTCTATTTGGAGTAATGCAAAAGATGTTATCCAAGGAAAGCTGATGAAATCCTTGAATAAACGCAACCCAATCTTCATGATGAGTGATTCCGGTGCCCGTGGTAATGCATCGAACTTTACTCAGCTTGCTGGTATGCGTGGTCTGATGGCCAATCCATCTGGTCGTATCATTGAGCTTCCGATCAAATCGAGTTTCCGTGAAGGTTTAACAGTACTTGAGTACTTCATCTCTACGCATGGTGCGCGTAAAGGTCTTGCCGATACAGCACTTAAAACTGCTGATTCTGGTTACTTAACACGTCGTCTTGTAGACGTTGCACAAGATGTAATTGTTCGTCAAGATGATTGTGGAACAGATCGCGGTTTACTAATTGGTGCGATTAAAGAGGGTAATGAAGTTATTGAGTCACTATATGATCGTCTTGTTGGACGTTTTGCAAGAAAAACTGTAAAACATCCTGAAACAGGTGAAGTATTAGTTGTTGAAAATCAATTAATTACTGAAGATATTGCTCATATCGTTGAAAAGTCGGGTGTTGAAACTGTAAACATTCGTTCAGCGTTTACGTGTAATACTCGCCATGGTGTATGTAAGAAGTGTTACGGTCGTAACTTAGCAACTGGTACAGACGTAGAAGTAGGAGAAGCGGTAGGTATTATCGCAGCTCAATCTATCGGTGAGCCAGGTACACAGTTAACGATGCGTACGTTCCATACAGGTGGGGTTGCCGGGGATGATATCACACAAGGTTTACCTCGTATCCAAGAGATCTTCGAAGCTCGTAATCCGAAGGGTCAGGCAGTTATCAGTGAAATTGACGGTGTTATCGCAGCGATCAACGATGTTAAAGATCGCCAAGAAGTAGTTGTACAGGGTGAAGTTGAAGCTCGTACGTATGCTATTCCTTACGGTGCTCGTCTGAAAGTAACTCTAGGACAGCCAATTAGCCACGGTAAAGAGTTAACAGAAGGTTCTATTGATCCGAAGGAATTACTAAAAGTAACGGACATTACAGCAGTTCAAGAATACTTATTACGTGAAGTTCAAAAAGTATACCGTATGCAAGGGGTAGAAATTGGTGACAAACACGTAGAAGTAATGGTACGTCAAATGCTACGTAAAGTTCGTGTAAGTGATGCGGGTGAAACAGATGTATTACCAGGAACATTACTAGATATCCATCAGTTTACTGATGCGAATGCGAAGGTGTTACTGAAAGGTAAACAACCAGCAACGGCTAGACCGGTTCTACTTGGTATTACAAAAGCTTCACTTGAGACAGATTCGTTCTTATCTGCAGCGTCATTCCAAGAAACAACTCGTGTTCTAACAGATGCAGCAATTAAGGGTAAACGCGATGAGCTTCTAGGATTGAAAGAGAATGTTATTATCGGTAAGCTTGTTCCTGCTGGAACAGGTATGAATCGTTATCGCAAAGTGGATCTTGTAAAAACAACACAAGATAACATGAATGTAGAAAACGATGAAGTTTATGTGGAACAGTAAAATTTTCCGTCGTAAATTTTGTATAAAAACAGCTGATCCTAGTTGACATTGTATGAGACAAAATGTTACTATAATCAAGGTTGCTCCTGAACGATGCTTTGGAGGATATTTAAATGTCTTATCAAAAAGTGTCAAATGCTGAAAATGTAGTCGTTGGTCATAAACGAACATTGGAAGCAATCAAAAATGGTATAGTTAAAGAAGTTGTTATTGCGGAAGATGCTGATATGCGGTTAACCCATGTTATCATTCGTACTGCCTTGCAACATAACATACCCATAACCAAAGTTGAATCAGTTCGTAAACTTGGAAAAGTTTCGGGGATTCAAGTGGGAGCTTCAGCAATAGGAATAATAAGTTAAAACTGTTTTTGTGAGGAGAGAGCATTTGCTCTTCCTTGCAAAAACTTTGTTTTCAACTAATAATGAACCACCTGGATATGTGGTCATACAAACATGCGAAGGGAGGATAATCAAATGCCTACTATTAACCAATTAGTGAGAAATGGTCGTACTGATAAAGTATGGAAGTCTAAATCACCTGCGTTAAACAAAGGTTTTAATTCTTTAAAGAAAAAATCAACTGATATCTCTGCACCTCAAAAACGTGGTGTGTGTACTCGTGTTGGTACAATGACTCCGAAGAAACCGAACTCAGCGTTACGTAAATACGCTCGTGTACGTTTAACAAACGGTATTGAAGTTACAGCTTACATCCCAGGTATCGGTCATAACCTACAAGAGCATAGCGTAGTATTAATTCGCGGTGGTCGAGTAAAGGATTTACCAGGGGTACGTTACCACATCGTTCGTGGTGCGCTTGATACAGCTGGTGTTGACAAACGTATGCAAGGACGTTCTAAATATGGTACTAAGCGACCAAAACCTGCTAAAAAATAATAAACTTATAATGAAAGGAGGAACTCAATATGCCTCGTAAAGGACCTGTTGCGAAACGTGACGTGTTACCAGATCCAATGTACAATTCTAAACTTGTAACACGCCTAATCAACAAAATGATGGTTGACGGTAAAAAAGGTAAATCTCAAACAATTCTTTATAACGCTTTCGATATCGTTCGTGAACGTTCAGATAAAGAACCAATGGAAGTATTCGAGCAAGCTCTTAAGAACATCATGCCTGTTCTTGAAGTACGCGCTCGTCGTGTTGGTGGTGCTAACTACCAAGTTCCAGTTGAGGTTCGTCCAGAACGCCGTACAACTTTAGGTCTTCGCTGGTTAGTAAACTATGCTCGTCTTCGTGGTGAAAAAACTATGGAAGAGCGTCTAGCTTACGAAATCTTAGATGCAGCTAACAACGCTGGTGCATCTGTTAAGAAACGTGAAGACACTCATAAAATGGCAGAAGCTAACAAAGCATTTGCTCATTACCGTTGGTAGGATTCAACGTAAAATAAATGTAAGCATAAACCGCTTTATTTGTCGCTTATGGAAGTGTGGAGAGGGAGAATGCCTCTCCCTTTCGTTGGGCGCTCGTTTTACATAATGAGGGTACTGGACACTGGCATATGTAACAATATAAAGTGGCTTTTTTGCTACTTAAAATAAAATAATCCAATCCATATATGGAAGGAGCAAGACACCAAATGACTAGAGAGTTCTCTTTAGAAAACACTCGTAATATTGGTATCATGGCTCACATCGATGCTGGTAAAACAACAGCAACTGAGCGTATTCTGTATTACACAGGACGTATTCATAAAATCGGTGAAACTCATGAAGGTGCATCTCAGATGGACTGGATGGAGCAAGAGCAAGAACGTGGTATCACAATTACTTCTGCTGCAACTACAGCACAATGGAAAGGTCACCGTGTAAATATCATTGACACTCCAGGACACGTAGATTTCACAGTAGAAGTAGAACGTTCTTTACGCGTACTTGATGGCGCAGTAGCAGTACTTGATGCACAATCTGGTGTAGAACCACAAACAGAAACTGTTTGGCGTCAGGCTACTACTTATGGTGTACCTCGTATCGTATTCGTTAACAAAATGGATAAGATTGGTGCAGATTTCTTATACTCTGTAGGAACAATCCACGATCGTTTACAAGCAAACGCACATCCAATTCAGTTACCAATCGGTGCTGAAGATGAGTTCAATGGTATCATTGACCTTGTTGAAGAGTGTGCTTACATGTACGCTAACGATTTAGGAACAGACATCGAGCGTGTCGAAATTCCTGAAGAGCATAAAGAATTAGCTGAAGAATACCGTGGAAAACTTATTGAAGCGGTAGCTGAGCTTGATGAAGAAATGATGATGAAGTACCTAGAAGGTGAAGAAATCACTGTAGAAGAGCTTAAAGCTGGTATCCGTAAGGCTACAACTTCTGTAGAATTCTTCCCAGTAATCTGTGGTTCTGCATTCAAAAATAAAGGTGTTCAAATTCTGTTAGACGCAGTTATCGACTACCTACCATCTCCATTAGATGTACCTGCTATTAAAGGTACTCTTCCGGATACAGATGAAGCTATCGAGCGTAAGTCTAGCGATGAAGAACCATTCGCAGCTTTAGCATTCAAAATCATGACTGATCCTTATGTTGGTAAGTTAACGTTCTTCCGTGTGTACTCTGGTGTGTTAAACTCTGGATCATACGTGAAAAACTCAACTAAAGGTAAGCGTGAGCGTGTAGGTCGTATCCTACAAATGCACGCTAACAGCCGTGAAGAGATTTCAACAGTTTACGCTGGTGATATCGCTGCTGCTGTAGGTTTAAAAGATACTACTACTGGTGATACTCTTTGTGACGAGAAGAGCCTTGTTATCCTTGAGTCTATGGAATTCCCAGAACCAGTTATCTCTGTAGCTATCGAACCAAAATCTAAAGCTGACCAAGATAAAATGGGTACAGCATTATCTAAGCTTTCTGAAGAAGATCCAACATTCCGTGCTCACACTGACCAAGAAACTGGCCAAACAATCATCGCTGGTATGGGTGAACTTCACCTTGATATCATCGTTGACCGTATGCGCCGTGAATTCAAAGTGGAAGCAAACGTTGGTGCTCCTCAGGTAGCATACCGTGAGACTTTCCGCGCTGCTGCGAAAGTTGAAGGTAAGTTCGCTCGTCAATCTGGTGGTCGTGGACAATTCGGTCACGTTTGGATTGAGTTTGAACCTAATGAAGAAGGTAAAGGTTTTGAATTCCAAAACAAAATCGTCGGCGGTGTAGTTCCACGTGAATACATCCCAGCTGTTGGAGCGGGTCTTGAAGACTCACTTAAAAATGGTGTACTAGCTGGTTATCCACTAGTTGACATCAAAGCTGCGTTAGTTGACGGATCTTACCATGATGTCGATTCATCTGAGATGGCGTTCAAAATCGCTGCATCTATGGCGCTTAAAGCTGCGGTTTCTAAATGTAGCCCAGTAATTCTTGAGCCAATGATGAAAGTTGAAGTTGTAATTCCTGAAGAGTACATGGGTGACATTATGGGCGACGTAACATCTCGTCGTGGACGTGTAGAAGGTATGGAAGCTCGCGGTAACGCTCAAGTTGTTCGCGCTATGGTTCCACTTTCTGAAATGTTCGGTTATGCAACGGCATTACGTTCTAACACTCAAGGACGCGGAACATTCTCAATGACATTTGATCATTATGAAGAAGTACCGAAGTCTGTTTCTGAAGAAATTATTAAAAAAAATAAAGGTGAATAATTGATTTTTATCGATTGTTCAAGTATAACTACTTATGTAAGCTTAGAAAGTGAGACGCAAGTTTCACTTTCTAGTCTAAATATAAAATAACCCATATAAACTAAGGAGGAATTTAGAATGGCTAAAGCTAAATTCGAACGTTCTAAACCCCATGTTAACATCGGTACAATCGGCCACGTTGACCATGGTAAAACTACATTAACTGCTGCGATCACTACAGTTCTTGCAAAAGCTGGTGGTGCTGAAGCACGCGGATACGATCAAATCGACGCTGCTCCAGAAGAAAGAGAGCGCGGAATCACAATCTCAACTGCACACGTTGAGTACGAAACTGAAACTCGTCACTATGCACACGTTGACTGCCCAGGTCATGCTGACTATGTTAAAAACATGATCACTGGTGCTGCTCAAATGGACGGCGGTATCTTAGTAGTATCTGCTGCTGATGGTCCAATGCCTCAAACACGTGAGCACATCCTTCTTTCTCGTCAAGTAGGTGTTCCTTACATCGTTGTATTCTTAAACAAATGCGACATGGTAGATGACGAAGAATTATTAGAATTAGTAGAAATGGAAGTTCGCGACCTATTATCTGAATACGGATTCCCAGGCGACGATATTCCTGTAATTAAAGGTTCTGCTCTTAAAGCTCTTCAAGGAGAAGCTGAGTGGGAAGAAAAAATCATCGAATTAATGACTGAAGTTGATGCTTACATCCCAACTCCAGAACGTGAAACTGACAAACCATTCTTAATGCCTATCGAGGATGTATTCTCTATCACAGGTCGTGGTACAGTTGCAACTGGTCGTGTTGAGCGTGGAATCGTTAAAGTTGGTGACGTAGTAGAAATCATCGGTCTTGCTGAAGAGAATGCTACTACAACTGTAACTGGTGTAGAAATGTTCCGTAAGCTTCTTGATCAAGCTCAAGCTGGAGACAACATCGGTGCTCTACTTCGTGGGGTTGCTCGTGAAGACATCCAACGTGGACAAGTTCTTGCTAAAACTGGCTCTGTAAAAGCACACGCTAAATTCAAAGCTGAGGTTTTCGTATTATCTAAAGAAGAAGGTGGACGTCATACTCCATTCTTCGCTAACTACCGTCCACAGTTCTACTTCCGTACAACTGACGTAACTGGTATCATCCAATTACCAGAAGGTACTGAAATGGTAATGCCTGGTGACAACATCGAAATGACTATCGAACTTATCGCTCCAATCGCTATCGAAGAGGGAACTAAATTCTCTATTCGTGAAGGTGGACGTACAGTAGGTTACGGTGTAGTTGCTACAATCGTTGCTGAGTAGTCTTTAATTAGATTATTAAAAACTCAAGGGATTCTTCCTTGAGTTTTTTTATTGCTTATTACTATAGAAGAAAGAGATGTATTTTCTATTTTTGGATGAGTTTCTTCTATAGTATATAAAACGAAAACAACACCCAAAAACTGTAAGGTGAATAAGAGTAGATGAAAACTTGATATTCTTTAAAGTGCCATGTATAATAGCAAAAGTAGAGAAAAGCAGATGCGAACAAAAAGATGCTTGCATCTAGACGAATAACATTGTATAATAGACAATGTTGGTCTTTGACTGCGATGAAGTGGAAGGTTGCTGACACACCCGGCCGCTTTGCCATGGCATGGTGTGGGGAAATTTCCATGGAGAAGGTCTATTTTAGAAATAGGCGAACGAAGGAGGGAAAATAATGGCAAAAGAAAAAATTCGTATCCGTTTAAAAGCTTATGATCACCGTATTCTTGATCAATCAGCTGAGAAAATTGTAGAAACAGCTAAGCGTTCTGGGGCAACAGTTTCTGGTCCGATCCCATTACCAACTGAGAAGACTATTTACACAATTCTTCGTGCTGTTCATAAGTACAAAGATTCTCGTGAACAATTCGAAATGCGCACACACAAACGTCTAATCGACATCGTGAGTCCTACTCCGCAAACAGTAGATTCATTAATGCGTTTAGATTTACCATCTGGTGTAGATATCGAAATCAAACTATAATTCATATAACTTAAAAATGTAGGAGGTGTAACTCATGACCAAAGGAATCTTAGGAAGAAAGATCGGTATGACTCAAGTATTTGCTGAGAACGGTGAGTTAATCCCAGTAACGGTAATCGCTGCTAATCCAAACGTTGTTCTTCAAAAGAAAACAACTGAAACTGATGGCTACAACGCAATTCAGTTAGGATTTGAAGATAAACGTGAAAAGTTAACTAACAAACCTGAACAAGGCCACACTGCTAAAGCATCTACAACTCCTAAGCGCTTCATTCGCGAAATCCGCGATGCAGACGTGGACGGATTAGAGGTTGGTCAAGAGGTAAAAGTTGAAGTTTTCGCTGCAGGTGAAATCGTTGACGTAACAGGAATTTCTAAAGGTAAAGGTTTCCAAGGTGTTATTAAACGCCACGGACAATCTCGCGGACCTATGTCTCATGGTTCTCGCTATCACCGTCGTCCAGGTTCAATGGGGCCAGTTGCTCCGAACCGTGTATTCAAAGGCAAAAAACTTGCTGGACGTATGGGTGGAGACCAAGTTACTATCCAAAACTTAGAAATCGTTCAAGTTGACACTGAGCGCAACTTATTACTAGTAAAAGGTAACGTTCCAGGTGCTAAGAAATCTCTTGTAGTTGTTCAAGGCGCTGTGAAGGTTAGCAAATAATTCACAATAGGAAGGAGGAATTCCAATGCCAAAAGTTACTGTATATAACCAAACTGGTTCACAGGTTGGTGAAATCGAATTAGCTGAAGCTATTTTCGGTATCGAACCAAATGAAGCTGTACTATTTGAAGCTGTAATGATGCAACGTGCATCTTTACGTCAAGGTACACACAAAGTAAAAACTCGCTCTGAAGTTCGTGGTGGTGGTCGTAAACCATGGCGTCAAAAAGGAACTGGACGTGCTCGTCAAGGTTCTATCCGCTCTCCTCAATGGCGTGGTGGTGGTACGGTATTCGGACCTACACCAAGAAGCTATGCGTACAAACTTCCTAAGAAAGTTCGTCGTTTAGCAATCAAATCTGCATTAGCTACTAAAGTAGTTGAGAACAACATTGTAGTTCTTGAGGACCTAGTGTTAAATGCACCAAAAACAAAAGACATGGTAGCAGTACTTAAAGGATTAACTGTTGAGAAGAAAGCTCTTATCGTAACTGCTGATGCAAACGAATCTGTAGAGTTATCTGCTCGCAATATCCCTGGAGTAACAGTAATCACTGCTGATGGCGTAAACGTGCTAGATGTGCTTCATCATGATAAGCTAATCATGACAAAAGCGGCAGTGGAAAAAGTAGAGGAGGTGCTTGCATAATGAGAGATCCTCGTGATATCATTAAGCGCCCAGTTATCACTGAACGTTCTATGGAAATGATGGCTGAAAAAAAATACACGTTCGACGTGGACGTTAAATCTAATAAAACAGAGGTTAAAGACGCTATAGAAGCGATCTTTGGTGTTAATGTAGACAAAGTAAATATCATGAACTACAAGCCGAAAGCAAAACGTGTTGGTCGTCACGCTGGTTTTACTAGCCGTCGTCGTAAAGCAATCGTTAAGCTAACTGCTGACAGCAAAGAAATCGAAATCTTCCAAGGCGTTTAATTCTTACTAAAGAAGGAGGGAAATTGAGATGGGAATTAAAAAGTATAATCCAACTACTAACGGTCGTCGTAACATGACTACGAATGATTTCGCTGAAATCACGACCGACAGACCAGAAAAGTCTTTACTTGCTCCTTTAAGCAAAAAGGCTGGTCGTAATAACCAAGGTAAAATTACTGTACGTCATCAAGGTGGCGGACATAAGCGTCAATACCGTATCATCGACTTTAAGCGTAACAAAGATGGAATTCCAGGACGCGTTGCTACGATCGAATACGATCCAAACCGCTCTGCGAATATCGCATTAATTAACTACGTTGACGGTGAAAAACGTTACATTCTTGCTCCTAAAACTTTAGAAGTAGGTATGGAAGTTATGTCTGGCCCTGAAGCTGACATTAAAATCGGTAACGCATTACCATTAATCAACATTCCAGTAGGTACTGTTGTTCATAATATCGAGCTTAAGCCTGGTCGTGGAGGACAATTAGTCCGTTCTGCTGGTACATCTGCTCAAGTACTTGGTAAAGAAGGAAAATACGTACTTGTACGTTTAACTTCTGGTGAAGTACGTTTAGTATTATCTGCTTGTCGCGCTTCAATCGGTCAAGTTGGTAACGAACAACACGAACTTATCAAAATCGGTAAAGCAGGTCGCTCTCGCTGGTTAGGTAAGCGCCCAACAGTTCGTGGTTCTGTAATGAACCCGGTTGATCACCCACACGGTGGTGGTGAAGGACGCTCTCCAATCGGACGTAAGTCTCCAATGTCTCCATGGGGTAAACCAACTCTTGGATTCAAGACTCGTAAGAAAAACAAAGCGTCTGATAAATTTATCGTTCGTCGTCGTAAAAAATAATGGGATTGTAGTACGGTTCATTTCAAGAACCGTACGCCAATCACGAAGGGAGGCACCAAAATGGCTCGTAGCTTAAAAAAAGGACCATTTGTCGATGATCACTTAATGAACAAAATGGAAAAATTAGTTGCATCTGAGCAAAAACAAGTTGTTAAAACTTGGTCTCGCCGTTCAACAATCTTCCCTCAGTTCATCGGACATACAATTGCTGTATATGATGGTCGTAAACACGTACCTGTGTACATCACTGAGGATATGGTTGGCCATAAGTTAGGTGAATTCGCACCAACTCGTACGTATAAAGGTCACCTTGCTGACGATAAGAAAACTAGAAGATAATGAGAGGAGGCACTTCAATGCAAGCTAAAGCAGTAGTGAGAACAGTTCGTATTGCTCCTCGTAAGGTTCGTTTAGTAGTAGACTTAATCCGAGGTAAGCAAGTGGGTGAAGCGATTGCTATCCTTAACCACACACCAAAAACTGCTTCTCCAGTTGTAGAAAAAGTTTTAAAATCTGCAATCGCAAATGCAGAGCACAATTATGAGATGGATATTAACAACCTAGTTGTTGAAAAAGTCTTCGTTGACGAAGGTCCAACGTTGAAACGTTTCCGTCCACGTGCAATGGGTCGTGCAAGCCAAATTAACAAACGCACAAGCCACATCACAGTTGTGGTATCAGAAAAGAAGGAGGGATAATCGATGGGTCAGAAGGTTAATCCAATTGGTCTTCGTGTCGGTATTATCCGCGACTGGGAATCTCGTTGGTTCGCTGAGAAAGATTATGCTACGTTATTACATGAAGACATCAAAATCCGTGAGTACATTACTGTACGCTTAAAAGATTCTGCTGTTGCTAAAGTAGAAATCGAACGTGCAGCAAATCGTGTAAATGTTACAATTCACACTGCAAAACCTGGTATGGTAATTGGTAAAGGTGGTACTGAAGTTGAAGCACTTCGTAAAGCTCTTAACCAATTAACAGGCAAGCGTGTACACATTAACATTTTAGAAGTTAAGAGAGCTGATCTTAACGCTAAATTAGTAGGCGAAAACATCGCTCGTCAATTAGAAAACCGTGTATCATTCCGTCGTGCACAAAAGCAAGTTATTCAACGTGCTATGCGTGCAGGAGCAAAAGGTATTAAAACACAGGTTTCTGGTCGTCTTGGCGGGGCTGATATCGCTCGTGCAGAATCTTACAGTGAAGGAACTGTTCCACTTCATACACTTCGCGCTGATATTGACTATGCAGCAGTTGAAGCTGATACAACATACGGTAAATTAGGCGTAAAAGTATGGATCTACCGTGGAGAAGTCCTTCCTACAAAAAAGAAAGCTTCTGAGGAAGGAGGAAAATAATATGTTAATGCCAAAACGCGTAAAATATCGTAGAGAGCATCGTGGTAAAATGCGTGGTCGTGCAAAAGGTGGAACTGAAATTGCTTTCGGTGAATTCGGTTTACAAGCACAAGCTGCTTCATGGATTACAAACCGTCAAATCGAAGCTGCTCGTCGTGCAATGACTCGTTACATGAAACGTGGCGGTAAAGTATGGATTAAAATTTTCCCTTCTAAACCTTACACTGCAAAACCTCTAGAAGTACGTATGGGTTCCGGTAAAGGGGCACCAGAAGGCTGGGTAGCAGTAGTAAAACCTGGGAAAATTATGTTTGAAATCGCGGGTGTATCTGAAGAGGTAGCACGCGAAGCATTACGTCTTGCAGCTCACAAACTACCTGTGAAATGTAAGTTCGTAAAACGTGAAGAAAATGGTGGTGAATCTAATGAAAACTAATGATATTCGTGAATTAACCACTGCCGAAATCGAAACAAAAGTTAAAGCTTTAAAGGAAGAATTGTTCAATCTTCGCTTCCAACTTGCTACAGGACAATTAGAGAATCCAACTCGCATCCGTGAAGTGCGTAAAGCGATTGCTCGTATGAAAACTGTAGTTTGTGAAAGAGAGATCGGAATTAATCGATAAATTGAGGGGAGGTTTGCATAGTGAGCGAACGTAACCAACGCAAAGTTTATACTGGTCGTGTTGTGTCTGATAAAATGGACAAAACGATTACAGTTTTAGTTGAAACTTACAAAACTCATTCCTTGTACGGAAAACGTGTTAAGTATTCTAAAAAGTACAAAGCCCATGATGAGCAAAACCAAGCAAAACTTGGCGATATCGTTAAAATCATGGAAACTCGCCCGCTTTCTGCTACTAAGCGTTTCCGTTTAGTTGAAATCGTTGAAGAAGCGGTTGTTATCTAAATAGACGAATCGGAATTTTTAGTCCGAAGGGAGGTTTCATAACATGATCCAACAAGAATCTCGTTTGAAAGTTGCTGACAACTCTGGTGCACGTGAACTTTTAACAATTAAAGTATTAGGCGGCTCTGGTCGTAAATATGCTAATATTGGTGATATTATCGTTGCTACGGTAAAACAAGCAACACCAGGTGGCGTTGTTAAAAAAGGTGACGTTGTTAAGGCAGTAGTGGTACGTACGAAGAGCGGAGCTCGTCGTCCGGACGGTTCTTATATTAAATTTGATGAAAACGCAGCGGTTATCATCAAAGACGATAAGAGCCCACGTGGTACTCGTATCTTCGGACCAGTAGCTCGTGAATTACGTGATAGCAACTTCATGAAGATCGTTTCTTTAGCTCCAGAAGTTCTATAATTTAAGGTATTGCCTTGCTAAGGAGGTGCAGAATTAAGATGCATGTAAAAAAAGGTGATAAAGTTCAGGTAATCACTGGTAAAGACAAAGGAAAACAAGGCGTTATCCTTGTGGCTTTCCCAAAGCAAAACCGTGTTATCGTTGAGGGTGTTAACATCGTTAAAAAACACTCTAAGCCATCTCAATTAAATCCACAAGGTGGAATTATTACGAAAGAAGCACCTATTCACGTTTCTAATGTTATGGTATTAGATCCGAAAACAGGCGAACCTACTCGCGTAGGCTTCAAAGTAGAAGATGGTAAAAAAGTTCGTATTGCAAAAAAATCTGGTGAATTATTAGATAAATAATTTTCTTAAGAAAGGAGGTCACTTCATTGAATCGCCTTAAAGAGAAGTTCCAAAAGGAAATTACTCCTGCTCTAATGAGCAAGTTTAACTATAAATCTGTGATGGAAGTACCGAAAATCGAAAAGATCGTAATCAACACTGGTGTTGGTGACGCGGTATCTAACTCAAAAGCTTTAGACAATGCAGTAGAAGAATTAACGCAAATCGCAGGTCAAAAACCTGTTGTAACTCGCGCTAAAAAATCAATCGCTGGTTTCCGTCTTCGTGAAGGTATGCCAATCGGTGCGAAAGTAACTTTACGCGGACAACAAATGTATGAGTTCTTCGACAAATTAGTATCAGTTTCTTTACCACGTGTACGTGATTTCCGTGGTGTTTCTAAGAAATCATTCGATGGTCGTGGGAACTACACATTAGGTGTTAAAGAGCAACTAATTTTCCCTGAGATTGATTATGATAAAGTAAGTAAAGTCCGCGGTATGGACATCGTAATCGTTACTACAGCGAAAACTGATGAAGAAGCTCGTGAACTTTTAACACAATTCGGTATGCCATTCCAAAAATAATGGAAGCCAACGCTAAGTAGAGGAGGCGAAAACGTGGCTAAAAAATCTATGATCGCGAAACAAAAGCGTACTCCTAAGTTTAAAGTACAAGAGTATACACGTTGCGAACGCTGCGGTCGTCCGCATTCTGTATACCGCAAATTTAAGCTTTGCCGTATTTGTTTCCGTGAACTTGCATATAAAGGTCAAATTCCTGGTGTTAAAAAAGCTAGTTGGTAAAACCCACAAATGGGAAGGAGGTAAAACACATGGTGATGACAGATCCAATTGCAGACATGCTTACTCGCATCCGTAATGCGAACATGGTACGTCATGAGAAATTAGAGGTTCCTGCTTCTAAAATCAAAAAAGAGATCGCTGAACTTTTAAAACGTGAAGGTTTCATTCGTGATGTAGAATACATTGGGGATAACAAACAAGGTATCCTTCGTATTTTCCTGAAATATGGTGCAAACAATGAACGTGTAATCACTGGATTAAAACGTATCAGTAAACCTGGCTTACGCGTTTACGCAAAAGCTGATGAAGTACCACGTGTACTTAACGGATTAGGTATCGCTCTTGTTTCTACATCTAAGGGAGTAATGACAGACAAAGATGCTCGTCAATTACAAACTGGTGGAGAAGTAGTAGCATACGTTTGGTAATATATATTTAAAACGAACGGAGGTGTGACCACATGTCTCGTATTGGTAAAAAGATTCTTGAAATCCCTGCAGGTGTTACTATTACAGTTGCAGAAGACAATACTGTAACAGTAAAAGGCCCTAAAGGTGAATTAACTCGTACTTTCAAAACTGATATGTCTATCAAAATTGAAGAAAATACACTAACAGTTGAGCGTCCATCTGAACAGAAGGAACACCGTGCATTACACGGTACAACTCGTGCTTTAATCGGAAACATGGTTGAAGGTGTAACTACAGGTTTCGTACGCGGACTTGAATTAGTCGGTGTTGGTTACCGTGCTCAAAAACAAGGAGATAAACTTGTTTTAAGCGTAGGTTATTCTCATCCAGTAGAAATGACTCCAGAAGCAGGACTTGAAGTTGAAGTACCTGTACCAACTAAAATCGTAATTAAAGGTATCGACAAGCAACGTGTTGGCGAATTTGCTGCTAACATCCGCGCTGTACGTGCTCCTGAACCATATAAAGGTAAAGGTATTCGTTACGAAGGCGAAGTTGTTCGTCGTAAAGAAGGTAAAACTGCTAAGTAAACCCGTTAGGTGAAAGAAAGGAGTGACAAGAATGATCACTAAAGCTGCTAAAAATGCGACTCGTAAGAAAAGACATGCACGTGTACGTGCTAAACTTACTGGTACTGCAGAACGTCCACGTTTAAACGTGTACCGTTCTAACCAACATATTTACGCTCAAGTTATTGATGATGTAAATGGTGTAACATTAGTAAGTGCATCTACTCTTGATAAAGACCTTGCTCTTAACGGTACTAGCAATACTGAAGCTGCTACGAAAGTTGGAGAATCAGTTGCTAAGCGTGCTGTAGAGAAAGGCGTTAAAGAAGTAGTATTTGATCGCGGTGGTTACTTATACCATGGCCGTGTTAAAGCTCTAGCTGAAGCTGCTCGTGAGGCTGGATTACAATTTTAATGGTCAAAGGAGGGAAAATTGATGCAACGCATTGACCCAAGTAAATTAGAACTTGAAGAACGTGTAGTTACGATAAATCGTGTCGCGAAAGTTGTTAAGGGTGGTCGTCGTTTCCGCTTTGCTGCACTAGTTGTAGTTGGCGATAAAAACGGTCATGTTGGATTCGGTACTGGTAAAGCACAAGAGGTACCAGACGCAATCCGTAAAGCTATCGAAGACGCTAAGAAAAACCTAATCGCTGTACCATTAGTTGGTACAACAATTCCTCACACAATCAACGGTCATTTTGGAGCTGGTGAAGTATTCTTAAAACCTGCTGCTGAGGGTACTGGTGTTATTGCTGGTGGACCTGTTCGTGCGGTACTAGAATTAGCTGGTGTACAAGATATTCTTTCGAAATCTCTTGGTTCTAACACACCAATCAACATGATTCGCGCTACTGTGAACGGATTAAGCGAACTTAAGCGCGCTGAAGATGTTGCAAAATTACGCGGTAAATCTGTAGAAGAGCTACTAGGTTAAGGAGGGAAAACAAATGGCGAAAAAGTTAGAAATTACCCTCACTCGTAGTGTAATTGGTCGTCCACAAGATCAACGTGCGACGGTAGAAGCTTTAGGTCTTAAAAAGTTGAATTCAACTGTAGTTAAGGAAGAAACTCCTGCTATTCTTGGTATGATCAACAAAGTTTCTCACCTTATCTCTGTAAAAGAAGCTTAAGGATAACTCATTAATATAAGGAGGTGCCTGGGAATGAAACTTCATGAATTAAAACCTGCAGAAGGTTCTCGTAAAGTACGTAACCGTGTCGGTCGTGGTATCGGTTCTGGTAACGGTAAAACTGCTGGTAGAGGTCATAAAGGACAAAACGCACGTTCTGGCGGCGGTGTTCGTCTTGGCTTCGAAGGTGGTCAAACTCCACTATTCCGTCGTTTACCAAAACGCGGCTTCACAAACATTAACCGTAAAGAGTTTACTATTGTAAACTTATCAACGTTAAATCGTTTTGAAGATGGTACAGAAGTAACACCTGAATTATTGCTGGAAACTGGCGTTATCAGCAAGTTAAACGACGGTGTTAAAATTCTTGCAAGCGGAGCAGTAGAGAAAAAATTAACTGTTAAAGCGCACAAGTTCTCTTCAAGTGCTAAAGAAGCAATTGAAGCAGCTGGCGGATCAGTTGAGGTGATCTAATGTTTCGTACAATCTCCAACTTTATGCGCGTTGCTGAGATAAGACGTAAAATATTATTCACTTTAGCGATGTTAGTCGTATTCAGGATTGGCACGTTTATCCCAGTGCCATTTACAAATGGAGACGTACTGAAAGCACAAGATCAATTAAATGCCTTAGGTATCCTAAATACATTTGGCGGTGGCGCCTTGAAGAACTTCTCCATCTTCGCGATGGGAATCATGCCGTATATTACAGCATCCATCATCGTGCAATTATTGCAGATGGATGTTGTTCCTAAATTTTCGGAATGGTCGAAGCAAGGCGAAATGGGCCGTCGTAAACTAACGCAATTCACGCGTTACTTTACAATTGTTCTTGCGTTTATTCAGGGGTTTGGTATGTCAATCGGTTTTAACGGTATGGTAGGTGGGCAATTAATTTTGAATCCAGGTTGGAGCACTTATTTATACATTGCTACGGTACTGACTGCTGGTACTGCATTTTTAATGTGGTTAGGTGAACAGATTACATCTAAAGGTGTAGGTAATGGTATTTCCATTCTTATCTTTGGTGGTATTGCCGCAGCGATCCCAAGTGTTATATCTCAAGTGTATCAACAACAGTTTCAAAATATCGGAGATCAATTGTTCATGAGTATCGTTAAAGTTGCATTGATTTTACTAGCTGTGCTAGCGGTTATTGTTGGTGTTATTTTCATTCAACAGGCTGTTAGAAAGATCCCAATTCAATACGCGAAGCGTGTAACAGGAGGGAATGGGAATCATGCTGGAGCACAAAACACTCATTTACCACTTAAGGTAAATAGTGCGGGTGTTATTCCAGTCATTTTTGCTGTTTCATTCTTAATTACGCCTCCAACTATTGCACAGTTCTTCCCGAAACATGATGTGTCGCAGTGGATTATTGCAAACTTTAACTATTCTCACCCAGTGGGAATGATCATATATGTTGCGCTCATTGTAGCCTTCACATATTTCTATGCATTTGTTCAGGTTAATCCAGAGCAAATGTCAGAGAATCTAAACAAGCAAGGTGGATATGTTCCAGGTATTCGTCCGGGTAAGAATACAGAACAATATCTAACAAAAATCTTGTATCGTTTGACCTTTGTGGGATCAATTTTCCTAGCAGCGATTGCAATCTTACCAGTTATCTTTACGAAATTGGGAAATCTTCCTCCATCTGCACAGATTGGTGGAACGAGTATGTTAATCGTTGTCGGCGTTGCTTTAGAAACAATGAAGCAGCTAGAAAGCCAATTGGTAAAACGCCATTACAAAGGGTTTATCAAGCAGTGAGTAAGTGGGAAGAACTGTCTTCCCTACATGCTCATGTACTGAGGGGGAACAAGGATGAACTTGATTTTAATGGGGCTTCCTGGTGCTGGTAAAGGTACACAAGCCGAACAGATTATTGCCAAGTATAACATCCCTCACATCTCAACAGGAGATATGTTCCGTGCAGCTATGAAGGCTGAAACTGAACTTGGTTTACAAGCAAAATCTTTTATTGATAAAGGTGCGCTTGTTCCAGATGAAGTTACAATTGGAATTGTTCGTGAACGTTTAAGCCAAGAAGACTGTATTAAAGGCTTCTTATTAGATGGTTTCCCACGAACTGTTGCACAAGCATCAGCTCTTGAAGAGATTATGAAAGATCTTGGCAAAAAAATCGACTATGTTTTAAACATTAATGTGGATTCAGGGTTGTTATTAAAACGTCTTACAGGCCGTCGCATTTGTAAAGAATGCGGTGCGACTTACCACTTAGAATTCAATCCGCCAGCAAAAGCTGATGTGTGCGATAAATGTGGTGGCGAATTATATCAACGCTCTGATGACAATGAAGAAACTGTAGCAAATCGTTTAGATGTAAATATTAAGCAAACAAAACCTTTGCTTGATTTCTACGAGGAGCTTGGCTACTTACAAAGCATTAATGGTGAGCAAGATATCAATAAAGTATTTGCTGATATCGATGTTCTCATCGGAGACTTAGCGTAATGATCATCTGCAAAACTCCTCGCGAGATAGAAATCATGCGAGAAGCTGGCAGGATCGTTGCTTTAACTCATCAAGAGTTGAAACAACATATTACTCCAGGAATTACAACGAAAGAGCTCGATCAAATAGCGGAAAAGACGATTCGAAAATATGGTGCTACGCCATCTTTTAAAGGATACAACGGATTTCCGGGGAGCATTTGTGCTTCTGTAAATGAAGAGCTTGTACACGGGATTCCAGGGAAGCGTAAGCTCGAAGAGGGCGATATCATCAGTATCGATATTGGTGCGAAATACAATGGGTACCATGGTGATTCTGCATGGACGTATCCAGTTGGAAACATTTCTGAATCTGTTCAAAAGCTACTTGATGTCACAGAAAAATCGTTGTATCTTGGTCTAGAACAAGTAAAACCAGGCGAAAGATTATCAAATATCTCGCATGCGGTTCAAACACATGCTGAAGAGAATGGGTTCTCGATCGTTAGGGAGTATGTTGGTCACGGAATCGGGCAAGACTTACATGAGGACCCTCAAATCCCGCACTATGGTCCACCAAATAGAGGCCCTAGATTAAAGCCGGGAATGGTCATCTGTGTTGAGCCGATGGTGAATCAAGGAAGACGATATGTAAAAACACTATCTGATGACTGGACAGTGGTAACGGTAGATGGTAAATGGTGTGCCCATTTTGAGCACACGATTGCTCTTACAGAAGCAGGATACGAAATCCTTACCACTTTATAAGTAGCTGGCTCTCCGGGATTTCAGAGCAGTGTAAAATGTTACTGATTTGAAGAAGGGAGAACTATTGAATGGCTAAAGATGATGTAATTGAAGTCGAAGGTACCGTTCTTGAAACGTTGCCAAATGCTATGTTCAAAGTAGAATTAGAGAATGGGCATGTCGTATTGGCTCACGTTTCTGGTAAAATCCGTATGAACTTCATTCGTATTTTACCAGGAGACAAAGTTACGGTAGAATTATCTCCGTACGATTTAAATCGTGGTCGTATTACGTACCGTTTTAAATAATATAGCACTCCGTAATCTTTAAGGAGGTTCGAGACATGAAAGTAAGACCGTCAGTTAAACCAATCTGCGAAAAATGTAAAGTTATTCGTAGACGTGGAAAAGTAATGGTTATTTGTGAAAACCCTAAACATAAACAAAAACAAGGTTAATCAGAAGGAGGTGCATTCAAAATGGCACGTATCGCAGGTGTAGATATTCCTCGTGACAAGCGCGTTGTTATTTCTTTAACTTACGTATTCGGCATTGGTCGCACAACTGCTGAAAAAATTCTTACAGAAGCTGGTATTTCTTCGGAAACACGAGTTCGTGATTTATCGGAAGATGAATTAGGACGTATCCGTGATATCATCGATCGTATTAAAGTTGAGGGAGACCTTCGTCGTGAAGTATCTCTTAACATTAAACGTCTAATGGAGATCGGTTCTTACCGTGGTCTTCGTCACCGTCGTGGTTTACCAGTTCGTGGTCAAAACTCTAAAAACAATGCTCGTACACGTAAAGGTCCACGTCGTACAGTAGCAAATAAAAAGAAATAATAAGTAAAGGAGGTTGAACTAACAATGGCACGTAAAACAAACACTCGTAAAAAACGTGTGAAAAAGAATATTGAAGCTGGTATAGCTCATATTCGTTCTACTTTCAACAACACAATCGTAACACTTACAGATACTCATGGTAACGCACTTTCTTGGTCTAGTGCTGGTGCACTTGGTTTCCGTGGATCTCGTAAATCTACTCCATTCGCTGCGCAAATGGCTGCTGAAGCTGCTTCTAAAGTTGCAATGGAGCATGGTTTAAAAACTTTAGAGGTTACTGTTAAAGGTCCTGGTGCTGGTCGTGAAGCTGCAATTCGTGCTCTTCAAGCGGCAGGTCTAGAAGTAACAGCAATTAGAGATGTTACTCCAGTTCCTCATAATGGATGTCGTCCACCAAAACGTCGTCGTGTGTAATTTTTCTGTATAGAATTTTCCCTTTTGTCTATAATGGATATGATGCATTATCGAGAAATTTCGTACAGAAACATCGCTTGTTGTGCACAATCGGGAACTGCCTAAGGGGGACTTTCGGTTAAACAGAGGTTCTTCCTTTGTTTAACCGGGGTTTCGACGTTTTGAAGGAGGGTTTAGTTAATGATTGAAATCGAAAAACCGAAAATCGAAACGGTTGAACTTAACGAAGATGCTAAGTATGGCAAATTCGTGATTGAACCGCTTGAGCGTGGATATGGTACTACTTTGGGTAACTCCTTACGTCGTATTCTTTTATCCTCACTCCCTGGTGCCGCTGTAACTGCTATCCAAATCGATGGCGTTTTACACGAATTTTCAACAGTTGAGGGCGTAGTAGAAGACGTTACGACGATGATCTTAAACTTGAAAAAGTTAGCTCTTAAAATCTACTCTGAAGAAGAGAAGACGTTGGAAATCGATGTACAGGGCGAAGGTATTGTCACAGCTGCTGATATTACTCACGATAGTGATGTTGAAATCTTAAATCCAGATTTACACATTGCGACGTTAGCAAAAAATGCGCATTTCCGCATGCGTTTAACTGCAAAGCGTGGCCGTGGGTATACGCCAGCTGATGCAAATAAAAGCGAAGATCAACCAATAGGAGTAATTCCTATTGATTCTATTTATACTCCAGTATCACGTGTGACTTACCAAGTGGAAAAGACACGTGTCGGACAAGTGGCTAATTATGATAAGCTTACGCTTGATGTATGGACGGATGGAAGCATCGGGCCAAAAGAAGCTATCTCTTTAGGTGCCAAAATCTTAACTGAGCATTTAAATATCTTTGTTGGTTTAACTGACGAAGCACAAAATGCTGAGATTATGGTCGAGAAGGAAGAAGATCAAAAAGAAAAAGTTCTTGAGATGACTATCGAAGAACTAGATCTTTCTGTTCGTTCTTATAATTGCCTAAAACGTGCAGGAATTAATACTGTACAAGAGCTTGCGAACAAAACAGAAGAAGATATGATGAAAGTTCGTAACTTAGGACGTAAATCCTTAGAAGAAGTTAAACATAAACTTGAGGAATTAGGTTTAGGTTTACGTAAAGACGACTGAGGATTTAAACCCATCAACAAAGGAGGGAACTACGAATGGCATACAGAAAATTAGGCCGTACAAGTGCGCAACGTAAAGCTATGTTACGTGATTTAGCTACTGATTTAATTATCAACGAGCGCATCCAAACGACAGAAACTCGTGCAAAAGAACTTCGTTCTGTAGTGGAAAAAATGATCACTTTAGGTAAACGCGGAGATCTTCATGCTCGTCGTCAAGCAGCAGCTTTCATCCGTAATGAGGTTGCTAACGCTGAGACTGGTCAAGATGCACTTCAAAAATTATTCGCTGATGTAGCTCCACGCTATGCTGAGCGCCAAGGCGGATACACTCGTATTGCAAAAATTGGTCCACGTCGCGGAGACGCAGCACCAATGGTAATTATCGAGTTAGTATAATGATGATTAAAAGGGCAGGACAGTTCTTTTCAAGTAACTGGTCATGGCCCTTTTTTTTTAAGTATAAAAATAGGCTAACTTGACGAAAGAAAGGGTGCCTTGTATTGAAAAAAGAGAAACTTCGGACAGAAAATATATCATTTCAATATCCTGGGGCAGCCTCTTATGCATTAAAAGATGTTTCGTTTTCCTTATATGAAGGAGAATGGGTATCTGTTATTGGACAAAATGGTTCAGGGAAGTCTACACTTGCAAAATTATTGAATGGCTTATTTTTACCGGAATCAGGGAAAATTACTTTAAATGATACAATGATTTTATCAGAGGAAACAGTATGGGATGTTCGAAAGCAAATTGGCATGGTATTCCAAAATCCAGATAATCAATTTGTTGGAACGACAGTACAAGATGACGTTGTATTCGGCCTAGAGAACATCGGAATGCCAAGGGAGCAGATGATAGAAAGACTAGAACAAGCTCTGCAACTTGTCCGTATGGAAGATTTTTTAAATGAAGAACCCCATTCGTTATCTGGTGGACAAAAGCAGCGAGTCGCAATAGCAGGTGTTCTAGCACTTCAACCATCTATTTTAATACTAGATGAAGCAACTTCAATGTTAGACCCTCAGGGGAGACGTGAAGTAGTAGAAACGGTCAGACAACTTGTTGATCAAAAGGGTATTACGGTATTATCGATTACGCACGATTTAGAAGAAGCGGCACAGTCAGACCGTATTATTATTTTGAACAAGGGAGAAATACTAGAGGAAGGTACTCCAGAGCAAATTTTCAAATCCTCTCATATGCTCCAAGAGATTGGATTAGATGTACCTTTTTCGGTGAAAATAGCAGAATTATTAAAAAGAAATGAAATTCACTTGCAAAATACGCATCTTACAATGGAAAGCTTGGTGAACGAACTTTGGAGATTACATTCCAAAAAGTAGAACATCGTTATCAATATAAAACTCCATTTGAAAGACGCGCACTTTATGATGTAGACGTGTCGTTTCCAAGTGGGGGCTATTATGCCATTATCGGTCATACTGGTTCAGGTAAGTCGACGATGATTCAACATTTAAATGGTTTATTGCAGCCGACAAATGGTACGGTTCAAATTGGTGAACATTTAATTTCAGCAGGGAAAAAAGAGAAAAAGCTTAAGCCGCTACGAAAAAAAGTAGGGGTTGTCTTTCAGTTTCCAGAACATCAACTATTTGAAGAAACAGTTGAAAAGGACATTTGTTTTGGACCGACTAATTTTGGTGTATCTGAAGAAGAGGCAAAACAAAAGGCGAAAGATGCAATCCAGCTTGTTGGATTGGACATAGAGTTATTAGCACGTTCTCCGTTTGAATTAAGCGGTGGGCAAATGAGGCGTGTTGCAATAGCAGGCGTACTTGCGATGGAACCCGAAGTGCTTGTATTAGATGAACCTACAGCAGGGCTTGATCCAAAAGGACAGCACGAGCTCATGGAGATGTTTTACAATTTGCATAAGGAACAGGGGCTTACAGTCATTCTTGTTACCCATAATATGGAGGATGCCGCTAAGTATGCAGATCAAATAGTGGTCATGCATAAAGGAACGGTCTTTTTGCAAGGAAGAGCAGAGGAAGTATTTTCATATGCTGATGAATTAGAACAAATCGGTGTGGATCTTCCAATGTCTTTAAAGTATAAACGTGCAATTGAAGAGAAGTTTGGTATTTCAATTTCGAAGGCTACCTTATCTTTAGAGGATCTTACTCATGAAGTTGTACAGGTGTTACGAAAAGGTGGTCATGAATCATGCAGCAGTTGATTATTGGGAGATATATTCCAGGTCAGTCAATCATTCATCAACTTGATCCTCGTACGAAGCTGTTGATTGTCTTTTTATATGTATTTGTTGTTTTCTTAGCAAATAATGCGATTTCATATGGATTTTTATTTTTATATGCACTCATTGCTTTATTTTTTGCAAAAGTGCCGATTCGTTATGTACTTTCGGGCTTAAAACCAATTCTTTGGATTTTTCTTTTTACATTTTTCCTGCATATTTTTACAAATAAAGAAGGGGAAGTACTATTCCAGCTTGGTTGGTTTTCGATACATGAAAAAGGATTAGAGCAAGGGATATACATTTCTATACGATTCTTCGTTATTATTTTAATGACGACATTATTAACGTTAACGACGACACCTATTGAAATTACAGATGGGTTGGAGACGTTATTAAAGCCGTTCAAGCGTATAAAAGTTCCTGTTCATGAAATCGCATTAATGATGTCAATTTCACTACGTTTTATCCCGACATTAATGGATGAAACGAGTAAAATTATGAAAGCACAAGCGTCACGGGGCATTGATTTCGCCGGGGGACCTATAAAAGATAGGATGAAAGCTATTATCTCACTACTCGTTCCATTATTTATCAGTGCTTTTAAGCGTGCAGAGGACTTAGCGATTGCGATGGAATCTCGTGGATATAAAAGTGGCGAAGGACGTACTAAATTTAGGCAACTACGCTGGAAAATAAGTGATACAGTAACAATTGTAAGCTTACTTTGTTTAGCTTGTATTTTGGCATGGGTGCGGTCGTAATGGAGAATAGAGAAATGGAAAGAATAAAATGTACAGTTGCATATGATGGCATTCATTTTTGTGGTTACCAAATTCAACCACAGCATCGGACTGTTCAACAAGAAATAGAGAAAGCATTGCAGAAGTTGCATAAAGGAGAACTTGTTCGTGTGCAGGCATCAGGCAGAACGGATTCTACTGTTCACGCCAAAGGACAAGTGATACACTTTGATACACCTTTGTCTCTTGAAGAGTGGCAATGGAGTAATGCTTTAAATACAATGTTGCCGGATGATATTATTATCAGGCAGGTAGAGAAGAAAACAGAAGAATTTCATGCACGTTACGGTGTCGAGAAAAAAGAATATCGCTATCGTGTATTATTATCAAAGACTGCGGATGTATTCCGTAGAAATTACGTATATCAATATCCATATCCACTCGAAATAAACTCTATAAGAAAAGCGATTCCTTATTTTATTGGAACGCATGACTTTACTTCTTTTTGTTCGGCAAAAACTGACAAAAAAGATAAAGTACGAACAATTTATGAAATCGAATTAATTGAGCAAGACGATGAATTAATTTTTCGCTTTGTAGGTAATGGATTTTTATATAATATGGTCAGAATTATTGTTGGTACGTTACTTAGCGTAGGTCAAGGAAAGCTTGATCCGGATAGTATTCCAGAGATTTTAGCGAAGCAAAATCGCCAGTTTGCTGGAAAGATGGCTCCAGGTCATGGACTTTACTTATGGCAGGTAAACTATAACAACTAATCCTGGTGTAACATTTGCTTGACATTAGAAACTCAAAAGTATATCATAACATATGGTATTGTTTCTAAAACCACGATTAGCCCCGGAAGGAAATCGTGTTTAAGATAAACAATAGATTTTTTCTATGGAAAAGATAACGAGGAGGGAAACACATGCGTACGACTTTTATGGCAAAAGCTAACGAAGTTGAGCGTAAATGGTATGTGGTTGATGCTGAAGGTCAAACTTTAGGTCGCCTATCTACTGAAGTAGCATCCATTTTACGTGGTAAACACAAACCAACATTTACACCACACGTTGACACGGGTGATCATGTAATTATTATTAACGCTGAGAAAATTCATTTAACAGGTAATAAATTAAACGATAAAATTTACTACCGTCACACTAACCACCCAGGTGGACTTAAGCAAAGAACAGCTCTAGAAATGCGTACAAACTACCCTGTACAAATGTTAGAGCTTGCAATTAAAGGCATGCTTCCAAAAGGACGTTTAGGACGTCAAGTGTCTAAGAAATTAAACGTGTATGCTGGAGCAGAGCATCCACACCAAGCACAACAACCAGAAGTTTACGAACTTCGCGGATAATTAATTAAAGGAGGGCTTACTTTGGCACAGGTTCAATACTATGGCACTGGACGTCGTAAGAGTTCAGTAGCGCGCGTACGCCTAGTTCCAGGCGAAGGACGCGTTATTATTAACGGTCGTGATTTTGAAAACTATATCCCATTTGCTGCATTACGTGAAGTAGTGAAACAACCTCTAGTTGCAACAGAAACTTTAGGTAACTACAATGTACTTGTAAACGTAAATGGTGGTGGATACACTGGTCAAGCTGGTGCTATTCGTCACGGTATTTCTCGCGCTTTATTAAAAGCTGATCCAGAATACCGTCTAACATTAAAACGTGCGGGTCTATTAACTCGTGACGCACGTATGAAAGAGCGTAAAAAATACGGTCTTAAAGGCGCACGTCGTGCACCTCAGTTCTCAAAACGTTAATTTTTGAGAACTACAAACCCCAACCATTTTGGTTGGGGTTTTTTTATGTTTAATTCTTCTTTTGTAATTTTTTTAGCTTGGAATATTTTAGTGCTACCGTCCTACGTATGCTTCTTCTTTAGAAGTTTAGACTAATACGTATTAGGGAGGTTTATAAGTACTATGAATGTCATTGTCAGCTTACAAGAAAAACAAAAAGAAAAGCAGTTAAAATACGAGCGGAAGATGCTGCGAGAATTATCATTAAAAACATTGCGTTTAAATATTCGTGATGCCTTTCAGATGCAAGAACTTCATCGTCAGTATGAAGATTATTGCATTGAACTAGGGATAGAATCTTATTTATTAGGAGCGAGATACAGTAAATTTGGTTATCATGGCGAATCATTCTTTGATGTAAAATATAGGGCTTTAGAAGAAGAACAACAATTAACTGAAACGTTATTTCAATTTTTAACGAGTATGACTATACGTGAAATTAAGTTGCAAGACGAGGAATTGCTTTTTGAATCTTGCCAGCAGTTTATCGGCTTGTGGTGGCAGGAAGGCTATGAAAAAGGCGAAAGAAGATATCGATTAAAGCTACACTAAGACAAGCATAAACTTTCCTCTTGTCCCATATAAGTAATTAGAGGGACTAGCTGGAGGAGGAAAGGTATGAAGAGAATTCGAATTATCTCTTTTGCGCTCGCTGCGGTTGTTTTGTTTTTTTTAGTTAAACAAGAATTTCAAATTACAAAATCGTGGCGAGCTTGGAATTTACCCTTATCAGGGAAAGTGATTGTACTAGATGCTGGGCATGGTGGGCCAGACGGAGGGGCTGTTGGTGGAAAGGATATTGTAGAAAAAGATATCACACTTGAGATTACAAAAAAGGTACAAGATTATTTACAAGAACAAGGTGCTTTAGTTATTTTAACGCGTGAAGGAGATTATGATTTAGCTAATAAAGATACAAAGTCATATAGTAGACGTAAAGCAGAGGATTTAAAAAAGCGTGTTGAGATCATTAATAAGCCTGATGTAGACTTTTTTGCGAGTATTCATTTAAATGCCCTAACTAGTAGTGGATCTAAGGGTGCACAAACGTTCTACTATCGTTCTTCGATTGAAAATGAACGGGCTGCGAAATTTATACAAGCTGAATTGAGAACAAGCTTAGAAAATACGAATCGTTCTGCTAAAACAATTCCTCACGTGTATTTATTGAAGTATGCCAAAACACCAGGTGCTTTAATTGAGGCTGGCTTTTTATCGAATGTGAATGAAAGATATATGTTAAATTCGGAGAAATACCAACAAAAAGTAGCTGCTGCAATATATCGTGGTATATTACGTTATTTTACGGAAAAAGGAAATCCTCCAGAATAAGGAGGATTTTTTCGAGTTTCTCTCGTTAACGAAGTTTTCCGAAAATATGTTATACTGGAAATGTAAACGCATTTATTTCAAAAATAAAGAGAGATAAATTTAATTAACAATACGTTATTTTTCATACAGGGGGCTGGGCTAATTATGGTAACAAAAGAGCAGGTAGTGGAAGCATTGGAAGGGATTGTAGATCCGTTTATACATAAAACGTTAAAAGAAACAAATGCAATTAAAGAGGTGACAGTCAAGCCTGAGAAGGAACATGTAAGTGTTAAAATTGCAATTGTAAAGACGGGTACAGCGGAACAAATGCAGTTGCAGTCTGGAATTGTAAAGTTAGTAAAAGAACTTGGAGCAACAACAGTTGGACTTCGTTTTGCAGAATTTACAGAAGAGGAATTAGCTCAGTTTGCACCACCGCAAGAGGAAGAGAAAAGTGAATCCTTATTATCACCGAACTCAAATACAACATTTTTAGCAGTGGCAAGTGGAAAAGGTGGAGTAGGGAAATCAACTGTTTCTGTTAACCTTGCAATTGCTTTAGCTCGTTTAGGCAAAAAGGTTGGTATTATTGACGCGGATATTTACGGTTTTAGTGTACCGGATATGATGGGTATAGAAAAACGTCCAATCGTAAGAGGTGATAAGATAATACCAGTGGAGCGTCTAGGCGTGAAAGTAATCTCAATGGGATTCTTTGTAGAAGATAACGCACCTGTTATTTGGAGAGGACCGATGCTTGGGAAAATGTTAAATCACTTTTTCACAGAAGTAGAGTGGGGTGATTTAGATTACTTAGTATTGGACCTACCACCAGGTACGGGTGATGTTGCTTTAGATGTACATTCGATGTTGCCGGCTTGTAAAGAGATTATTGTAACAACGCCGCATCCAACAGCGGCATTTGTAGCAGCGCGCGCTGGAGCCATGGCTTTACGTACAGAACATAGTATTCTTGGTGTTGTTGAAAATATGGCGTATTTTGAAAGTAAAGCAACTGGTGAAAAAGAGTATGTGTTTGGAAGAGGTGGAGGAGATAAATTGGCTACGGAACTCCAAACGGATGTACTTGGCCGAATTCCACTTCAACAACCTGATTGGAATAAAGAGGACTTTGCGCCGTCAGTATATGAAGATACACATCCAACGGGTCTCATTTATCGTACGATAGCTGAGACAGTTATTGATAAAACAGCTGTTACACAAAAGTAAAGTAGTAATGAGTGGACATTATATACATTGTCCACTCATTGCTATAATTTTTATTGTTGTTCTTTGTTCCCATCTTGAGAACCGCCTTCACCACCTGCGCCTTTCTTATCAGACCCACCTTTTTCGGCTTTTTGTACACCTTTACTAATGATGTCAATCATCTTAGCTTGGAAGAGAGGGCTTTCGGCAGTTTCAGTTAGTACTTGCTGTAAATATTGACGATATTCTTTACTCTTCATTGTTTGTAACATAATTTTCTCTACTTCAGGATTTTTCATAATCTCTATAACACCTGATTGGTATTCAGGATCTTTTAGTAAAGTTTTCATTAAGTTTGTTTGTTCTTTTCCCATACTTTTAGCAAATTTCGATGAGAACTCAGGGTCTTTAAAGAGCTTTTCCCAGAATTGTTGCCCTTTTTCAGATACCAGTGCATCTTCAATCGTTTTCTTTACTACTGTTTCATCTAGTATGAGTGCTTGTTTCATTTTTTCATCAGTTAATACATCTTGGATCGCTTTTTTTCCTTGATCGGTTTTTAAAATATCAACAATCATTTTTTTTGTTTGATCATAATCAAGTTCGGATTTTGCTTCTTTTTCTTGTGCACATGCCGCTAGTGCTATAAATAGAAAAGAAGAAATCAAAACGAGCAGCATCCGTTTCATAAGTTGGAGCTCCTTTCAGCAAAGTTCTCTTTTTTTAATATAAATCTCTTTAAGGAATTTATACATTAACATGGCTAGCTTTTTGAAATTGTCATTGTTACAATTTAATTAGAAATATAAGAATAATGGGGGATGTGTTGTGAATAGCCGCAAGTGGGTACGACTATTTTTTACGACGTTGTTTCTTGGTGGGATTAGCACAGTCTTTATTGGTTTTGTTTTAGAGTGGGACAAGTACGCTAAATTTTTTCAAAATTTCGACGGGAAAGAGATTTTAGCAATTTCCTTTTGGTTGATGGGCGTAGGATTTATTTTTAGTGTTATAAGTCAAATGGGGTTCTTTGCGTATTTAACGATCCATCGTTTTGGATTAGGGATGTTTCGGTCATCTTCTTTATGGAATACAGTGCAACTGTTCTTTATTGCGTTCGTATTATTTGATTTCGTTTATTTAAGGTCAGTACTTGTTGCAAATGGGGAAGTTTCATTAGGGAATAACATACTTGTTGCTGGGATGTTATTTGTGTTTGGGGCAATTGTCGCTTATATAAAGAGTAAAGAAACGAATAAAAAAGCATTTGTTCCCGCTCTGTTCTTTATGGTTGTTGTAACAATTCTTGAATGGGTACCAGCGCTCCGGATTAATGATACAGATTGGTTATATTTAATGGTGATACCACTTTTATTATGTAATTCATATCAGTTACTTGTATTGCATCGTTTAATTGGACAAAAGAGTAAGTCAGCTTAATGAGGAGAGTGGATTTTTAATTATCCAGATTCTTATCGTCTGTAAATGCTAGGATAAAAAAGCTCTGCTATCTTAACAAAAGATAGCAGAGCTTTTTATGTGTGAAGAACCGTGTAGAAAGGAACTACTTAATATCTTCACTTTTTGTACTTGTGTTGGAAATAAGTTGTGATACAGATGTTTGTTCATATCCGTCGCTCTTTAATTTTTGTAAGAGTAATGGTAAAGCCTTATTTGTTTGAAGGGCAGAATCAGAAGCATGTAATAAGACGATATCTCCACCCTTTAAATTGCTAGAGACTGTGGAAATGATTTTATTTACGCCGGGATTTTTCCAGTCATTTGAATTGTTACTCCAATGAACGATGGTGTATCCGAGTGATTCCGCTATTTTAAGAGTTGTTTTGTTAAAATCGCCACTAGGTGGACGTAATAGCTTGACTTGTTTTACGCCAAGTTTCGTAAAAACATCTTGTGCCCGCAAAAGATCTCGTCGTATTTCATTTGCTTCTAGTGAAGTGTAGGATGTGTAATTATAGCCCATACTACCAATCTCATGTCCATCTTTCATGATGCGTTCGACAATATCAGGGTGTCTTTCAGCCCATGCAGCAGAGAGAAAGAAGGTTGCATTCTTAATTTCTCTTTCTTTGAGTGTATTAAGGATTGGAATAGCTTTTTTGTCCCCCCAGCTAATGTCAAACGTGAATGCAACTTGTTTTTTTGCAGTGTCCCCTTTGTAAATCACTTTAGGACCAGTAGCAGTTGAAAAAGCAGATTCATGTGAATATGTTTTTAAAAAGAGTAGCCATGCTGTAAATAAGGAAAGTACGACTATTAAGCTAATGTGTTTAAATGTTCTTTTACTCGTAATAAAAAAGAAAAACATAATATTGCGCCCCTTTGTCCAATCCTTTTCAGTTACATATATGCTTTAAATTTAAAAAAGAGAACAAGGGATTAATATCGTAAGTGGTGGATATAATGAGTGATAGAATTTTGTTTTTGGTGATACATTATTGATAATTGAAAATGAGTGGGGCGTTTATCGGTACACGTAAGGAGTTATTGAGGTGATAATTTGTTTGGGATTATGTTGACGAAGGAAGAGAAAAAAGAAATGGAATACATACTGAAGAGAGAGTTAGAGGAACTTTTATTTGATTTTGAAGATGAGCGTATACATAGCGTTGTAAAAAAGGCGATGGAAGAAAGGTATAAAATCATTTTTTGTTTATTTCGGAGAGTTGCTAATAGGGAAGAATGTATTCGTTATGTAAGAAAAAGAATTTTTTATTAAAAAGTGTTGACGCTAAGAGTAAGGATATGATAAATTAATAAACGTCGCTGATGCAGAAACGCAGAAAACGACAAAAAAGAAATTAAAAAACTTAGTTGACATCGAAAAATGAAGATGTTAACATAAGGAAGT
>NZ_NADV01000054.1:0-1014 GCF_003264175.1 Bacillus sp. SRB_331 | reverse complement strand
TAAGTGCAACCGAATACATCAGTACGATCGTATAAATTGAGACGAAATATACTATGTTAAAAATTATACTTGCCTTATTGCCAAAATACTCTCTTATTGTACCTGTAATCCCCTCATCAGCAGAATTAGAAGCATATATCATTTTAGCAAGCGCCCTATGTGAGTAATACATAACAGGAAATGCAAGTATAGTAATTAACAGTAATGATAATAAACCACCTGAACCTGCATTAATAGGTAAAAAGAGTACTCCTGCTCCAATTGCTGTTCCAAAAAGGCTCAATGCCCAGGTAGTATCCTGTTTATGCCACTTTTTAGGGTCTGGATATTTATCATTTTTTACTGCAGTATTTTCAGCTTGAAATTCTATTTTTTTTGCAGTATTCCCATTCATATAATAATTCCTCCTTGTGTTCTATTCTTACGTCTCTTTTTAAGGCTTAGGAATTTACCGTTCTTGAAAAATGAATTGCTTACAAAGTGCGCCACATGGTGCATCCTTCTTCTAAGTTGATTAAAATCGAAAAATTTGCTAGTTATCAACCTGACAAGTTTGGTGGAGCTTATAAAATATTTTAATTATATAGTAGTATTTTCTAATAATAATGACTCTCAATACACAGACATCCTTAGGAGAACATTAGCGAATAGAATTGTTAACTATTTCACAATGTTTTCGATAACTGTTTATTGATTTAATTGTTTCTCTCCAAAGATTTTATTTTTAATGGCAATCCCTGTAGGTGTAGCCGCAATTCCGCCTAAACCTGTCTCTCTTAATTCGCGAGGCATCTGTCTTCCAACTCTATACATCGCTTCAATAACTTCGTCAGCATTGATGATATTGTTTACGCCGGCTAATGCTATGTCCGCTGCTGTTAAAGCATTTGCCGTTCCAATGGCGTTTCTCTTTACACAAGGAATTTCTACCAAACCAGCGACCGGATCACAAACTAAACCGAGTAAATTTTGTAATGCGGTTGAAAAAGCTTCAGAAGATTGCTGTGGCGTTCC
>NZ_NADV01000053.1:0-1014 GCF_003264175.1 Bacillus sp. SRB_331 | reverse complement strand
TAAGTGCAACCGAATACATCAGCACGATCGTATAAATTGAAACGAAATATACTATGTTAAAAATTATACTTGCCTTATTTCCGAAATACTCTCTTATTGTACCTGTAATCCCCTCATCAGCAGAATTAGAAGCGTATATCATTTTAGCAAGCGCCCTATGTGAGTAATACATAACAGGATATGCAAGTATGGTAATTAGCAGCAATGATAATAAACCACCTGAACCTGCATTAATAGGTAAGAAGAGTACTCCTGCTCCAATTGCTGTTCCAAATAGACTCAATGCCCAGGTAGTATCCTGTTTATGCCACTTTTTAGGGTCTAGATATTTCTCATTTTTTACTGCAGTATTATCAACTTGAAATTCTATGTTTTTTGCAGTATTCCCATTCATATAATAATTCCTCCTAGTTTTCTATTCTTACTTCTCTATTTAAGGCATCGGAATATAGACCGTTCTTGAAAAATGAATTGCTTATAAAGTGCGCCACATCGTATATCCTTCTTCTAAGTTAATCAAAATCAAAAAATTGGCGAAGCATCAACCTGACGGGGTTGTTACAAATTATAAAATATCCCAATTATATAGTGGTATATTTTATTAGTAATTCCCCCAATATACAGACATCCTTAGGCGAGCAATAGAGAATAGATTGTTAACTATTTCACAATATACCCGATAATTGTTCATTGATTTGATTGTTTCTCTCCAAAGATTTTATTTTTAATGGCAATCCCTGTAGGTGTAGCTGCAATTCCACCTAAACCTGTCTCTCTTAATTCGCGAGGCATTTGTCTTCCAACTCTATACATCGCTTCAATAACTTCGTCAGCATTGATGATATTGTTTACGCCGGCTAATGCGATGTCCGCTGCTGCTAAAGCATTTGCCGTTCCAATGGCGTTTCTCTTTACACAAGGAATTTCTACCAAACCAGCGACCGGATCACAAACTAAACCGAGTAAATTTTGTAATGCAATCGAAAAAGCTACAGAAGATTGCTGTGGCGTTCC
>NZ_NADV01000052.1:46650-112058 GCF_003264175.1 Bacillus sp. SRB_331 | reverse complement strand
CTAACTTTCGGGGGTCACTTCATTTATTGGCGACTTCAATCTTCTTATAAGATAAATATGCTAGTACATTTTTGCTCGAATCATATTTCGGATTATTCCCTTTTCTCGGTTCTCTCATATGTGTTTTTTCAAATCCAGAAATGTCCGGCATTTTCTCTAAAAATTCAAGCATCTCTTCCTCGGTTCCCTCAATACGTACACGAATCATTATTACTATTCCTCAATTCTCATTTTCTCTGTACTAAGTATATCGTACATCAGAAAGACTGCAAGAAATTTATCTTTTTAATGTTGAACTTTTTTTACATACGAACAGTGCCATTTCAGTATAGAATGACTCTACTTTATTATTATCAAAGTGTATGTTGAAAAATCCCTGCATTTCATTTGATGTTTTCATCATACACTCTGTTAACTTTACACGTTTTTGCATAGGTACATCCATCATATCGCACCACCAATCAAAATCAAACTTCTTATCAAAAGTATGACATGACTGCATTTGCAAACCATGTTTTTCTAATAAAGTAATCCATTCTGTTTTTTTCAAAGCTCGTTCATGGCTTGGATCACGTTTCTTTTCGATAAAATTATAAAATGTATCAAATTCATTATTTTCTGGTGAAACATTATCAATTAATATAAATAATCCATTATCCTCCAACGTTCGATTTACTTCAAAAATAAATTGCAAAGGATCAACAAAGTGATGTGCTGCAATTCGGCATGTAATTGTATCAAAGGATTCATCAGCAAATGGTAAATTTTCTGCATTTCCTGCTACAAATGATACATTTTCATGTCCGTTCCCTTCTATAAAATCTTTTGCTTTTTCTAACATTTTTTCTGTTAAATCAAGAGCGACTACCTCTTTAAACATTGGGGCTAACAAATTTACAACATGTCCACCACCAGTAGCAATATCAAGAAGACGAGTATTATGACGAATTTCAACTTGCTGAACTACATATTGTAAATCCGGTCCTTTTGCATGAATTTTACTTTTCACATACTTCTCTGCATTACTACCAAATTGTTGTTTCACAAGTTCTTCTTTACTCACTTTTATCATCTTCTTTCTATAAAGTATTATATTTAATTTATAAGTTCTCTTTATATAATTTCAAATCCTCTTTTAGTCTCGTCTCTTGTATTAGAGACCTTCTATCAAAAAAATTTAACTCTTTTATTTTTAAGCACAAAACAAAAAAGGTTATGGGGAATTATCCCACACCCCCACAAAGTATCTCTTATATTTGAGGATCTTCTTACACGTCTAATCCCCCTGTAACTTCACAATAACTTCTACTTCGCTATTAGTAGCCTCTCTTGCATGCAATCCATATTGGTCCATGCCAATCCATATCCACCCAGGACTATCATAAAGAATATCTATGTTGAAATGCTTCAACTTAGTAAGCTCTGACCTAATAAATTTATCCCTACTAGCGATTTACTTATCAAGCAAGCCATATTCTTTCCCATTTTCAAATAGCGCTATCATCTTTCCTGCAAGTGGATGTATACGAACTATAAAGTGATATTCTTTTTCATTTATATTCGCTACAATCGTATTAGAATCAGGTACATCACATCTAGAATTCGGCATATTCATATCGGTCAGCTCCTTTATTGATTTCATTAATATCGCAACAGATTAATATTTAGATATTATTAATATAATGTAAAAGCTGACTTCCCTTTAGAAATCAGCTTTTACACATTGTTTATCTTTAAACTTTTTACAAATTTTATAATGTTTCTTTCTCTTCGTCATTTCCGGAAACTAAATCTCCTAAAACATCCACCGTAACTTCAACTACAAATTCACAAATCCCTGCTACAACTTCTCCAATTACTTCCTCCATCTTTCTACCCCCTTGTTTTATGGAACCTATTTGTAGTATAGAAGATACTGGTTAATTTTAACTATCGGCAAAGGTGACAAAAACATTACAGATTTGTAAGCTATTTCAATGTTTTTTTGAATTTATACTTCTCCCCTTTGAAACTTTAAGTATTATTAACAACCAGATAGGTCATCATAATATAAAGTATTTAAGAATCCTAATTTAAAGGAGGCGTGTAAAATATACTACGTAAAACTAATTAAAGGTCAATCTTTCTATGCTTTTGATCATCGTTTCTTAATATCCGAAGAAAAAGAGGTTTCAGAGAAAATTTTTAATTACTTACGCCGGAATGAATTCTTCGAAGTACGTAAAGAGGAATACTCTGCCTAATGTACAAACAGCATCGAGAAACAACTCACAGTATTGTGACTCTTTCTTGATGCTTTTATATTATCGCCCCATATTCAACTTTATTCTCAATTCTATTAACATCTTCTAGTATATGTCCAAGCTAATTTATCGTTACTTTCATATTTTAGTATATAAGGAGGTGACGAATATGACTCATATCATTGATTACCAAGCTACTCAACCAATAAATAAAACGGGTGAAACAACTTTTGTAATTCCCCATTCCCCAAACAAAGCAATTCTAGCAAATATTAAATTGAAAATTTCAAGAAAAGATTCACGTGATAATCGAGTAGAATTAATTGCTACAGTTGGGGTTAAAGGTATAACTGACATAGCACAAATATTATTTAGAATTTTCCGTGACAATACAGAAATCTTCAACGCTCAAGTAGGGATTGAATCTACAGATTCTGAGCAATTTTACGTGCAAACATTTCAAGCTATAGATCAAAATGTTAGCTGCGGGACTCACGAGTATTCATTAACTGTAGAAAACCTTACTAGTGGTGCAAGTGCAGACATTGTTGGTCCTCTGTCTTTTAGCGGTTTAGCTATTGGACAAGATCATAAGTGTTGCTAAGTAAATTTATTGTTTAATGTTGTATTTAAGAAAAGTGAGACGTAGTATATACGGTCTTGCTTTTTTTATTTTCCCTATACATACCTTCCCTTTAAATTTGGATTTACTTGTAAATTTTCCCGTCTATTCAATTACCTATTGCATCACTTAATCCAACATTTTTCCACAAATCAAAAAGATTGAAATTCACTAATGAAACACGTAATATAGACTCTGACTCTAAAAAAGTTCGTTAAAAATAATACATAAAATAAGGAGGTTTTATATACGAGTTTTTCATTTTAAAAGACGGAGAGGTTTTACATTATGTGGCGTAATAAAAATGTTTGGATTGTGTTAATTGGGGAGTTTATTGCTGGTCTAGGGTTATGGCTTGGTATTCTTGGTAATCTTGAATTTATGCAAAAATACGTCCCTTCTGATTTTATGAAATCCGTTATATTATTTATCGGACTGTTAGCTGGCGTTCTAGTTGGTCCAATGGCTGGGCGTGTCATTGATCAATATGAAAAAAAGAAAGTTCTTCTTTACGCTGGATTTGGTCGTGTTATTAGTGTTATTTTCATGTTTTTCGCTATTCAATATGAAAGTATCGCCTTTATGGTTGCTTTTATGATTGCACTTCAAATTTCAGCAGCATTTTATTTCCCTGCATTACAATCTGTAATTCCACTCATCGTTAATGAACATGAGCTATTACAAATGAACGGTGTACATATGAATATCGGTACAATCGCTCGTATTGCAGGTACTTCACTAGGTGGCATTCTTTTAGTTGTAATGAGTTTACAGTATATGTATGCCTTCTCAATGGCAGCATACGCTTTATTATTCCTCTCAACTTTCTTCCTACAATTTGAAGATAAAAAATCCGCTACATCAAGTAAACAATCAGCTAAAGATAATAGTTTTATGGAAGTATTTCGTATTTTAAAAGGAATTCCTATTGCTTTTACAGCACTTATATTAAGTATTATCCCTCTATTATTTATAGCTAGATTCAATTTAATGGTTATTAACATTAGCGAAATGCAACATGACCCAACGATTAAAGGATTCATATATACAATTGAAGGTGTAGCATTTATGTTAGGTGCCTTCGTTATTAAACGTTTATCTGATCATTTCAAACCTGAAAAGTTACTATACTTCTTCGCAATTTGTACCGCTTTTGCACACCTTTCGTTGTTCTTTAGCGATATTAAATGGATGGCACTTGCCTCATTTGGTTTGTTTGGATTTAGTGTAGGCTGCTTCTTCCCTATTATGTCGACAATTTTCCAAACGAAAGTCGAAAAAAGCTATCACGGACGTCTATTCTCATTCCGTAATATGTTTGAAAGAGTTATGTTCCAAATTGTCTTACTCGGCACCGGCTTCTTCTTAGATACGATTGGATTACAATATATGGTTCTCATCTTCGGAGTTATTTCGTTGTTGATTATTTTTATTTCCTTATCTAAGCAGAAACAATTTAAAAAACAAACGTCACAATCTGCGAATATATAAAACTAATACTTCTTAAGAATGGATCCCGTATTTTACTGGGTCCATTCTTTTTGAATTTCAAGGATTAAAATCTATTTTCTTTATGTAGTTTAAATATTTAAAGGAGTATCCCCTACTACTTTCGAATAAAATAAATTATAGTTTTTCAAAAAGGAGCTGTGGAAATGTCTTATGGCATCCAATTATTAATTATCCTTCTTTTTTCATTGGTCATGTTTGGCGTCCTTAATTTTTTAGCCATTTCCTTATCTCAAAATAACTTTAAAAGAAGGATTGTTGCAGGTTTCCTATTTTTATTGTTAACTCCCATTATCTTTTTGACTACTACAGCACTCACATCTATATTCGATAAAGGTGGTTTGGGAGTAGCTAACCTAGTCTTCGTTATTTTAAATTTATATATTGTAAATGGAATTGTCATTCTTCTTTCCGCTTCATTTATCCTCAAAAAACATAACATAAGATAGAGTACTAGGCATGAATCTAGCATTACACTAGATTCATGCCTTTTTATTTTAAAAATCTCACCTTTCCCCAAATTTTTATGTGAAATTTAAAAATTCTTTATGAAAATTTAAACTTTATTTTTTACAATATTCCTATCGTATTCGCACGTTTATAAAAACGAATAAGAAAGGAGTACACAATGAAAAAGTTTCTATTTATTTTCCCTATATTAATCGTTCTACTTAGTGGATGTAGCAATAATGATATATACGGTTCTTGGGAAGTCGTTGACAACAAAAATGGTCTTTGCCCTACATCTTATAAATTTGAAACAGTTGTAAAAGAAGAAAAGAAAGAAAAAATTGTTCAATATTTAGTGGAGATGCAAACATCAAAGAAAAAAGAAGATTTATACAAAGGTTCATTTGTAAAGGATTCTAATGTATATCACATTGATTATGGTAACTCATTTACATCGGATCAAACTTTAAAAGTTGTCGATGGCAAATTAAATGTATACTTTTATGCAGTGGAAAAATTATGTACATATAAAAAGAAATGATTAGACTTCATATAAAACGCAGAAAATATTTTCTGCGTTATTTTGTGTTCCTCCTTATTATCCTCCCTCTAAATTTGTCAATCGTTTTAATTTTCATAAAAAAATGATAAAATGTAAACATGTGTTTTCAGAATAATTAAAAATACAGAAAGAAAACACTGTTTTTAGGAGGGGTTTTGATGACTTACACTTTAGCAACTAGAATGAAAGCATTCCAATCTTCTATATTTAGTGAATTAGGGGCCTATAAAAAAGAGAAAATTGCAGCAGGTCATAAAATGATCGATTTAAGTATCGGGAATCCTGATATGCCTCCTGCTGATTTTGTGAGAGAAGAAATGGTACATACAGCAAGTGCAAAAGAAAGTTACGGATATACATTATCTGGTATTCAAGAATTTCACGAAGCTGTAACTGAATATTACAACAACACTCATAACGTTATATTAAATGCTGAACAAGAAGTTTTATTATTAATGGGTTCACAAGACGGACTCGTTCATTTACCTATGGTTTTTGCAAATCCGGGAGATATAATACTAGTTCCTGATCCAGGATATACAGCTTATGAAACAGGAATTCAAATGGCCGGTGCAACATCTTACTACATGCCATTAAAAAAAGAAAATGATTTCTTACCTAACTTAGAAGTTATCCCTGAAGAAATCGCCAATAAAGCAAAGATGATGATTTTGAACTTCCCAGGAAATCCAGTTCCAGCAATGGCACATGAAGATTTCTTTAAAGATGTAATCGCATTCGCGAAAAAACATAATATTATCGTTGTCCATGATTTTGCTTATGCTGAATTTTATTTTGATGGTCAAAAGCCAATTAGCTTCTTATCTGTACCTGGTGCAAAAGAAGTTGGCGTTGAAATTAATTCTTTATCTAAAAGTTATAGTTTAGCTGGTAGCCGTATTGGTTATATGATTGGTAACGAAGAAATTGTCGGCGCGCTTACGCAATTTAAGTCTAATACAGATTACGGTGTGTTTTTACCAATTCAAAAAGCTGCATCCGCTGCATTACGACACGGCGCTGCATTTTGTGAAAAAAACCGTGGAATTTACCAAGAACGTAGAGATACTTTAGTGGACGGATTCCGCAAATTCGGTTGGAATGTCGATAAACCAGCTGGAAGTATGTTCGTTTGGGCTGAAATTCCGAAAGGATGGACTTCGCTAGAGTTCGCTTATGCACTTATGGATCGTGCAAATGTCGTTGTCACACCAGGCCATGCATTTGGTCCTCATGGCGAAGGTTTTGTACGTATTGCACTTGTTCAAGATAAAGTAGTATTACAAGAAGCAGTTGAAAACATTAAAAATAGTGGTATTTTCTCTATTGAAAAAATAGAAGAATTAGTTAAGAATTAATAATAACTCCCCTGCTTAACTTTAGCAGGGGTATTATTATTCCTGGAGGTACGATATGAATATTAAAGATACTCTTCCCCATCGCTATCCATTTTTAATGATTGATAAAATTACAAACGTTAAAGAATCTCAATCAGCTACAGGATACAAACTGATCACAAATAACGAGTGGTTTATTAATGAAAATCAAAACTATATGCCTCATATGCTAATTGTAGAAGCACTCGCTCAACTTAGTTCTTTTGTAAGTACAGGTGAATCTGAAGGACTTGGTTTCCTCTCCTCTTTAGATGGGGTGGAATTTCATGAAAATGCGTATCCCGGTGATAAACTTGACTTACATTATGAATTAACACGTAACAGACGAGGTTTTGTTCTTGGGAAAGGAATTGCCTCTGTAAACGGTCATTCAATCGTTACCATTGAAAAGCTATTAATATATCAAGCTGATTAAACAGATTACATAGTAAGGGGTAGGGAAATGCGGAATGTTGTTGGTATTGATGCTGGGGGAACATTAACAAAAATTGCTTACTTTAACGAAATGAACAAATTAGTTTTTGAAAAATTTTATTCATATGAACAAGAAAGAATTAAAGAATGGCTTCATAATAATAATTCAATTACACAATTATGCATTACAGGTGGTAAAGCTACACAGTTAGAACAACTCCTTTCAAGTTCATATAAAATAGTAGAATTAAACGAGTTTGAAGCTACTTTAGCAGGAGTACGATACATACTAAAAGAAGAAAAACGTGCTATAAACAGCTTTGTATTAACAAATATCGGTACAGGTACTTCCATTCACTATGTTCACGACAAGCAATATGTTCGCGCTGGTGGAACTGGAGTTGGCGGTGGTACTATTATGGGTCTTTCAAAACTATTAACAAATATAGATCATTTTGAAGACGTGATTCCGCTTACGAAAATTGGTTCAAGAAACAGTCTAGATATTACAGTTGGAGATATTTATGGTGGGATTCTCTCCCCTCTTGATAATAACTTAACTGCTAGCAATTTCGGAAAAGCGACCATTACAGACTCAAATTATAGTAGTTCAGATATACTAGCTACCGTTCAAGGACTTGTCGGTGAAGTCGTCACAGCATTAAGTCTTCAATTCGCCGAAGCAAAAAATATTGACCATATCATTTACATCGGTTCTACTCTATGTAATAACGTACATCTTCAAAATATTATTAGTAGCTATACAGAATATCAAAACAAAATACCAGTCTTTTTACAAGACGGCGGTTATAGTGGTGCAATTGGTGCTTTACTTCATAGTTCGAAATAAAAAAGCTGACTTTTGTCAGCTTTTTTACAATGGTACTTCAAATTCAATAATTGATTCTCCATTCTTTCCAATTCGCTCCACGCTAATTCTATCAATTACACAATTTAACTTCTCATGAAAACTAGGAATATCCTTTACTACTTTAGTTGCTAACTCAGGGCTACTTTCTCTTCCGACTGTTACATGCGGTATGTACGGAATGTCTCTTTTCAAAAATCGTAATAAGGGGCCTGTATACAATTTATCATGTAGTTTTTCTATTTGTTCTTTTCCTTGCTCAATTTCTAAAAATAAATAGTCTCCTATACTAGTTACACCACTTGCAAACTTAATCTCAATTGTACCTATCCCTTTTGCCAGATTCGAAATATGCGATTTCAATTCATCATTTGAAATATTACCTTCAAAAGGAAATACAATTGTTATGTGGGGAGGAATTAAACCAAATAAAGGATCGTGTATTTCTCGAATACTTTCTATCTCATCAGTAGACATGTTATTTAGAAAAAGTAAAATTGTACGCATTTTTATATCCCCCACTCTCCTCAATTTTTTATATTTATCATATTGCATGGTAGCTTGCACTTCAACAAGTTATTTCACTTACATAGAAAAATAAAAAACTTCTCAAATGAGAAGTTTTCATATAGCATGATTATTATTTTCCCGCCAAACTTTCCTGAATTTTATATAACAAGCAATTCTCCACGGAATAATATACGATACTGCAACTACGTAAAATAATAAACCTATTGTTTGCTGATCTAAGTCAACAATATATTGTCTTGAACCATATCTTAAAATAACAATTCCGATAAAAGTAATTAAAAAGGCAGCACTTTTTTTCGTATAAATGTTTCCGTCTTCTCTTCGCTCATAGTTTGTTAGAAATATAAGTGGGATTGCGAAAATCACCCCAATGGATGCTGCTATAGTCACTTGTAATATAGCTGGATGTACTGGACCAAAAAACAATAAAATACCTGGTGTTAAAAATAGTAATGGCCACAAAATACGTTTTCCCTTTATCGGTTTATACATAGAGCGGTAGCGACGCCAAAATATTAACAGTGCTACGCATAAAAAGACGGTTATTAGTGAAGAAGTATCTCCCATACAGTCTTCCTTCTCTCTTAAAGTAATTGTATTTAAATCGTATCTTCAAACGAAACTTTACGAATAAACAGGGCACTAATTACAATATATATTAAAATAAGTACTATCGAAACTGATATAAAATTAGGTATTTCTAGTAACACTTTACTATCAATAAACACCAATTCTTTTATCCCTATCCCAGCATACATTGTACTCGCCAATCCGAATAAAAATATCACACTAAAGGCAAATCCTAACCAATTAAATCTTTTCTGAAAAATAGTTGTTAATTGGAATAAACAAGCTAATGTACTATAAAATACGAACTGTGCAAAGAATAGTTCAATTGTATGTGTTCCTAAATTTGCATGTTCTGTTTCATAAAATGTACCTTGTAAAAATAAAACTTGAAGACATGAAAAAAATGCTGATTGCAATAAAATAAAACATACTGAGCCAATAAAAAATTGCAACCTAGTAACACCAAATGAGACAACTGTAGGAAAAATATCAAGTTGAATAAGAAACACACTTACTACAATAAACATCACAATTGCAATTGATGAATTATTGAAGATATCATGTAAAAATGCTACCTTTATCCCCTTTAAATCAGTTGCAGTCATTGTACATTTTATAAGAAATGCTACTATCCAAAAGATAAAAACGGCCTTATAATGATATTTTATATGTAACTTCAATTGTTTTAAAAGCATTGTCATTCCCCCTCTTTATCTGTTATATAAATAAATAGTTTTTGTAGTGTTACCCTGGACATTTCTAACCCTTCCGTTTCAATCAACTGATAATCTTTAGTAGAAAGTTTTTCCCATATGGTAGAAATCTCTTTATTTCCATAAAACTCTCGTTTTATAACATTTTTTTCTATTGAAAATTTTGTAACCTTATCTTTATGCCCTGAAATAATATGCCCCTGTTGTAATAAATCTTCCACCGATGATTGAACAACTAGTCTTCCTTCTTTTATGATAATTACATCTTCAATAACATGGGTTACTTCTTCTACTAAATGTGTTGATAATATAATTGTTCGAGGATACTCACCGTAATCTTCTAATAGTAAACTATAAAATAACTCACGATGTGCTGCGTCTAAACCAGTAGTTGGTTCATCAAAAATTGTAATTGGTGCCCTACTTGCTAATCCTTGAATAATTCCTACGACTGTTTGCATGCCATGTGATAGCTTATGGTATTTCTCTGTCATATTAAGCTGAAATTTATCTGCAAGTTCTTTAGCATACTTTCCATCCCAATTTTTATAAAACATGCTACACATCTTAAAGATTTCTTTTACTTTATAACTTAAATGAGCTTCTTCTTTCACTCTAACGAAACAAATATTTTGCATCGCTTTACTATTTTCAAAAACATTTTCACCAAATACAGCTACGCTTCCACTACTTGAAATAATTTGACCAGCAAGTATGTTTAATAATGTCGTTTTCCCCGCTCCGTTTCTTCCAAGCAAACCATATATTTTATGTTCTTCCAATGAAATAGTTACTTCGTTAACAGCTAATTTCTTTTTATATTTTTTAGACAAGTTTTTCGTTTCAAGTGCAATCATCCCTCTTTCCCCTCCTTCGTAATTTTGTGTATCATGTCCATCAATTCGTCTTTTGATATTTCTAGTACTTTTGCTTCTTCCCACACTTTAGGTAAATACTCGGTCATAAAAACATGCTGTCTTTTTTTTAGTACGACTTCTTTTGCTCCCTTTGTAACAAACATCCCGATCCCTCTCTTTTTATATAAAATCCCCTCATCTACTAGTAGATTTACTCCTTTTGCAGCTGTAGCCGGGTTAATTTGTAACATCTTCGCAAATTGATTTGTCGACGGAACTTGTTCTTCTTCAAGTAATATGTCTTTTAAAATATCAGATTCAATTGTTTCTGCAATTTGTATGTATATTAACTTATTTTGTTCTAGAGTAGGTTTCACGATTTCACCACCTTAGGTTCATAGGTTCATTACTTATGTAATTAACCATAGCACAACGTTATATTTTTTCCCATAATTTTCATCAAAAAAAAGAATCATTCGATACTGAATGACTCCCTTTAAAAAATGTCCGTATTTTCAATCGTAAAATAACCACATCTTCCTCCATATCACTTAGATTCCCGCACAGGATGTTCATTAAAAAATTGCTTTCGAAAATCTTTATTATTAACTAGCTTTTCTATTTTTTCTTGATTACCGTAAAAGAAATTCATTAAGATTCCCTTATTCCATATAAGATCATCCTTTGGCAAATCATTAAATTCTTTATACAGTATGGGTAAAAGTTCTTCTCTTTTTAATGCAAAACTTTGATTTTCAATCTGAAACTCATACCCTTTCGCATTCGGTACTAAAACTGCAAGATAAATAGCATTAAAGAGTAAATTCTTCTTCATCGTATCCTTCCCATCAAACCAATACGTCTCAATCATTTCTTCTGTAAGATTTCCATTCTCTTTTGCACCATATTCCACTTTAATATTTTCATTTTCTAAATTTAAACTTTGAACTGTTTCACCACCAGGTAAGTTTGTAACAATCGCAATAACGTCGGAATTATTTCCAACGTATGTCCCCGTATATTTTTTAAAAGCCCCAGGTTCAATATGTGCTATTTCTTTTATTTGCTCCCCATTAGAACAAGCAGTAACAACTAATAAAATTGTTAGCATAACACCTGCTATTCTATTCATATACTTCATTAGACACCCCCACGTTCTATTTATTATCCAATCCATACAATGTATCCTTTAAAAAGCCCTTTTAAATATACGCATTTTAATCAAAATTAAAAATTTTCACTTTTTATGTTTACAATTATCCATTAATTGTATATAATTACTAACGTAAGAAAAATATTCTAAAAGGAGGTCGAAGGAAATGATGAAATTACAATTACATGCTTTAACTTTAGCGTTAACTGCATCTGTGTTTTTCGGACAATTAAATATGAATTCGACCACCCTAATGGAGAATTAAAAATCGTACTTTATTTCTTTTAATTCATAAATTCGCCACAGGAGGTCGTATACTTTCCTGTGGCTTTTTCACGCCCAGCCATAGGAAAACGATATCTTCCTGTGGCTTTTTTGTGCGATTTTTTAGTCTCATACATTATTTTTTAAAGAAAGGAGCAACATTCGATGACTATTAGCGTATTGTTTTTAAGTATTACGATTCAAAGAAATACACTTTCCAAAGCTGAAATTCTTCATAATGAGCAAATTACAAAAGCTATGAATGATGTTAAGGAGCGCCAAGTGCTTTATTGCGATCACCTGTAATTCCTTTTCGAAAGGAGGAATTCGTCTATGACTTTTCATATTTTCTTTTTTACGACAGCACTTCAGAAAAAAACGTTATCTGAAGCTGAAATCTTTCGTAAACAACAATTAAAACAAACTATGGATAAAATAACGGACATTAAAAATTCGTATTATACACAAATGTACTAAAAATATTTTTAAAAGGGGCAATATCCTAATGAAATTCAAAGCTTTCTTTTTAACTATCACCATTAAAAAACGTAAATCTTCAAAAGCTGAAATCTTACGTGAACAACAAATTAAAATTATTATGGACGAAGTAAAAGAGCGTCAGTCCTCTTATTACAATCGCCTTTACTAAATAAATTATAAAGGGGTAATTTCCTAATGAAATTTAAGGCTTTCTTTTTAACGATTACCATTCAAAAACGCAAACTTTCAAGAGATGAAATTTCACGTGAACAACAAATTAAAAACATTATGGATGATGTGAAAGAGCGCCAGTCCTCTTATTACAATCGTCTTTACTAAATACATTATAAAGGGGTAATTTCCTAATGAAATTTAAAGCTTTCTTTTTAACGATTACCATTCAAAAGCGTAAACTTTCAAGAGATGAAATTTCACGTGAACAACAAATTAAAAACATTATGGATGATGTGAAAGAGCGCCAGTCCTCTTATTACAATCGTCTTTACTAAATACATTATAAAGGGGTAAAAATCCAATGAAATTCAGAGTATTATTTTTAACGATTACCATTCAAAAAAATAAACTGTCTGAGTCTGATATGCTTCATGACCGACAAATTGAGCAGGCTATGTACAACGTAAAAGAACGACAAAGTCATTATTGTAGTCACCTGTAATTCCTATTCGAAAGGAGGAATTCATGTATGAGGTTTCACATTTTCTTTTTAACCATTACGATTCAAAAAGAAACTATATCTGCAAATGAAGTAAAACAAGAGGAACAGTATAAAAAGATTATAGATGAAATTCGTGATCGTAGAAGCAAGTACTACACTCACCTATAATTGTTTGAACTTATATTAGAAATGAAAGGAGTCGATTATGATGTTAATAACGCGGTGTAAAGAAATGATTTGGATAGTTCAGAGGGATTCCACATAGTTTATAAAGTGAAACTTTAATCAGTGGGGGTTTTGTTCATCCCCCACTGATTATTAGCTCTCACCAATCGGGCGTTTACGCGCAGTTGATCTCCCACCTAACTTCTTTTTTTCTTCACCTGAATTTTGAGGTGGGAGTTTTACTGCCCACAAATAGCGGGATAAAGTTTATTTAACAAAAATTCACCGCCTGATTTGATGTGTAAAAATATATAATAATATGTATTTCATACACTAAAAAAATAAAAGATACACCCCTTTTTATTAAGCGGTGTATCTTTCTCAACATATTCTATTTCCGTTTACTTCGTTTCGTCTTAAATAATCTCACTAAGTTCGAAACAACTGTTTTTGTTACCGCATAAGCTGGTACTGCTAAAATCATTCCGATAATTCCCGCGAAATTACCTACCCCTAAAATAAGGATGATAATTGTCAACGGATGGATATTTAATTTTGAACTCATAATACGCGGTGAAATGATGTTACTTTCAAACTGTTGTACGATTGTTACTATAATAATTACGTACAGAGCTTGCATCGGAGATACGAACAGACCTATAATGACAGCTGGTGCTGCTCCGATAAATGGACCTAAGTTCGGAATTATATTTGTAAATGCTGCGATAATTCCTAAAACGAAAGCATACGGTAAACCGATGATTAAATAACCAGTAAATGTAAAGGCACCAATAAACATACAAACGAGCGCTTGACCTTGAATATATGCAGATAATGTTTCGTTCGTTTCCTTTATGATACGAAGTCCTTCTTCACGGTAAGACTCTGGTAATACACTAACAGCTTTTCCTGGAAATGCATGTCCATCTTTAAACATATAAAATAAAATGAACGGTACTGTAAAGATAACTAACGCCACGTTCGTGATAATACCAAATAAAGCCGTTGCACTCGACGTAATTGTGTTTGGTATACCCTTTAAGTATTCAATCGCATTTTTCTCAATTGTTTCAATGGAAACGTAGTTTTGTGTAGATAACCATTCAAATAACCTATGATGGGATAGATCTTGTATGTATACTTTTCCCTCTTTTATATAAGTCGGCATATTTTTCACTAAATCCATTAGCTGTTGTGAGATGGTTGGAACAACTACTCCAATAGCAACTCCAGTTAATGTGATGATAAAAAGATACAGTAGTAAAATCGCTAAACCTCTAGGTACTTTTTTATTCTCCAAAAAGACTAACAATGGGTTAAATATGAAGTATAAAAATAACGCGATTAAAATTGGGAAAAATAATGTTGATATGAAGATACCAATCGGTTGAAATAGAAACGATATTTTTGTGCAAATAAATATAATTCCTACAACCATCAGCACTTCTAATGTCCAAAAGTGCACTTTCGATTTCAAAAAAACGTCCTCCTTTAAACTAGCACTTCTCTTCATTGTACCAAATTAAACTTAGATTTCACATAATATTTTCCTTTACAATATTCCAAAATCCCATTAAATACACTACAATGAGATTACAGACAAATTTGCAGGTAAAGGTGATAAATATGACACAATGCATCATTTGCAGAAAAGATACGAAAGAACTTAGTGAACAATATGTCATTCCAGAGATATTATGTGGATATTATTTCATAAACTCAATTTGTGATTCATGTCATGAACATATGACAACAAATATTGATCGTCCTTTAATTAGACATAAATTAAGTCAATATAAGATTGAGCAAATGAAAAAACAAATCGATTCCCCTCTCTATACGAATGAACATGGTGAGGAGCTAGCAGCCGCTGAGACAGATGTAGTCGAAGTAAGTGATGAGATACTTTATTCCAATGCATTAATTATGAAACTATGTAAAAAGCACGATATTTCATTACATAATGAAATTTGGAAAGAAGAGCGCGTAACAAAAGTAGCTAGTTCTATTCAACGTGAATTGCTTTTAGATAACCGTAAATATAAAATGAGTGTATTAAAAATGGCTTATACTTTTGCTGTACAAACAATTGATGGCTACTTTGACGATCCAGATGCGATTGATATTTCTACCATTCTATTAAATGCCGATTTCATGGAATTAAAGGAAAAGAGTATCGTTCGTGACTTAAGCAAAAGCTCTTTATGGAATACATTAAATACAACGAGCGAAAACCATTACTTTATTTTACTTAGTGATAAAGACGGGCTATTCTGCTTCATTCGCCTATTTGATATTTTTGATGTTGTTGTTCATTTATCAGAAAAAAGATACAATCTTCCATCACCAATTGTCGGCGTAAATAATGTAGACAAAAAAGGATTTTTTGTGGAAAGTTTAAAACAGTATATGGATGGGCTATTTAAAGAAACTACACGTTCTATTTAATCCATATAGGAACATACGGTCTCCTTTCTTCATGAAAAGACACTGTGTTATAATGAGTGTGAAAAGAACAATACAATCACATAAAACAATTAAAACCTGTATATAAATAAAAAAGACTAGTGTGCGGCTACACACTAGTCCACGTAACTTAGCAGATTGGATTGTTCATTTATCCTATTTGTTTCGTACAAACACAACAACCCACATTCTATAGGCATAGGTGGGTTGTTATTTTTTGAGCTTGTCAATTAAGACGACAATAAACGTTAACAATGCAATGAGAAACAGTCCACCTTGCAATAACAACGCAATTTCACTCACTTATTATCACCCCCCTCCTACTTTGGAGAAGTGATAATTGAACAACCAACCTTACCATAAGTTACCTCTTAATTTTATCATATTTTTTAATTGTTTACGACGAAAACTCGCAAGCTAGTAAGCTGCGAGTTTTTTATTTTTCATGTAGAAAAAATCTCTTTCTGTTTAAATATAGTCTCCGTTTCTAAAATCATTTGAGGTAAGAAGACATGAATTGTATCCGTTAATACGTTAAGAGCTTCTTTCACATAACCATTTTCAAATTGATCTAATGACTCAGGTAATTCGACTTCATCTAATATGAAATACTCACCATTAGGAAGAACCATAATATCAATGATTAAATCTTCAAATGTTACTAACTCATTTCCTACATGTGTGTTTTTTATGATATTAAAATATGACCCTAAATAATGCCCAGCATCATCTCTCCATATGTATAGGTTATACGGACGATCTTCCCAATAATATGCGGTTGTATAACTACCTTTAGGAATAGTTAATTTTATTTCGTTTGCTGTCATAGTAAAAGGGTACTGTACCTCATGAAATAGTACGATTCTCTTCGGTTGTGCTTCTACTAATAAACAAACGTGATCTACAGTTGTAGAATCATAACGTATTTTTCTTTCTATAATTTCAATCCTTGATGTACGTAAACAATTCATTTTTTAGTTACCCCTTTTATCATATAGTCCGTTTTTAATTATATCCTTTACGCTCCTGATTAAGAAAGTATACCATATACCGTATTCCGCATCATAAAAACTCCTTCTATAATGGAAGGAGTTAATGAACTACTACTATTTTATTAACCACAATTCATATATGGTCTTTTATTTTTTTCAATACAAACTCCATATACACCAAACGCACGGTGATACTTTAGCATTTTACTCCTATTTCAACTTCTCCATAACCGCAGCATAAAATTCCCGTTCATTATCAACATTTAAATGGACACGACTTACTGTTTTAGAAAATCCATATAACAACTGCGCTTTAATTGGCTCTTTTAACGTTATTTCAAAAGTTGGAGGTTCCTTTATAAATTCCATAACAGTTGCGTCAAGAACCTCTTTTTCTTCTTCTTTCTTTAAAGGTTCGCCTTTATAAAACGCAATGTTATCAATTTGTGTAAATGATATAACGATTTTCTTTCCTAATCCAATTTGAATAATCACTTTTTCTTCCGCAACGATAATTGGATTTTTACGCATTGCTTGGATTTCGGCTAAAAAATAAAACATCGCATATATGTTCAAGATGAGTAAAATCCAAGCTATAACTGGATTCCATTGATGAAGTAAATAATGAAAACCGATACTTTCAATTAATGTTGCATGAATAATCATGATATAAACACCTATTGCACCGGTCTTTTTATGATATGAATATATGAATTCATTTTCTAGTACTTTTACACGCCACGATAAAAAAGCATAATAGAGTAATTTACACTCTGTTAGAATGATATTTACTGTCTTACTTCTCTTCATATTAGCATCAAACGCTGCATCAATCGCATAAGAAAATGAAGAATACCCACTTCTATATTCTTTATATCGTTTTATTATTTTAGGAAGTACTCTTATAATTTTATATATAAGAAACAGTTCAAAACATACGAACACAATTTCTCCAGCAACTATTACATACGAAACAAATGAAAAAGCTTGTAAATAATCACTAGGAATTATAAATCTTGCGAATATGTATCCAGCAATTACGACAGGAAAGATGTACGTTAACGAATATCTCTTTCGGATAATTAGAAAATATGTAATAACCGGAATTACAAACAGAAAATCCAATAATGAACCGAGCGCTACTTCCTCTGGTACAGCTGGTGTAATCGGAAGAGAATATACTAAATAATTCGACAACATAATTACAGCTACGAGCCCTATCCACACACCTTTTCGCCTTCGTGAAATTGAAGAATTCATTCCTTCTCTCCTTTATTTAAAGACCTCATTTAAATTATCTTTATAAAATGAGATAGCACGTTCAAATTCTTTTACCTCATCTATTTTTACGACCGTTTCAAGCAATAATTTCATCGCTTCTTCATGATTTTTCACATTGTATTTTGCTAGTGATAAAAACACTTTCATCACATCATTTTCCGGGAACTTCTTTATCCCTGCTTCTAATACAGTAATCGCTTTATCATATTCCCCTATACAACGATACGTACTGCCAAGACCGATATACGCACCGCGAAGGGATTCACCATCAAGTCCGTTCGCAATTGCCTGTTCATAATACGGAACCGCCTCCATTTCAAGACCCATGGCATCATGTATCCAAGCGCATTGATATAGCACTTCTGCATCCCTCGTAAAGTTTGTTAGTCCAATTAGTATATCTCTTGATTGCGCATATTTCTTTTCATTTCTAAGTTTAATAGCTTGCTTTAATAAATGTTCCATAGGATCCACTCCTCACAAATTGTTCATTATGTATATATCATGTATTACACATTTACGAGCAGCTAATGGCCTATTCTATTGATTCAATTTAATAATTAGTGAGGGATACGTTCCCCCACTAATTTAATATTAACTCCATTATATACTATGCGACTACAGCTCTTTCTAAAAGCTTAAATTTCCATAGCAGTAATAAGATTGCATAAATGCTCTAACATATTGACAATTTCTTTTGCAGTTTCATCTTTCCCATTACATAACTTCACAGTACCATCTTGTCCAATAACGTGATGCACAGCCCCGCGAGAATATAAAGAATGCGGTGAGTTCGCTACCATTACACTTGCTTTTGCATCTTCCATCCTTTTGCTTGCTCTTTCAATAAGTTCTGCTTCATTTACATCACTTTCAAGTTTAAAGCCGACGAGTATCGTTTCTGGATCCCAATTCTTTATTTGTTTTAATACTTTTGGTGCTTTTTGAAAATGAATAATCGGTGCGATATCACTTGAAATCTTTCCGTTCATATTAAGAACAGTTCCATCTTGGTCACAAATCTTTTCGACAACCCAATCTGAACCAGCAGCAGCCATAATAACTGCATCTACTTTTTCATGTGTGATAATACTTTTCATCTTATCTTGTAAATCAATAATCCCCTCAAATGGGTGCAATTCTAATTGGTTATTTACATCACTTGGCTTCTCCGCAAAATAACCGTGTAAATATATAACATGTGCTCCTTTTGCCATAAGCTCTTCCGCCATAATTCTCCCAATCGTACCTTTTGCTAAATTTGTATGTCCGCGTACTTGATCCCATTTTTCTAGGCAGCCACCACTCGTAATTAATATCTTTTTCCCCTTCATCATAACCATCCCTTACTGATTTTTCGTACGAAACCACTCTACACCAAAATCAACTACATCACGTTGCTTCATAAAGCGGCACGTTGCATTTCCTATCTTCCCAAGAGTAACAGTTCCTTTCCGTTCGAACTCTACTCCAATTTCTACAAACGTATCAGACTCGTAGTCCATTTCAACAAACTCTTTCCATACTCTTACACCATTTTCTATAATAGGTGCACCTACTTTTATTAATTCCCGTGCACCTGTACGTACTTCAGATAGGTGCATAGACGTATTGGAATCATATCCGACTCCAATTAATAATATGTATCCATTTAAATCATATATTTTTCTTAATGGTGATTCTTCTCCCAAGCTCATTGATAGCGAGTGATTCATTGTAATTTCCTCTGCATGTTTCCCCCATGCGGCAAAACTTCCTAGCGGATGATTGCTGCGCGATACATTCGGATATGTACGAAAACACTCAACTATTTTCCCCATTGCCCTTGTTGGTGTTGTATTTGGGTTGAATGCCGGAACGCTATCTCTAATAACTTGCCACCATTCTTCTGGTACAGGTGGTCTTCCCCAATGTTTCGGATCGGATAAATCCGAAGATTGTGTTGGCATAATTATTGTTCCCTCTTCCGTAACAACCTTCATTAATGCCTCTACTACGGCCACCGACCCACCGGATATCCAACCGAGAGAACTTAATGATGAATGAACAATAATTGTCATTCCTTTTTCTACTCCTAATGCTTTTAAATCGTTTGTAATTGTTTCAATTGTATTTGGAAATTGTGTACTCGCCACTATTTCATTCATTTTCACGATGGTTCCCCCATTTTGCTTTAAACTAATACATAAATATATTATCATATTTTTCTTAATTTTTAACATAATCATTTAGATTACTATACACCTACACTCTTAATTTAAACTTTATACTCATATGAAAGAGCCCCTCACAAATGATGGGCTCTTTGTTAATTACTTTTTAATTCAACTGTTGCTACCCTTCAATCGTAACCCCAGTAAACATTGATAAATTCCCGGTTATTCTTTCTCCTACTCGTAAAAACAGTCCTGCTGCTCTTCCGCTAATACAATGAGAACCGATAAGAAGTTTACCAGTATACGGTCCATCCCATGTATCAATTGTATAATCAGGCATATCTACGTATTGCTGATATATTTTTCGTTGTTCAAAATAATACTCTGTTTGATCTTCAGCTAATAGTTCATCATTTTCGTATATAGATACTCCTCCACCTTCACGGCCATATAAAGGTTTAGAAACATATGATTCATTTCTTTCTAAAAATGGCTTATTTGTAAAATATGTTGGTAGGAAGTATTTATTAATAATATTACGCTCTTCTTCTTCAAAGAAAACCACTTCTTCATAAAGCTTCCAAATTAATGCGAGTACACTTTTGTTTTGCATAACAAAAGCAGCCGGTGGATTGATAATTCGCACTCTTCCTTGCGCTATATGATTTAAAAATTGCAGACCAATTCTTTTTCCATTTTTATCAATATCTGAAACTAAATATTCAATTGGATACAGTCGATATAAATAATGGATTCGCTCACCACTTGGCGTATATATACCATCATCTGCAACGACGATATCTTGTATGCCAACATATTCCGTGGACTGATCTAAGCAATAACTTCTTAAAAATTGAACTGTTTGATGATCTTCATCATGCCAATCGTAGCTTGTAAAATAAATCGTTTCGTCAGGACTTATTTTGTAATCATGTTTAATTTGTTCCCATGCCTGCACAATATGCTCCTCAATGTGATTCGGATGATTCACATCGTGATAACGGCACAACACTTCATTTGCGACAGACGGTTCTAAATAACCTGTTGGTGTATCACAATTTGCTTCTATTAATTTAATATCATCACCATTTACGATAAAGTCAAACCTTGTAAAATATGAAAATAAACCAGTATGTTTCATTCTCGCAATTTCCCACGTTTCAGGCGGGAATCCAAGTTTTTGAAAATCTTCAGTCGTATTTACAATATATTGATACGTTCTATATAACACATACATAATTTCTTCCGTCGCTTTAGAAATTGCAGTATATGTACGTACTGGCATCCGGTACATACCAGTTGCCATATATTGATTCCATTCTTCATTCTCTAAAAGACTTGGCCACGTAAATCCATTTCTACTAGCCTCTTCTGCAAGAGAAAACCATACTTTCATATACGCTTCCTGTTCTTGTTCTGTATACATTTCTCCATTATCCTTTCAAATTAGGATCCAGCTGGTGCTTTTGCGTTTCCAATTCCACTTGAACCAGAATTCACTTTCGGCGTTTGCGTAGTAGATGATTTTGACGTGTTTGAATCTGTTGTTACTTTATTTGAACTATTCGGTTGTTCTTTATTTAAATCTACTTTTTTTGAAGAATCATTGTTGCTACTAGTTCCGCCGTAATACCCACCACCACCGCTGCCACCAGTTCTCCGTTCATCTTTTTCACGGTATGGAATAATATTATTTGCATATGGTTTCTTTATAAGATTTGGTTTCGCATTACTATACATATTCGACGTCTTACTTGCTAGTAAATAGCCAGCAACGAACGGAAGTATTGGCAGATGGGAGCTCTCATTATTAAATGAAGCAGGTGAATTATTATCTCTGCATAATTCTTCTTTTTCTATATTTTCTATCGTTGGCGCTTTATCATCACAATTTAATGCTTCTTGTTTGCTTTCTTGCTTCGTACCATCTGTTTTTACCGCACTACTTTCTTTTTGTGCGCTCTCTTCATCATTATCAGCACATCCTGTTAATAAAAAAGATGACACTCCTATTGAAGCTGCAATTTTCACAAATTTGCTTTTATCCATTCTCATGTGTTATACACCTAATTTCTTGTTTATCTATATTTTACCAATTACCTTTATTATATAATGTAATCATCATTTTTTTCAAACTAAACTAAATATGTAAAATTACATATTTCGCATACTTTTAAACTGTTCATTCTCGAGATAGCAATGAAATCTTTCCACCCCCGGATATTTTTCTCCCAGACTTTTAATCTTAAACCTACACTTTTTATAAAATTCGACTGCCTCTTCGTCTGTCTCTGCCTCTATATATGTCAACTCATACTTCCTAATTATTTCTCTTATCATTTGAAGTGCAATTCCTTGATGACGATATATTTCATCAACAGCTATGTGACACATTCTCGCTCTATTTGTATCAATTAATACAATACCTATGCACCCCATATTCCCATATTTATATAGTACTGCATGATCGTTTTCATACAATAAAACTGCTTTAATTAAGCTTACTTCACTCGGACCGGTCGCATACTTTAATACCCTCTTAATTGGATCTATTTCTAAATGCTCTACACGCTGTAACATCATACTTCCATATCCTTTCTATGAAAAAAGATTAGCTCTTTATGAAAAAGAGCTAATCTTTTTACGCCGTTATTTTTTCCGCTTTTTTTACAACTACAGCTACATAACTATGCAATATCATGCCGACAATAACGAGACTCATTCCAACCCAAGATAATGATGACGGAATTGGGGCAGATAGCCAGATGAGCTCTCCTACTAATGCAAATAAAACTTCACCAGACTGTGTCGCTTCAACGGTTGCTAGTTTTTGCGGATCGTCTTTTACAAGATCTGTCGCAAAGAAAAATAATACTGTCGCAATTAATCCAGAACTAATTGCTACGATAAAACATTGGATAACTTGGCTACTTGACGGTAATCCGTTAGTAGCTACTTCGTAACCAGATAGTAAAAACCAAAATGGTAAACTTGCTAATGTCATACCGAGAACTCGTTGGAAGACATCTAATTCGCCCTTACATACTTGCATCATCTTTCTATTTCCAAGTGGATACGCAAACGCTGCAATGAGTACAGGAACTACACATAAAACGGTTTCACGAATCCCTAAAGAAGAAGCGTGTTCTACTTGCATGAGAACAACACCGAATAAAATAATGCCTGACATTACTAATTCCTTCATTGGAAGTTTTTTATGTAATGGGTCAACCGCGAAAAATGGTGTTAACAAAATCCCTGCAACTATCGTAATTTGCCAAGTTGAAGCGACAAGCCACCCGGGCCCAAACGCACCTGCGAAACTAAGCGGTGCATAAAAGAGACCAAATCCAACAATACTCCATAACAACCATTCTTTCGGATTTTTTTTCATGTATTGAAAGAGTTGTTTTAAATTCCCTCTATACATGACAATTAGTAATAGCATGGGAACCATAAAGTAATACCGTAATGATGCACTCCAAATCCAACTTCCGCCTTCTAAGTCCATCGATCGGTTTAACACAAAGGTAAAGGCAAAGAAAAACGATGCCAATATCCCTATTGCAATAGCTTTCATCGTAAAACCCCTTGTATAATTTTTCTTCTACTATATAACACAATGAATATAATTAAAATTCTTAATTTTCATTATACATGTAGTCTTTAAAGAAACAACACCATATATTCATCATCACTATACACACCATTTATCTTTATAGCTCTTTTTTCAATTCCATAAGTTTTAAAGCCCATTGATTCGTATAATTTTTTTGCTGGTTCGTTTGTGGATACAACACCTAAGTTCAATTGCTCTAGTTCTATTACTCTCGCTCTTTGAATTGCATTTGCAATTAACTCACGTGCCAGTCCGTTACGTCTGTTTTGTGCATCTACATACATTGCAACAATATGTCCTTTATGTTTATACGCCTGCTTCTCTTCCGTTAATAAAGTAACAACTCCAATTAATTGATTTTCTTCATTAAAAGCACCAAATGTACAACTACTATTAGATGATAAATTACTAGCAACTCGCTCAAGAGGATTCTCCTGGCTCACCGCTTCTTCATAAGTTGTTATAAATGCCTCTGGATTTACTTGCAATGCCTGTAAACGTAACTCCCAATATTGCTCCGCATCTACTTTAGAAAGTAATCGAATCATTTTCCCTACCCCTTTAAGTTTACATAATATTTTTATAGACTATTAAATAAAGATTGATATTCTTCTCTTAACATACTATAACGATAGCGATGTATGAACTTACCTTGACGTAATCGATCATTTCTCATTAGTCCTTCGCAAACAAATCCAGCTTTTTCATAACTCTTTCTAGCTTGTAAATTATCTTCGTCTACTCGTAGCCAAGTTTTTTCTAATTCGAATTCAGAAAAGCCAATTTGTAACATACTGTATAGAGCTGCCATTCCATACCCTTTACCCCAATATTCTTTATTTCCAATTGCAATTCCTAGTTCAGCATTTTTATTTGTATTATCAAAGTTTTTTAGGTCTATCCATCCAATGTGTATACCTTCCTTTGTAACGATAGCTCGTTGTTCATAACCATTCTCTCGACTTATACACATTTCAATCCACCTTCTCGTATCTTCACGAGTGAACGGTGGATATTGATCTGGTACAACTAAATGCTTTGTTACTTCTGTATCTAATGACCATTTATATCGATCTTCTACATCGTCTTGTGTCAATTCTCTTAATTGAACGAATGGTACATTCATTTTGCTATCCCCTTTTCATTTCCCGATAGAAAACCCTTCAAAAACTCTTCCTCCATACTGCTCTAACGTATTTTCTATAAAACTAATTAATTCATTTTTCTTCTCTGTTTTATAAAAATGATCAAAAGCCGCTACAAAATGTTCTGCATATTGCTCGTCATACCTTCTTAACACTCTAATAAACCATTTTGAATTTCCAAGCCATTGGCCATTTATCCTTAAAACATATTCATGTACTAAATCAGCTAATAAATTCGCGATGAACAATTCCTCTTCTCTCTTTGTTGCACCAATGAAGTCATCCAAAGTATCCGTAATAAAATAACGCTTCTGCTTCATCGTTTCTTCTGTCCATTTTTTTGGTCCTTTATTTAATAAATCATTCGCTTCTCTTTTGAGTATTTCTACAATTTCATCTTTTCCTTTTAGCACAATACCTTCTGAAACTAATTGAGGTAATGAAGGTCGCCCGCGCTCACAATCACTTTTAAAGAAGGTTTTATACGTTTCAAAATTATGTACAAATACTTCAACAGGCCACCCATTACTATAGAAAGATTCTCTATAACAAGATGACAAACTTTGGTCGAATATTACAATATCAAGGTCAGATGTTTTCGTAGCCTCTCCTCTAGCAACACTTCCCCCTAGTAAAGCAACATCACAATTCGGAAATTGTGATGTGATTATGCTTTGTGCCGCTTCAATTGGTTTCATAGCCTTTCCTCTTTTCTTATTTCACTTTCTTTTTTTCAGCTCTTTCTCTTGTCTTTTTCATATAGGATTCTGCATCTGGTGTTTTACATGACGTCGCACCATGATCAACTTCTACTTTTCCAATTTCGCGTGCAATTTCAATTGCTTGTTGTTCTAAAGCTTCATTTCGAATCCCTATCGCAATTAAAGCTCTATTCATCGCTTCTCTTTTTCGATTTTTTTCATTATGTATATGAACTTTAATCTCTTCTAAATACGGTAAGAAAAAGTCATCGTCTAACGTTTTATTTTTTATAGCGATATTCGCTAATAATGACCAACCTGCTCTTCCAATCCATTCATCATCAGACTTCGTCCATTCTTCCATTCTTTCTATCGCGATTGGCGACGTACATATAGCTGTCATAAGAACGTCCATTAAACAATAATAATCGACTTCTCCAACCCATTCATTTAGCTGATCTGACGTTAGTTTCTTCGGATCTAAAATCATTGTTGCTAAAGTCATTGCATCCATATTTTTCGTTTCCCATAATGAAATTGCTAAATCATGATCTTTTTTTATATTCTTTTTTAACAATTTTAAATTTGCAAAACTAACTCCGAATAGTGGCTCTTTCGCCCCATGGTTTTTATACGTTTTACGATTTTGCTCTGTTCCATATTCCTCTAGTTGCTGCATTACTTCTTCAAGTAACATATATCCACCTCTTTTATGTTTTATGTTGACTTCATATATGTATGTACGATATATTCTACATTACTTTTTGGTTTTCCTATATTTATTTTTTTAATACGGTATGTGAAATTTTTATTGATGTATTTTAAAACAACAAACATCCTCTTCCTTATTTTTCACACGGTTGTTCATTCACGCTCTGTATACAATACTCCTCTAACGCATTCAACGGGTTTATTATGTTCCTTCCTATTATATTTTCTACCCTTGTAGCAGCGTCTACCATAGATAATTGTGCAACTGAAAGCATTTCGTTTCTATCTTTCATAATTTCATATAAATACTTTTCTAATTTAGCATCATGCTCTTCTTTACGACCTTGCATAATTAACTCAAATATCCCTTCTATCACTTCTACTTTTACTTGTATGGATTTATTATTCTGCTGAGCGTATAGTCTTAAACGTTCCATCGTTCCTGAAACAGTACGGTTATTTGTAAATAGTATTGTCTGTGGCTCTTCAACCTGACAAATCATTTCAAAGAATGGTTCATCAATTTTCAATATAGGTATGTCTATTTTGAAATTCTCATCTAATAGCGTAATATAATCTGTACAAGTTAATAAAAGTGTATCTACATCACTTTTGGCTATATACTTTATAATATCTTTTAAATTATTTCGTGCTTGTTCTTTTTCAAAATCACAATCTTTTTTTAATATGCATGATAAGATGGGATCTACAAAATGGAGTATTTCGATTCCAAAAGATTGCAATGCTCGGTCAATGTATTCAATGTTTGAATGATGAGCATGTAAACAAGCTAGTTTTTCCATACTTATCCTTCCTTTCTAAAGCAAAAAACATGAATAAACCATTTTACATACAGTTCCATTCATTTAATTCTTGTTTCATTTTTTCAAACCTGCAAAACAGTGAAATCTTACATACTTTTTAACAAACTTTTTTGCGCTTGTAAAAAAGTTTTTTTGCATTTCCCCCTCTAAAATTGCTAATATAGTAGAGTAGAACTTTTATAGAGAGTAGGAAAATTATGCACAATGGAATTCGGATGACAACTTTAGTGAAAAGGGCTCTGTTGATTTGCGCTGGGGTATTATTTACATACGAAGCTGCTTACGGATCAACACATATCGCTCTAGCAAGTACAGAGGATGAAGCGAAATCTGTTCAACTTGTAAGTGAAATTCAAACGTCCCTTGCTCCGAAAGAAGCTCCAAAGCACTATAACGGGCAAGTTAGAAAAGTCGCTTACTTAACATTTGACGATGGTCCTGGAAAATACACAGCTGAGCTTTTAGATATGTTAAAGAGTGAAAATGCAAAAGCAACATTCTTCCTAATTGGTTCAAACGTAAAAGCTTTCCCTGATCTTGTAAAACGTGAAGATGCTGAAGGCCACTATGTTGGGATGCACAGTATGACTCATAACTACAAGAAGCTTTACACAGAAGGTCATTACGTTGATGAAATGAAAGAAGACCAAGGCTTAATCGCCGGCGTTCTAGGCAAATCACCAGTATTAACTCGTCCAGCTTACGGCTCAATGCCAGGGTTAAATGAAGCGCTTCGCAACAAAGCTGTTGAAAATGGTTTAAAAGTTTGGGATTGGACAATTGATTCATTAGACTGGAAATACAACAAAATGCCAGTAGACGCTGCATCTGCTAAAATCGTAGAAAACGTTCTACATGGTGCTACAAACCCAACAGAAGTTATCCTTATGCACGATATTCATCCACAATCAGTTAAAGCAGTACCTGGAATTATTAAAGGGCTGAAAGAAAGAGGATATGAATTAGAAAGCTATCATGAGAACGAACACTTCCCATTAAACTTCTGGCATGATAATCGTATTTAATAAAAAAGACTTGATTTCCTCTAGTAGGTTATCAAGTCTTTTTATTATCGTTTTGGAAATTTCTTTCGCTGCTCTTCAATAGAACGAAGAATATTCTCCCTATCATCTTGAGTGATACTGATAGAAAATTCGTACTCCTCTTCCTCACACCATGAAGGATTAAGTTCCAGCGATAAGCGAATAACAATATGAAACTCCCCTTCTTTTTCTCCCATAAATTCAAACGCTAAATTTGGTTCGATGAAATCTAGTTCGTTATATGTAGGGTTTGGTAAAGATTCAAACCATTTTATCATGTACTGTAAGTCGAAAGTTTGTAAAAATGGATCCATCGTTTCAAAAACTTTATTTTCTTCTGACAGTCTCGCTTTTACTCTTAACCAATTTCTATCACACTCGTCTTTTGCATCTGCATATTGGTAATTTACAACCTCTAAATGTAATGATATTTTTTCATTTTGAAAATTCATGAATATCCCCCTTCTATCTCTGGATCTTTTGTTTTATAAAGTTTTATTAATCCCGATACTTAAAATTATACTAATTGTTTTTTAATACGGATGAATGGTTTAAATTTATTACCCTTTGTACATAAAATAAATTTGATTTGCAATATAATCTGAACTAAAGTGAAGTCCATTCCTTATCCACCACATGATAATACCTACCAATGAAGCTGTTTTAATATCAACCGCAACATAATCATCTGGCAAATCCTTTTTCGTATTCTCTCTTCTCGTTTCTATTAACTCTTTTAAAAATAAAAATAGTTGCTCCTCAAATTGATTCGTTTTAAATAATATAAATAAATAATTTCGGTGGAGATATAAATAATCAAGTAATTGTGTTAGCTTTTGTTTTTCTGATAAATCTTTTGCATGCATTAAATCAACAATTTTATTAGACAGCTCATTTAAAATCTCATTCGTAATTTGTTCTAGTAAATCTTGAATATCTTGATAGTGTAAGTAAAATGTTGTTCGATTTAATCCTGCTTTTGTTGCGACTTTCTGAATCGTTAAACTTGAAATACTAGAATTCTCACATAAGAGTGAAATAACAGCATTTTTAAACATTTCTCTTGAACGAACTGTACGAGGATCTTCTTTTTTAGGTGTAGACATTTTGAAACTCCTTTATAGATTTTCTCTTTACTTTATCGACAGTGCATACCTTCTATGTCGAGTAGTGAACATTTTCAACAAAACTGTTCATGGTCAAAGAAAATTTATTTTGTTACCATTAATTTTATCGACACAATGTCGATAAATCAAGACAACAATGAAGGAGTTTACCAATGCAAAAGGAAATATCAGAAAGAAATAAAAAAATTATATTAATTGTGCTCATTTCCGGTTGTTTTTTATCAACATTAAATCAGACGCTATTAAATGTAGCGATGAGTAATTTAATGGAAGTATTTGATGTTACAGCTGCAACCGTACAATGGCTATCAACAGGCTTTATGCTCATAAATGGCGTTCTAGTGCCAATTACTGCATTTTTAATGAAACGATTTACAACAAGGCAGCTGTTTATTAGCTCAATGCTCTCCTTGTTAATTGGGACTGTTCTTTGTGCATGTGCCATGAATTTTGGCATTTTGTTAACAGGAAGAATGATTCAAGCAGTTGGGGCAGGAATTATTATGCCACTAATGATGACAGTTATTTTATATTTATACCCTAGTGAAAAGCGTGGCAGTATTATGGGAACCATCGGTTTCGCCATAATTTTTGCGCCAGCCATCGCTCCAACATTATCTGGCTTTATTATTGAATATGTATCATGGAGATGGTTATTTATTGGATTCGCTCCATTTGTATTAATCGTTATTATTCTCGCGCTAAAATATTTAATGAATGTCGCTGAGACAACAAAAGCAAAATTAGATATCGTAAGTGTCATTTTATCAACGATTGGCTTTGGTTGTATTATATTCGGATTTAGTAGTGCAGGAAGTAAAGGATGGGATCATCCAGTTGTTATTACTACAATTATCATCGGAATAATTGTTACAACTCTATTCTGTTTACGTCAAATAAAGTCTAGCGATCCACTATTAAATTTATCCGTATTTAAGTATAAAATTTTCACTCTTACATCAGTCATTAACGTACTCATTACGATGATTATGTATGCTGATTTAATTCTTTTACCGATTTACTTGCAAAACGGACGAGGTTTTACTGCTTTTGAATCAGGTTTACTTCTATTACCTGGAGCTGTAATTAATGCATTCTTATCACCTATAACGGGTAAAATGTTTGATAAATATGGGGCAAAACCACTCTTTATTATAGGTTTAATATGTATCATTATATCGATATGGGGTGTAATTGATTTGACCGAATCCACCACTTATATGTATTTAATGGTTCGTACCATTATTCTACGCATTGGACTAAGTTTCATTTCGATGCCTTTAAATACAGCAGGTTTAAACGCTTTACCAAGAGAACTGGGTTCACATGGTTCCGCAGTGAATAATACCGTACGTCAATTAGCAGGTGCTATAGGAACAGCAGTCATTATCACTGTGTATACAATTCAATCCACTTCACATACTTCACAGTTATCTAGTGAGAACGGAAGCATATCAGCTATGCAAGTAACGAAATTAGCTTCTATCTTCAGCTCAAGTGATGCCTACGTATTTATGTTAGTCTTTTCTTTTGTAGCACTTATATTTGCATGTTTTATGCCTAAAAAAGTAGCACTCCAAAAATCCGAAAGTAAATCTTAAAACAAAAAATCCTACTCGTTTTCTATACGAGTAGGATTTTTTATTATTTATTTCGTTTCCCCGTCTTCAGTCGTCTTCACCTTCGTTTTATCTTTATCACGATTGTTATAGTTATATTTAGAAGGTTCTACCGGTGTAAATCCTTCTGGTGTGTAGAATCGTAATAAGTCACCGTTAACAACTTGGTCGGAGTATTTTAGTGATTTTTGAACCATTTGTTCATTTTGTTTTATTTCATCTGTAAATTCTACTGGTTTCCCAGTCGCTGTATCATAGTATTTGCCGTTAAGTGCAGTAACTGTTGGGCTTACGTAGTTACCGTTACGGAACGGAACGACTTGTTTATGCTCTGGTGATAATAAATCTGATCCGAATTGGACATAATTTTTCGTATCTGTACCTAGTAAGTGTAATAACGTTGGAAGAACGTCAATTTCTCCGCCGTATTGATGTTGTACGCCGCCTTCCATTCCTGGTACGCGAATGATTAATGGTACACGTTGTAATTGAGCATTTTCAAATGCGTTCATTTCTTTACCCATTATTTGAGACATTGCTGCACTATGATTATCTGAAATACCGTAATGATCACCGTACATAACGATAATTGAGTTATCGTATAAACCAGATTGTTTCAAGTAATCAATGAATCCTTTTACAGATTCATCTAAATAGCGTGCTGTTTGGAAGTACGTATCTACTGATGAATCACCTGTTTTAGCTGGTTCAATCGTTGCTTCCGCTTTATCAATCGGATAAGGGAAATGGTTCGATAACGTAATGAACTTCGTATAGAACGGTTGTTTCAACGTTTGTAATAACGGAATTGATTCATTAAAGAACGGTTTATCTTTTAAGCCATAGTTTACTACATCTTTTTCATTCATATCGTAGTATGACGCATCAAAGAATTTATTAAAACCAAATGATTTATAAATTTCATCACGGTTCCAGAATGTTTTGTAGTTACCGTGGAACACTGCTGATGTGTATCCTTGTTGACCTAAAATAGCTGGTGCTGATTGATACGTGTTATGAGCTTTATTTGTAAAAACAGATCCTTGTGGTAATCCAAACATTGAGTTCTCTAACATGAACTCCGCATCAGATGTTTTACCCTGTCCTGTTTGATGGAAGAAGTTATCAAAGTATAACGTATTCGCATCTTTTGTAAATGAGTTTAAGAATGGTGTAACCTCTTGACCATTTAGTTTATAGTTTAGTAAAAAGTTTTGGAATGACTCTAAATGAATATAAATTACGTTCATTCCTTTTCCTTTACCGAAATACTCAGGATTTGGACTTGCATAAGTTGATGTAAGATAGTTTCTAACTTCTGTCATATTATCTCCATCCGCTAATGCTCGTTCTGTTGATGCTTTCGCACTTTGAATACCATCATAAATCGTAAAGTTGTACGCCCCTAAATATTTCACGATATAATTGCGGTCAAATGTTCTAGTTAATAACTCAGGACGGTCAGATTCTGCCAGACCTAAGTTAGCGCTAAAGAATAAAATACCTGCTACAAATACTAGAGATAATTTATGCTTCGCAACACGGATTGGTTTAGGATTTACAAATTTCGTTGCGACTAAAACAATTAAAATGATTGTATCTAAGAAATATAGTGGATCATATAAGTGTAGCAATGCAAAAATACTACCACCTAAATCTCCAAAGTTATTCGATTGTGTTAATGTCGGGAACGTAATAAAGTCGCTGAAAAAGCGATAATATACTACGTTTGCGTATAAAAGTATAGACATTAGCAAATTAATAATAATTAACCAAATGTAAGCTCGTTTCCCTTTTGCGAATAATGCGAGCCCTAAAAATAGAACTGCTGAGCTTAACGGGTTGAAAAACAGTAAGAACTTTTGGATTGTGTTCGATATCCCTAAATTAAATTCTGTCACATATGCGGCATATGTTTTTAACCAAAGTAAAATAACGGCAGATACGAAAAATCCAAAATGATTACTTAATACTCGTTTACTCTTCAATAAAAATTGTTGCATCTCTCCACCTCTTTTGATCATCCAAGGCTTATTTTATATAAGTCTGTCTCTCTATTCAATTTTTCTTCTTCAAATAGATTTTATTTGTTTAACTATATGAAGAATATTAGTAATTATAATTTGTAGCTTTTATTTATTCAACTATTTCTTTTTAAACATTTTGACCTTGGTTTCTATTTAACAAAACACATTTGTAACATTTCCTGTTTTCTCCCAGGGGCTCATCCACTAATTATGACTCCACAAACTATAATCCTTTATTTCCTCATTTGCAAACTAATCTATCTCCAATTTTGGTACATTCATGTAAACTACCCAATTTCATAAAATAAAAAGTGTAGTTTGGGCAATTTGCTCAAACTACACTTTTTCTACTACCGTTTATCATCCTTTGTAGCTATTCCCTCTTCTTTTAAACAATTCTTTCAGTCCCATGAATATTAATTCCAACTATGTTCAGAGCCATCATGACACCCCTTTAAAGCTTTTTCAACATCATATTTTGTCAAATCTTCTTCATGAGCAACGATTATATTTTGTGAAAATATCATTTCAGATCCTTGTTGTTTCTCTTTTATTTCAACTGTGTTTTTATCTAATAATTCACTAAACTGCGGCGTTTTTAATGTAAATACTAATTTTTTTTTAGGACGATTCATTTCGATATATTCCCCAATTGCTCGATAATCTTTTCCGCCACGATGATCAATAATTTCCCAACTCCCTCCTACTTCAGGAGTATTTTCCGTTACTTTATCCGTCCCTTCCAATGTAAAAAACCATTTCTTCATCATTTCAGGGTTTATCCACGCTTCAAAAATTTCTTACCATCGCTAATGTTATTTTTGAATAATTATTCATTTTAATCCTCCCCCCACTTTATATTAAAACGAATATTTATTTACTTAAAAAACCCCCGCTCTCATAAAAGAAAGCGAGGGTTTTAATCATTTATTATTGACCTTTGTACATTGCATCAACTTGTTTTTGAAGTTCTTGACTTTCTAAGAACTCATCATACGTTGCTACCTTATCAACTACACCGTTTGGCGTTACTTCGATAATACGGTTTGCAATTGTTTGTACGAACTGATGGTCATGAGAAGTGAATAGTAATGTTCCTTTAAATGTGATTAAACCGTTGTTTAAAGCTGTAATAGACTCAAGGTCTAAATGGTTCGTCGGATCATCAAGTGTTAATACGTTTGCACCGCTTAACATCATTTTAGATAACATACAGCGAACTTTTTCTCCTCCAGATAAAACAGAAACGTTTTTCTTTACTTCTTCACCAGAGAATAGCATACGGCCTAAGAAACCACGTAAGAAACTTTCTGATTCATCTTGTGGAGAGAACTGACGTAACCAATCAATTAAAGTGTAATCACTGTTCTCGAAGTACTCAGAGTTATCTCTTGGGAAATGAGCTTGAGATGTTGTTACACCCCATTTGAATGAACCGCTATCTGGCTCCATTTCACCCATAAGAATTTTAAATAATGTTGTCATCGCAATATCGTTACGTCCGATAAATGCAACTTTATCACCTTTATTTAAAGTGAAGTTCACATTATCTAATATTTTTTCGCCATCAATCGTTTTCGAAATACCTTCAACTGTTAATAGGTCATTTCCTACTTCACGTTCTGGTGTGAAACCAACGAACGGATAACGACGTGATGATGGTCTAATATCATCTAATGTAATTTTATCTAACAATTTTTTACGAGAAGTTGCCTGTTTCGCTTTAGATGCATTTGAGCTAAAGCGTGCAATAAAGTTTTGTAACTCTTTTACTTTTTCTTCTTTTTTCTTGTTAGAATCTTGCGTTAGTTTTAATGCTAATTGGCTTGATTCGTACCAGAAGTCATAGTTACCAACGTATAATTGAATTTTACCGAAATCAAGGTCAGCCATGTGCGTACATACTTTATTTAAGAAGTGACGGTCATGGGATACAACGATAACTGTATTTTCAAAGTTCATTAAGAAGTTTTCTAACCATTGAATCGCTTTTAAGTCCAAATGGTTGGTGGGCTCATCTAGTAATAGAATGTCAGGTTGACCGAATAAAGCTTGAGCAAGTAATACTTTTACTTTCTCTGCCCCTGTTAATTCAGACATCTTTTTATCATGAATATCTTCACCAATACCTAACCCTTTTAGAAGGATTGCAGCTTCTGACTCAGCTTCCCAACCGTTTAGCTCAGCGAACTCACCTTCAAGTTCTGCAGCACGCATGCCATCTTCATCACTAAAGTCTTCTTTCATGTAAATTGCATTTTTCTCTTGCATTACTTTATAAAGACGTGTGTGACCCATCATTACTGTTTCTAGTGCAGGGAACTCTTCATATTCGAAGTGATTCTGTTTTAATACTGCTAGACGCTCACCTGGCGTAATATGTATGTCACCCGTTGATTGGTCAATTTCTCCAGATAAAATCTTTAGAAATGTTGATTTACCAGCACCGTTTGCTCCAATTAAACCGTAGCAATTACCTGGCGTGAATTTTATGTTAACATCTTCAAATAATTTGCGATCCGCGAAACGCAAACTAACGTTACTTACTGTAATCATTTGTGTCCTCCTACTAATACCTAGGGTTTCTCAACCCTTCTCCAATTTTAACAGAAATCCATAATTTACGATTCCTTTATTTTCATCTGTAAACAATTCTACTAGAACATGCTAATCATTACAACTTATAATTATGATATAAGTAATTTTATTGCTTTTTTAAAGAAATATTTAAAAATCTCCCCTAAAATCCATTAACAATTTAATCCACTAAACACCTAGCAATATAATCACAAGAATTGTTACCATTAAAGTCTCTAACAACGTAATTTCTCGACGTACCTTTCCACAATTATAGCCGAAAAAGACGTAGATCCAAAATCCACGCCCCTCTCACCGCTATTACACCTTATGTTTCTTGAAAAATTCACGAAGCGCAGCCTCTATAATATCATCACGATTTAATCGATGCACATCTTCGAAGGTACCTAATTCCGTACATGTCTCTTTGTCGAGATACACCGTCCTGCTAACCTTTTCTTTCGACCCACTTTCCCTAATACGCTCCTGTAACGAATGAATCGGACTAGTATTCTTCGGCGACGAACTCTTTTCCTTTTCTTGCATAAGCGTATTAACTGCGCTTTTAATCGAAACCCATTCGCTTTGTATTTTCCGTAATTCACTTACGTCTTTTTTCGTAAGTACATCATCTGTAGTTGCTACCTTCGCATTATCCGCAATCGCTATAAATTCTCGAATATCCTTTTTTAAAGGAGCTTCTCCTTGTCCTGCAAAATGCCAACCTATATCACTTTTTTTACTATACTCATACCCCGCGTTTTTTAACCCCCTTAGCAACCTTTTATCACATATGCCAATCTCTTTTCCAACTACTTTAGCGGTATTTCCTTTGAGTAATTTTATTAACTCTTCAATCTTCATAATTTATACCTCCTTCAATTACGCAGCTTGCTAAATAATCCTATTATTACAATAAATGGATGTTTCTTTTTAAATATAGCACATAAAAATAAAAAGGTGTAGCGAATCTGCCACAACCTCACTTTTGCTCTTCTCTTAATCAACTTAAAACGAACTAAAATACATTTAACTATATAACTGTTCATCACATTAAATCTAATCGTCTAGAGTTGCGTCTCTCGGTATCGTACTTTTCGCATATAGTCTATAAAAATAAAGACAGGCGAAGTGATGCCCGCCCATCTCCGCACTATTTTATATATTTTGATCGCAGGCTAAATATATCTTCGCCTTCACGGATGCCCGCCGATCCCTTCCTCACATTTTTTACGACAGTCCAATTCGGGTTAGTTTCATCACCGATGTTCTGTACTGTAAAGTTGCCGTCACCATATTCTCGGTGACCTTCTGCCAATTTCTCCGTTAAATCATTCTCTTTTGATCTCACCATCTTTGCGCCATCTCCCTTTTTATACAACCCTCTTAAACTGTCCAACCGATCACACGTCCAGTCAATTGGAGATCCTCGCTTTCCGCTTCGATTAATTGTAACACACTGTCGGGGATAAGTTCCGATAACGGTTGCCCAATCGCACTAGAAACGTTATTTTCTTTGAATGTGAATGAGCCGACGCCCGTAATGCTGAAAGATGCGATTCCCTGCTGCTGCATTCGATTCGTGTCGTTGTATACAATAGCGAGATACGCAGAAAATTCATAAATAGCATTATTGGGGATCGTTACGCCCTTGAATTTTGTCGATAGCGTTCGCCCTGCTGCATTCATCAAACGAATCTTTTTCGCGTCGTCCGCGTCGTGCCAGTCCTCGTTGCTGATCACGTAGGCATCGATATGAGCGTTCGCTGCTTCGATACTATGTGTATCTTTCATATTATCGTTTCTCATGCTTTCGCTTCCTTTCTCCAGTTATTTGTTTTCGTTTCTTGCTTATCTATCTTCGTTTTATCCCTGTAATCGTTCTGCACAATATAATTCACCCGTGCAATAGCGTACAGAATTGCGTGATTTCTTGTTGATTTCCGATATGCCTGTTCATAGAAATAGCGCAATTCTTCGTATGTTGTCGGCATTTCACCTTTTCGTAGTGGTGTCGCTCCTATTTCGACTCCTGCGCGTTGTAATATATCTTCGTCACCCGTGATCGTTACGTGTTGGCCGTGATATCTAAGTTGCATATGTCGCAACTCCTTCGTTAATTAAATAAAAAGAGCGACACCGTTAAGCATCGCCTTTCAGTCTCGAAATCTCTTTTTGTAGTTCTCGCGCATTCCAAACCGCATTTAATAGTGCCGTTTCAGTAATCGTTGCCCCTTCGTCATCTTCTGTGATCCTCGCCAACTTTGAATAATCATTTGGCATTATCTCTTCATTATTAAATAATTTACGGCCGATTTCCTCGACAATCACCGCATTCTCTAAACTTAAAAACGTTTTCTTTACTCCGTTCATAGTTATCGCTTCCTTTTCTTTATTTTGTTTTATAATCTGATATGTGAAATTATTTTTACATTAGATTTTTCCCGCCTTCTGATAGACTTTGTGGCGCTTGTTTTCTTCGTTCGTGTGAAGACATGCCCGCGTCGCCTTTCGCCGTGTTATAGATCGCTTTCCAGTGCGGATCGTTGTACGTTTGCGTATTCATTACAAGATAATTGCCGCCAAACCTTACGCGTGCGGCCGCTACTACATTATGTATCGATTTCCCCTTTGATTTCCCTTGTTTTTTGATCGCCTGTTTTGACTTTGTGCGGTTTTGTTCTGCATGTTTATGTTCTACGTGATCAAGCGCAGCAGCAGCGATAAAAGCCGCCACCGCCAGCACGTGACACAAATATATTAACGCTATCATTCAGTGATTGCCGCGTTCTGCATGTCTGAGTTCTGCATCTGTACTCGTAACACTCTTTCGCGATGCACATCGAAATATCTTTCGCTATCATTTGCGAATTGTTTTAAGATAGTATCGCCGCTGATCTCCGAGAATACTTGATCATACTTTGCACCGCTGAAAAACTGCGCTTTTTCCGCTTCGGAAATAGCCGCCAGGATTTGGTTTGCTTCTTCGTATCCGTCTGACTTTGTTGCCTTGTTTAGATTGTTATGGCCATTTAGTAAAGAGTGGCGTAATTTAAAGCCTTGTTCGGTATTGCCTACACGTTGCGCGATCGCTGCGCCTAATGAAAGGTATTCTTCTTGCACTTGCTTCGCTAGGTTCGGATGTACTGACGCCTTTTCGACTAATTTCACCAGGTTTTCCGCAGATCGTTCTGGTGTCGCACCAAACATAATATTTCCGCGAAGTTGGATAAGATCCTCAGTAAAGAACAAATAGAGGATATGAAGTGGGCTTTGAAACGTCATTGTTCTGAAAGAGATTACATATTATTCCTTATCGGTATTAATATAGGATTACGTGTCGGAGATCTTTTGAAGTTGAAAACATCGGATGTTATTCGTAAAAAGATCGTAAAAGTTTCAGAGGGAAAAACAAAGAAAGTCCGTGAAGTTAATCTATTAAACATATACGAAGAAGTACAAGCCTATGCGAAATCTAACGATAGTGAATGGTTATTTCCGTCAAGAAAAGGTGATAAGCCGATCACGACAACGCAGGCATATCTACAGTTACAAAAAGCCGCAGACTTCGCAGAAGTAGAAAGCATTGGAACCCATATGATGAGAAAAACGTTCGGTTATTGGTTCTATAAGCAAACGAAGGACGTTGCGAAACTTCAAACGATATTAAACCATTCACACCCGCAAGTTACATTGACATATATCGGAATTACTAGCGAAGAAATCGAAAACAGTTTAAACGAATTCGTATTATAATGCGTGAAGGATCGGCCGCTTTTGGTCGATCTTTTTATTTATCGTGCGACCCATTGGTTTAGGAGATCGGTCTTTCTCACGGCCTTTCCAGCTAGTATAAAGGCGATAACTTAACGTAGGCCTATCGTAATTCATACGCATATCCCTCGGTTAATTCCCGTATACGCAAACAGATGTAACCTACTTAGTTACATATTAATCATTGTAAACCCTTAGAGCCGCAAGGGATTCGCCGTTTCATCGGAAATATTACAAGAGTTTACATCAATACTTACATTCGAATTATACGATATAGTTTATAAATAGGCTCTGTTAAATTTTAATATTGATAATTGAGTAAATTAGAGGGAAACCCTTATATTTGGGTTTCCCGTTTTTATACTTTCGACTTTTTCGCTGTTAAGAAACATTTTTTAGCCAAGTAATAATTCGAAGTACCTGAAATGGTTCAAACCAAGTAATTAAAAACATCACAACGAAGAAAGAAATAAGTGATATGAATTTTAATGTTCCTTTTTCCCGTTTAGCAACTGCTATAAAACTTAGTACAATTCCAACTAAAAAAGAAATAAAACTAAAAAGGACAATCGGTTCAGAATAGCCATCTATTATCCAATTTAATCCGAATAATAATAGTCCTATGAAAATCAAAACTATTGACAATATACTAAATTTTTTCATAATTATACCTCCAAATATGATTTTACCATTTTAAGGAGTAAACAATAATTATTTTTTGTTGCATAAGAATTAACAATTACACGATAAACTTAGATAAACGTAAGCTCTCATACGTATCAATCATTTCGCACACTTCAAAACATAGTAAGTCATGATTACTTTAGATTTATCCTTAATAGTTTCAAAATAAAACACAAGATATATGTATAGAAAATAACTTTTGGAATCTATAACCAAGATAGGTTATAATACGAATATACGAAAAAAGCCCGTCGTATTGGTAGTACGACAAGCTTCGTAAGGTGGTGAATACATATTGATGCAATCACCGTTACTGCGGTTTGCTCTTTACTCATGGTTGTTATGGGAATGATTAACATGAGCAAAGGAAAGAAGTAATAGTTTTATCTAAAGTCTTTCAGTGTTGGTAGCACTTGAAAGACTTTTTCTTTATATAGTATTCCACATTTGATGCAGAATATTACTTGTAAACCTGTAGTTCACTCATTAAGCATACGAATTTGTCATTTTGACAACTTTTAGTGTAGAGTTGCCCCTAAGGCAACATAAAGATTAAAAAGGTTCACTTTCAGTTAACTTTTATCCATAGATGCGTTTTCCAAACCCTCCACTATCAGGGTCATACGTGATAAATTTTGTATCAAAAACGTCTCTTATAGAGACATTATAACTTAACCACGAGTCAAGTTACAAGAAAAGTTTACTCTTAGTAACCACCTCTCTCACCCATTTGACGTTCACTTTAGGTTAACTTTCAACTTTAAATTTCCATGATAAACTTTGTATCAAGCTAGCCTTTTACGTCTCAAAAATGAACGCACCGCTCCCTTAGCACTATCAAAGCTGCGTCCCGTTTTCTTCGCTAATCTTCTAGCAACATCGCTAGCGTTTTCAATGTGATCCTACTTGATAAAACAAATTATTATAAAATTAAGTAAAACATTGATTATTCCAGAAACCATCCCGATAATAGCAAATACTTTACTAGTACCTATCACTTTTTTATTTAAACCCAATATTGAAAATACACTAGCTATAATTCCAATAATCCCCCACAAGTTAATAAACCAACATATTAATCCAGCTATAAAACCAACTAAAGAGAAAATTTCAATACCATTATTTGAATTACTCATAACATTTTCCTTAACCATTTCATGACTAAGAGCCTCTCCACAATGTCCACAAAACCTATCGTTATCATTATTTTCATTTCCGCATTTAGTACAATATTTCATAAAATGTGCCCCTCTCATGCCATTACATTCTAATCGATCTAAGTCTTATTTTTATTATGTTTATGAGCAATGTATAAAATTTAATGATAACAATGTTTTGTTGGCGAGATTACCTTGATGGGCTTACCCTTATAGATCTGCATTTCCTGACGGTACCCCATATAGTACGCTTTAATATCCCACATTCTCGCCCTATTCTAATGTACTCTCTCAATAAACGGCTTTTTCGTGAAACGGAAGGATGCGCTCACCTTAGCGCTTGTCTTTCTGTTTTTTCATGGGTACAGACCTTAATATGTAATTAGCGTACGATCTCAATCATGCGATTTAACCGCTGGATATACGAGTCCTTTCGCGTCCTTCTTAATAAGCTTATAATTCAAATCGAACGTGAGTAACATATAAGACTCAGCTCCGTTTCCGTTACCTGTATAGCCGAATACAATTTCTTTCTTATAGTCTTCTATGGTACGCGGAGATGTTCCGACGATCTCCGTTACTTGGTCGGCTGTCATTCCAACCTTTATAGATTCGAACATATCTAGCGAAACTAAATGCGATTGCTCATTGACATCTGTGTTATACGGTGAATAGTCGTCTTGTTTGATTTCTTTGCGTTGCTCTTCTTCGGAGACTTCGCGCTCAGCCTTCTTACTTGTTGCTTGTACATCTTCACGCTTAACGCCATAATTACGTTCAAAATCGTCTGGCTGATAACGAAGCCCCTTTTGCTCCTTTTTCGTAACAGTGCCGTTTGTATCGAAGTAAACAACCATTGCACCTTCGCTATCCCAGCCTCCGTAACGATATAGCGAATACGATTTATATTTTTCAATATCGCTAGGTTTTCCGATTAGTTCTTTCACCTTATTCGCAGGCATTCCAACCCCTATTTTCTCGTACTCTTCCATATAAACAGGAATCCCGTCGTCATTCGTTTCTTTATAGTACGGTGTATTGTCGTTAGTTTCTTTGCTTTTCTCTCCCTTCTCCTCCGCCACCTTATCAGCATCGGCTTTGACCTTCTCTTTTAATTCATCGTTCTTCGTTACTTGTTTCGTATTGTCCTTTGTATCTCTTTCAGTATTCTTTATAGAATCATTACCGCACCCGACCACGCCAAAAATCGATACGGAAACCGTACCTAATAAAAATAATTTCTTAAATGACTTCGTGCTAAATTTCATAGTACAATCCCTCCGCCTTCTTTACTGAATCGAACCTTAATGCGCACCCTTCTTCGCTTCTTGCTCTTCCATTTCCTTCATTTCATCTTGCCATGTGCCGCCAATACCACCGCTAGGTGTATTCCAGCGCTTTTCTTGACGTAGAATTCTCGCCTTATCTTCTTCCGTCATTTCAGATTGGTATTTCTTCGCCTCCTCACGTTGTTGTTCTTCATATTCTCTTTCCTGTTGCTCCAGATGTCTTCTATGAGCCTCTTTATCAATAATCTTTTCGCAGTCGTGCGCTAGTTCCTTCGTTTCATCGTGTCCGTGTCCGTGTCCGCAATAATCGTTCGGAATTTTAGTACTAGATTTCGTAGCAGGTTTAGGATTACCTGTTGCACGGTCTTCGTTAGCTTTCGCATCTTTAACCGCAGTATTTCTAAGACCGTCTTGCGCTTTCTTCGTTACACTTCCATCAGGATTAAACGTTATAGTCATCGAACCTTCTCCACCATACCCTAGATATCCGTAGATAGAGAACGACTTATATTTCTCGATGAATCTAGGCGTTCCCGCTATCTCTTTGACTTTGTTCGCAGACATTCCGACCTTGATGCCGTCATACTGTTCTAGTGACACGGTTGGTGCATCGTTATTCGCATCTTTATAATACGGACGTCTGTCGTTAACCTCCGAATCTTCCTTCGTGGATTCCTCCACTTGTTGCGGCTTCGCGTCCTTCGCAGGTTCTTCGTCAACCTTTTCGACCTTAGTCGGGTTGGACGTTTCCTCTTCTCCTTTCTCAGTTTCAACAGAGTCGTGTTTCTTATACGGCTCGTAGTTTGCTTGTTCTTTCGTAGAGCAAGCGCTAAAGATTGACGTTGTAGCCACCCCTAATAAAACTACTTTCTTCAATGACTTCATAGTAATTCCCCCAGTGTTGTTTAATGCCTATTAATCAATCTATGTTAATTTCATAAAGAGCACTCAACTTCACATACGTAACGCACTTCGATATTGCCCTTTATGTATTATTCCGCCACGATTTTTCTTAAATCAAACCTTTATACGTCCTCTTCTTCTTTCCTCTTGCGTATAAACTCGCCAACCCTAGCAGTAACAATCGATGCAGCTACCGCCATTGCAAACACTACCGCCAGCCCTCCTATAATGACATTCCCTATTATCTTCGTAACTATCAAAAGTACGAACGTAACTATTAACAGAATTGCGGAAGGTTTCCGCCCCTTTTTTATTTTAATTTTTATCTTCATGCAATATCCTCCTTTCTAATATCCCTATTCGCTTCTCATTCTGTAATACATTGAATCATTTTTTCATTTCATATTTCATATACAAAAAACCTGTAGAGAAAACATTCCCTACAGGTTTTTCTTATTTCGTATTTATTATTTTCTCTTTATAACTCTTCAATTTACTCGTCAATCCTATTAAAGCAGGTAACAATATCGGCATTACAATTAAAGCTAATAGTAAAAGAGCAACGCCAACAACGGATGCTACTTGTATAAGTGTCAATACTCCTGAAGGAATTAACGCTGCAAATGTCCCTCCTAAAATAAGTGCCGCTGATAATACGACTCCTCCTATGTGACGAGATGCATTTACAATTTTCGTTACTGAATCCCCTTCTAGCTCATTGTATCGCATCATAACGAAGATGCTATAATCCACTCCTAAAGCGACAATCATAATGAAGCTAAAGAATGGAACATTCCAGCTTAATGACTCTACGTTTAATACATGTGCACTAATTTGTTCACTTATACCAAGTGATGCAAAGTACGCTAAAATTAACGACCCAATAATAAAGATTGAGTTTAAGAATGAGCGTGTAATCACGATTAATACAAGCGAAATCCCTAATAACATAATCGTAGCAGTACGTAGGAAATCTTGCCCGGTTACTTCTTTTAAATCAACGTTTCTAGCTGTTGTCCCGCCAATTGCTTTTTTCGCATCATTTAGTTCTGTTCCCTTTAACGTACCATCTATCGTTTTATTAATTTCTTGAATGATAGGCATCGCTTCTTTTGAATACGGGTTTACGTCTAAAATAATTGTCATTTTAGCAGTCTTTCTATCATGTGACATGTACGTATTCAATGCTTTTTGGAAATCTTCTCCTTCTAAAACTTCTTTCGGAATATAAAATTTCTCAGAGCTTTTCGACTCATTTAGCTCTCCTAAATATTTTTGAGCATCCCCTAGGCCATTACTTACTTTTCCAAGCCCTTCTGTACTTTTAGATAAGCCTGATTGTAATTGCCCCATCTTTTCTTGCAAATCTTTCAGTCCAGTTAATAACTGTCCTTGCCCATCGTTTATTTTCGTTAATCCAGATTGTAAGTCCGCCGATTTGTTCGAAATTTGTTTTGAACCTGTAGCTCCTTCGTTCAATCCATTTTTCAGTTCAGCAGCTCCTTTTTGTAGTTGCGTTACTCCATTGTTCATTTCCTTTAAACCATTATCTACTTTTAATAATGATTGATTTGCTTCTTTAAATGAACTCATTGCTGCTTTGTGCTGCGTCGCTAATTGATTTAATTCATTTGAAAGAACACTCAATTGCTTCTGAGCTTCTTTTGCAATTCCTAATGTTTGCTGCACATTAGGATCATTTGCTAATTCTGGTTTTGTTTGAATGAAATTGTTCATTAACGTTTCAATTTGTTCATATCCTTTTTTCGCACCATCAATCGCTTGAGAAATACTTCCGAAATATTGATCGTACGAACTTAAACCTTTTTCTAACTGAGCATAACCAGCATGAAGCTGTGAAGTTGCATTTGACAGGGCATTGATATTTCCGTTTAATGATGCTAGCCCATCCTCTATTTGCTTCGCTCCTTGTGCTCCATTGTTTATTCCATTCGATAATTGATTTAAAGCTGTCCCTAATGCTGATACGCCATTTTTCGCTTCATTTGTTCCATCAATTAACTTTTGAACATTTGCAAGACTATTTGAGTCATTACTACCCATTTTATCTTTCGCATCAGTTAATCCTTCATTAATTTCTTTTATGCCACCATTTGCATCTCCTAAGCCTGTATTCAATTCTCCGGCTTGTTTATTTATATATAATTCTTTAATCTTATCTCCAGTTGGACGCGTCGGTGAATATACTTCTGAGACTCCTTTAACTTTCGAGATTTTATCAGTAAGTTCATCTAAAGTTTGTAAAGAAGTCGCCTCATCTAACTTTTTATCCGATTGAATGACTAACGTACTTGGTGAAGAAAAACCAGGCGGAAAATGCTCTTCTATTACGTTAATCCCCATTTTTGATTCATATTTATTATCCACTTCAAATAAATCATTGTAATTAAGCGTGTTAGAATATTTTAATACGAATGGAATCGATATCACGAATACGATAATTAAAGCGATAAATGGTCTTGCTACTGAATTTTTCGCAAAGAATCCCCATAAACGACTATCCTCATGTCCTTTAAATGTTTTAACTGGATAAAACATCCTTTTTCCTAATAGCACCATGAAAAATGGATTTAAAGTAGTTAATACGAGTAGTAATACTGCAACACCAATTGCTACCGCTGAAGTAGATTGATATAATTTAAAACTCGCTAAAGCAAGAGATGTAAAGCCAATTAGTACTGCTATCCCGCTATATAAAACGGTTTTACCTGCCGATTTAAACGTTTCTTTCGTAGCCAAAAATGCATTTTCTTGTTTACTTAATTCTTCTTTAAATCTTGTATATAATAAAATGTTATAGTCTGTTCCCACTCCAAACAGGACGACTACTACAAACACTTGCGTAAAGTTTGAAAACGGAAAATGAAATTGATCTACAAGATGGGCAATAATCCCCATTGAAATTAAATACGAAACACCAACTGTAAGAAGAGAAATAATCGGAACAACTGGTGAACGGAATACAATGATTAATACTACAAGAATGAAAATGATCGAAATAACTTCTGTCTTTTTCACGCCCTCTTGAGAGGATGTAAGAAAATCACCCGCTATTAAATCACTTCCTGTTAAGTACGTTGTAACTCCTTTCGTTTGTACTTTTTTATGAAGATTATTTGCAATTTTTGATATTTTACCATGTTTTTTATCTACCGATATTTGCGTTAAAATAGTCGTATTATCTTTAGAAACTAATTGTTTCTGCAGTTCTTTATTATCTAAATGTGAAACGACTTCCTTAATTCCTAATTGCTCTTTTTCATTTTGCAGGACGTTGATCGTTTTCGTTATTTCCTCTTTTTGCTCATTTGTTAAAGCCTTCTTACTTCCACTATTAAAGACAGCTATAATTTCATACTTTTCAGCCCCTTCTTTATCCATCTCCTTTATCATCTTGTCAGCAATACTGCTTTGTTCTGTTTTTGGAATCGTGATTTGCCCTTTTTCCTTCACTAACTGATCCATATTAGGCATCGTTACGACCATTGCAATAGTAATAACTATCCATAATAGAAAAGATAAACTTCTCCAACTTTTTAGCTTGCTCATTTGAATCATCTCCTGTTATTAGAGTTTCATGGTGCATAGAGAATGAACATTCATTCCCTGTTTTTGAAAATATCATTTCGGAATGAACGTTCATTCCTATTATCCTATTAATTTTTTTCAACTCTATCAAATCACTACCCGCGGAATGAATATTCATTCCTTAAATTGTGCAGTTATATCAACTCCTGTAATCGTTTTTTATATTTATTTAGGAATGAATGTTCATTCCTGTCCTTATAAAGCTATAGAATCAAATGATTCTAATAGCATTCCAAGAGCTTTCTTCCAATTCTTTTACTAATTCTTTTGAGTATTCTAACTGCCCTGTCGCCATTACTTTTATTAATTTTTCAAGTGGTTGATATACAATAATAATTAAAGCAATTATAGGCAATGGACGAAGAAAACCTTTTTCGATTCCATCTTCAATAATATTCATAAAGAAGCCTATAAAATCATCAAATATTTTCTTACTCTGTTCATCAAGAAAATAACTATCACAGTGAGAATTTGTAAAAAGAAAAGCATTCACATTGTTTCTCGCAAATTCAAATAAACGGTTATACGTATGACTAAACTGTTCACGAATATTTGCTTCAACAGGAAAATCAGTTTTTATTGTTTCAGATAGCTGTAGCATACTTTTGGTAAATAATGAGTTAACGAGTGCCTCTTTATTTTCAAAATAGCGATAAATAGTACCCGCGCCAACTTTTGCTTTTTCAGCGATCATCGGAATTGTCGTACCATCGTAACCACGCTCTGCGAATAATTGTATAGCCGCTTCAAAAATGTCTTCTTGTTTATTTTTAGCCATTTTTCTCACCTCAATTTCCAGGAATGAAAATTCATTCCGTTTTTAATTATAAATTACATGAATTAAAAGTCAAGTGTGTAAATACGCTATTGAAACATTTATCAAATAACACACTCAATTAAGATATTAATACATTTTTTGCGTTATCCCATCAAAAAATTTCTTTGTATCATCATGACTTAAAACCCTCAATACATCTTGTATCTTAAAAAATTGAACTTGACTTATTTCATTATCTTTTGGATGCAAATCTATTCTGTCACCTATATATTCTACATAAAACATAGTAGTTTCTTGCTCTTCATATCCAATTTTCATTTTGAGTTCTTCAGGAAAGCCAAAGCAAATTTTATCTTCAAATTGTTTTATAACTTTAAACTTTGTAGATCCAGTTTCTTCTTCCAGCTCTCTCAAAATAGCACTCTCTAAATCATTATCTGTATGTTTCACTCCACCTTTAGGAAAATCCCATTCCCCCTTTGACATAGCATATTCTCCATCTATGTCGCTAATTTTCACCTTATGTACCAATAAAAATTCACTGTGTTGGAATACGACCGCACCTACGGCTTGCCTAATCATTTTACTTTTCCTCCTAAAACAATGATTTCACTCTATTAAATAGAAAAGTACTATAATAAAAAGTTTATCATTATAGTACTTTGTTACTCATACATAGCACATGACATTAATTAAAAGAAATCATACATAAACGGCTTACGCACCGGCACTACATTCTCAAATGCACATATCTCCTCTTCGCTACCGATTATTAAGTCTATTTCATTTAATTCTAGCGGTCGCTTGTAACCAAACATAATAGTAGATAACGCATTAATATCGATTTGAATTCCATTTTCTTTTGCTGTTTCTTCTTTAACGATTGTTATTTCATTATTTTTAAGTTGAACCGTTACGTTATTCCACGGTGCAAATGAATCTGTAATATGTAAAATTACTTCTTGCTCTTCGTTGTTCCAGTTCCATTCATATTGTTTGAAAAACTGTTCTACATCTACAATTCTTCCCATGAAATATGGAGTTACTTCTGCTTTTACTCGTGGTTCTTGTAATGTGTAAAGAAGTGGTTCTGTCTCACTTAGTATCATTTCTAGATCTTTAATCATAGAATCATGTTGGCAGATGAAGTTCCAAAGACCAATTCTTGCTTCATTATGTAATGGGACAAATTCTTCTACTTTCATTTTAGAATTCTCTATTTTGTATAAAATGTAACCAGCCGCCGTTTTATTTTCATCATAGTAAACTGCCAATGTTAAATCATGATACACCGCTTGTAGCCACCATTTACGTCCGCGAACTAACATACCAGAAAATCGTTCTGCAAATGTTTCATATAGATTCTCTACTTCGTCTGGATGATTATCTTTACTAAAACGTTTCACTGTACCATTCACTTGTTTTTTAATTATTAAATCGCTCTTTGTCATCTGACATACGATTCGATTCGCACAAAGTTCCCAGCCGTATTTACGATAAAATGAAACGGCAAATGGATGTAACATCGATACACTATATCCATCTCTTTTCATAGTTTGCAGTGAATGCTGAAGTAACTCTTTTACATATCCACTTCTTCTATATTCCGGATACGTCGCTACCCCCGCAACGCCGCCCATTTTAAACTTTTCTTTTCCTATGTAAATATGAAAAGGAATTAAGTGCAACTTTGCAGCTAACTCTTCTCCTTCCATAATACCGTATATTTGATGGCTTTCCTTCATTCTTGCAATTTTCTGCTCTATCCATTCTTCATTTGCTTTATATTGAAAAGCATATTCTGATAAACGTAATGCTTCTCTAAACTTATCTTCTTTTAATTGTATAACGTTCATATATTTCTCCTCCATTCCTCGTTTGAATTATATCATAATTCAAACTATTATAGTTCGGTAAGTGAAATTACGAGGATGTTTCAACAAAAGATATCGATTTAGAAACAATCTAACATAAAGGCTCTTTTCAACTGCTTTCTATTGGGGGCATAAGAATATTAAAAGCCTTGCGTTCTCTTGGGTTTGCGAAGCTAAGAGGTCCCATTGAAAGTGATGAAACTTATGACAACGGCAACATTACGGGCATAAAAAAAACCAGTTGATTGAGAGAAACTGGTTCAATAAAGGTTTTATATTGGATATTCATTCAACCAAATTAATGCTTGTTCATAATCATCGAAAAATTTCACGGATTCTTTTGTATTGGATTGTTGTAAATAATTCATTATCTCCCCTTCTTCAAGGAGAAACGCAATTGCCTTACTGTGATTCAAAATGGTTTCATTGAAGAACTTATCTTTCCATGCTTTTTGAACAGAAAAATGATCTGGCGTGTATCCTTTTCTATCCACCAACAATTTGTATTTCCGACCCTCGGAAATGAATTGCTGACAAACCTGCTCGAAGCCATTAAACCATTCATAAACATCAGCTGTATTAATCTTGCCAATTAGATGGGTAACAATTAAATCCCCTGAAACTGTTGTGCTGATATTCTGTTTACTCAACTTGGAACCATCTCCCTTAGTTACAATTATGCGTAAAAATCTCATAAAATCAATAAGGATAAAATTCTTACGCAATAAAGCAACATTATTTACGAAAAAAGCCAACATAAAAAAGCAGATACATTGCATATCTGCTTCTCATCACTTTATTTAGCTAACGTTTGCAGTTCTTCAAAAAATGTAGGATACGATACACCTACTGCTTCTGCATCTTCAATTGTTGTTTCTCCTTCAGCTATACAGCCGGCAATCGCAAGCATCATTCCAATGCGGTGATCACCGTGACTATGTACTGTATTTCCTTTTAGCTTACATTTACCGTAAATAATCATTCCGTCGTCGGTCGCTTCAATACGAGCTCCTAGTTTCGTTAGTTCAGCAACGACTGTATCGATACGATTCGTTTCTTTCACTTTTAGCTCGTGTGCATCTTTAATGACTGTAATTCCATCTGCTTGTGTTGCCGCTAAAGCGATAATTGGGATTTCATCAATCAGTCGTGGAATGATATCTCCACCGATTTCGATTCCTTTCAGCGGCGATGTTTCAATTGTAATATTTGCAGCAGGTTCTGATGCTCCTTCGTTAATCTGCTCTACAGTAAACGTAGCGCCCATTTTCTCAAGAACATCAATAATACCTGTACGAGTCGGATTCATTCCCACATTTTGTAATAGTAGTTTACTATTTGGAATAATTGCACCTGCTTCTAAGAAAAATGCCGCTGATGATACATCACCTGGCACTTGAACATCTGTTGCGGTTAACTTCTGTCCTCCTGCTAGTTTCACTGTTTTCCCCACGCGAGTTACTGTAACGCCAAACGCCTCAAGCATTCTTTCTGTATGATCGCGGGAAATATGAGGTTCTGTAACAGTTGTTACACCTTCTGCGCGAAGGCCCGCAAGTAAAATAGCTGATTTCACTTGCGCACTTGCTACCGGTGAAGTATATTCAATCGCCTTTAAATTCCCGCCTCGTATTGTGAGCGGCGTAAACGTTCCTTCTTTTCGGCCATCAATTTTTGCACCCATTTGCTTTAGTGGATTTGTTACACGTTGCATCGGTCTCTTCGCAATTGAAGCATCACCTTGCACGCAAGAAAAGAATGGTGTGTTTGCAAGTATTCCTGACATTAATCGAATCGTTGTACCAGAATTACCAACATCTAATACAGCTTTTGGCTCTTGTAAACCTTCTAATCCTGTTCCAATTACCGTAACTTCGTCTCTATTTTGTGTAATCTCTACTCCCATTTCTTTAAAACAAGAAATAGTACTTAAACAATCCGCACCAGGAAGAAATCCTTTAATTGTTGTTTTACCTTCCGCGATTGCGCCAAACATGACAGCGCGATGGGAAATTGATTTATCTCCAGGGATTGTAATTGTGCCATTCAATCCGTTATTTACAGTTTGTACTGTTTTTTCTTTCACGTTGTCACCCTCCTCATTAAATTGTTTCATACGTTTGGTATTCTTCTTTTCCGAGCGCAATTTTTGCCTGCGTTCGATCCTCTTCTCTTTGGAAACTAATTCGTAAAACTCCGAGCAATCCTTCTCGCGCTTCTAATATTTGCAAGTTCGTAATACTAATTTCTTCTTCTGCTAGAATGCTTGTGATATGGGCTAATGCCCCTACTTTATCTAAAACGTCGACGTATAAGTCGTGATAGGCAGGAATCGCCCCTCTTTTTCGAACTGGTAAAGAGTCACGATATTCTTTCGCATCTGCAAAATAACTTTGTATTTCTCCTGCATCTCCTTTAGAAACCGTCTTATATAGCTCTTCCATTTCTGAAATCCATTCTTCTAATAGTTCCAATAAATGCCCGCGATTTTGCTTTACGATATCACTCCACATTTTCGGACTACTTGATGCAATACGTGTTATATCTTTAAATCCGCCTGCCGCTAGTTGATGAATAAGCGGATTATCACCAGCATGTTTCTCAACTTGTTTTACTAATCCTGCTGCAATTAAATGTGGGAAATGACTAACTATTCCTGTTACATAATCATGTTCTTTTGTATTTAATACAAGAAAATGAGAGCCTGTTCCTTTTAACCATTCTTTTAGCTCGTCTACTTGATCCGCTTGCACGTGATTCATTGGCGTTAAAATGTAAAATGCGTTTTCAAAAAGGTGTGCCTTTGCACTTTCAACTCCTGTTTTGTGAGAACCTGCCATCGGATGACCGCCGATAAATGAAACTTTCTTTGTTAATAAAGCTTCCGCTTCATTCATGATTGTCCCTTTCGTACTTCCTACATCGGTAACAATGACATCTTCTCGTAAATGAAATGATGCAAGTTTGTGTAACAACTTTTTCGTTTCTTCAACTGGAGAGGCAAATACAATTAAATTTGCCTCCTCACATGTACGCTGTAAATCTACTGCTACTTCATCAACTACATGTAATTCTTTTGCGCGCTCTACTTGCTCTTTAAATATGTCATAACCGATAATCGTTACATCGTGCTCTTTTTTAATCGCTAATGCAAGAGAGCCTCCTATTAATCCAGTACCGATTAATACTACCTTTTTACACATTTGCCTCATCTCGAGACTTACCTTTTTTATTTTCAAAGTGTTGTTTTAACACTGAAATCACTCCTTCATTTTGTTCCCTAGTTCCGATTGTAATACGGACACCATTTGGGAACGGACGAATAATAAACCCTGCATGCGCACAAGCTTCATAAATTTCCCCAGCATCATCTACCGGCAAGAAGATAAAGTTCGTTTGCGACGGATAAAATGGAATTTCATTTTCCGTACAAAAACTCTCGTATTGTTGTAATCCATCTGTATTAACACGAACTATTTCTTCAATAAACGCTTCATCGTTAAAAGCAATCGTCGCTGCATTTTGCGCTAATGAAGATACGTTAAATGGCAAACGTACGACATTTAATTTCTCGATTAACTCTTCCTGTCCAATCGCATAACCAACTCGGAAAGAAGCTAATCCGTACGCTTTAGAAAACGTTCTAAGTACAAGAATGTTTTTATGTTTTTCTAGAAGCGGTAATGTCTCAGGGAAATCTTTTGCTGTTACGTATTCATAGTACGCTTCATCAATGACAATTAACGTATTTTCACTAATGCTTTCAATGAATTGAGTCAATTTTCGCTCATTCACATATGTGCCTGTCGGGTTGTTCGGATTACAAATCCATACGATTTTTGTATGTTCATCAACTGCTGAAGAAATTTCATCTAGATCATATACACCGTTCTTTAAAGCAATTTCTTTCACTTCACAGCCTTCAATAATTGCATGATGACGGTACTGAGGGAATGTCGCGCCAGCAGTTACGATGTTATCTCCTGCTTTGAGTACTGCACGGCTTATCATTTGAATGACTTCATCTAAACCACTACCACAAAGTACTTGTTCCATTTGTACATGTAACTTATCTGCAATTGTTTGACGGAGCATTGTAGCACCTCCGTCAGGATATAAGGCATGTTCCAACCACGATTTTTGCAACTCATCTAAAACACGAGGTGAACAGCCAAATGGATTTTCATTTGATGCTAACTTAACAAATGAATGATTCCCGTATACTTCTTTCATTTGCTCTGGTGATTTACCTGGTTTATACGGTTGTAATGATGATAGTTGATCTTTTACTCGCATGTTAAATCCACCTTTTCATTAAAATTCTTTTGCGTATTTGTTATGTTGCGAAATATTTTGTTTTAGTAATTCCATGCGATCTTTTCCGAATTGCTCGACTAGTGCACCGGCAAGTTCCCATGCAACGACAGCTTCAGCTACAACACCTGCTGCTGGTACTGCACAGCTATCAGATCTCTCAATACTCGCTTGGAACGCTTCTTTCGTATCAATATCTACGCTTGCTAACGGTTTATATAATGTAGGAATTGGCTTCATTACGCCTCTTACGACAATTGGCATACCTGTTGTCATACCGCCTTCTAAACCGCCGGCATTATTCGTATTTCTCGTGTATCCTTTTTCTTCATCCCATAAAATTTCATCGTGCACTTTACTTCCCGGCTGTCTTGCCGCTTCAAAACCAATTCCGATCTCAGCACCTTTAAACGCATTCACGCTCATAATAGCACCGGCAAGTTTTGCATCTAATTTGCGGTCGTAATGAACGTAGCTACCAACTCCAATTGGCATTCCTTCTGCAATGACTTCGACAATACCGCCTATAGAATCTCCGCTACTTTTCGCATCATCAATCGCATTCATCATCTCTTTTTCTACTTCTTTATCTAAACATCGAACTGGTGAATTTTCAGTAATCGTTTGAATTTCTTCAATTGGTAAGTTTGAAATACGCTTCGCTTGTACCCCACCAATTTCAAGAACATGCCCTGCAATTTCCACACCTAGTTCTTTCAAAATTTGTTTCGCAACTGCACCAGCAGCAACACGAACTGTCGTTTCTCTTGCAGAAGAGCGCTCTAATACGTTTCTTATATCACGATGGCCGTATTTAATTGCCCCGTTTAAATCCGCGTGTCCTGGACGTGGTTTCGTTATAGTACGTTTCATTTCTTTACTTTCTTGCTCCGAAATTGGTTCAGCACCCATTACTTTCGTCCAATGTTTGAAATCATCATTTTTTACGATTAACGTAATTGGTGAACCAAGTGTCATTCCGTGACGTACACCACTTGCAATTTCAACTGTATCTGTTTCAATTTGCATGCGTCTTCCGCGCCCATGCCCTTTTTGTCTTCTTAATAATTCTTTATTAATATGTTCCGCTGTTAATGTTAAACCTGCTGGTACACCTTCTAAAATAACTGTTAACTGCGGCCCATGTGATTCTCCAGCTGTAATGTATCTCATTTCTCTTGCCCCTTTACTATTTTTTTGTACAAAAAAGTCCCTACTGAGCGCTCAGTAGGGACGATGTTTATCGCGGTACCACCCTAGTTGTAGACTTCTTTCGTCTACCTCTCTTCTTCTTTAACGATCGTTTGACCGTCTTTCTCTCCAAAAGTTGGCGGGAAAGATGCTCCAAGGCTGTAATTCATGCTTACCTTTGTACTGATTCACACCGGCCATCAGCTCTCTTTAACAGTGAGGTAAGCACTACTGTTTCCTCTTCAGCGCATATATGATATGGAATTAAGATAATTTATTTTTGAAACCTTTTAACTCATCCATGAATCTATGGAATTCTGGAATATCCATTTGTTGTGCAGAATCTGATAATGCAACAGCTGGATCTGGATGAACTTCAGCCATTACTGCATCTGCTCCAATTGCAAGTGCCGCTTTCGCTGTTGGTAATAATAAATCTCTACGTCCAGTTGAATGCGTTACGTCAACGATAACTGGTAAATGTGTTTCTTTCTTTAAAATCGGTACTGCTGAAATGTCTAATGTGTTACGTGTCGCTCTTTCGTATGTGCGGATACCGCGCTCACAAAGAATAATTTGGTCGTTACCTTGCGCAATAATGTACTCCGCTGCGTTAATGAACTCATCAATTGTTGCTGCTAATCCACGTTTTAGTAATACTGGCTTATTAACTTTACCTACAGCTCGTAGTAAATCGAAGTTTTGCATGTTACGTGCTCCAACTTGAATTACATCAACGTAGTCTAGCGCCATTTCTACATCGTTCGGATTTAAAATTTCACTAATAATCGCTAAGTCGAACTCATCTGCTACTTGGCGTAAAATTTGTAAACCTTCTACTCCTAAACCTTGGAAATCGTATGGAGATGTTCTCGGTTTGAAAGCACCACCGCGCATTAATTTTAAGCCTTGGTCTTTCATAGCTTGCCCTACTTGGCGAACTTGCTCTAAACTTTCTACCGCACAAGGTCCCATGATGAACGTTTGTGTTCCGTTTCCAATCAATTCACCTTTAACATTAACAATTGTATTTTCTTTTTTCTTTTTACGTGATACTAGTAATGCTTTACGGTTATCATCTTCTTGTAATTCTAAGCTTGCTTTGAAAATCGTTTTGAAAATATGTTGAATCGTTGACGTTTCGAATGGTCCTTCGTTATGCTCTGCGATCATATCAAGTACTTCACGCTCACGTACTGGATCAAAACGTTTCGTACCTTGTACTTGCTTTTGTTCCCCAATTTTTTGAACGATTTCACCGCGTTTGTTTAATAAGTGTAATAGTTGTAAGTTAATTTCATCTACCTGTTTACGTAATTGATCTAATTCGTGATTTGCCATTTGGAAATCCTCCTCTAATGTTTTAAAAGTATAGTAAGAGAATAAAAAATTCTCTATTTTCTGAACTGGTTAATTATACAAATTTAAAGTGGAATCGATACCTCTTCTTATTTTAAACTAATAATTACCATAAAGACACTAACTACTAGTTAATAAGCCACTTTTTTGTACAAAAAAGCCCTACTGATTCAATCAGTAGGGACGATATTTATCGCGGTACCACCCTAGTTGTAGACTTATTTCGTCTACCTCTCTTCATTGTTAACGATCAATGTGACCGTCTTTCCCTTCATAAAGATACATATCTTTACTACGAAAAAGATGCTCCAGGACTGTAATTCGCTCTTGTTTTTGTACTGGTTCACACCAACCACCAGCTCTCTGTTACAGGGAAACAACAACTACTGCTTTTCCTTTCAACGCATGACTATTTTATTTTCAAGTTGGACCACTAAAATACAAAAAGTCCCTACTGAATAAATCAGTAGGGACGATATTTATCGCGGTACCACCCTAGTTGTAGACTAACTTTCCGTCTACCTCTCTTCACTGTTAACGATCAATTGACCGCTCTTTCTTCATAAAGACAATCGTATCTTTACTACGAAAAAGATGCTCCAAGACTGTAATTCATGATTATCCCTGTACTGGTTCACACCAACCACCAGCTCTCTGTTACAGTAAGACTAACCACTACTGTGATCTCTTCATTGCACTTTGTTTATTCAAATGTTTTTGAAATTGAATAAGTATGATTCGTATTATAGAACGCTTTTCAAAACACTGTCAATAACTTTTTATATATTTTTTTAAAATTCCACTTCCGCCCTATGATTCCTCTTGTAAATTCTCCGTTACGATTCCGATGCGAATTATTTCATTTTCTATTAAATTTAATACATGTCTTTCTACTTCATACCTGGTTAATAGTTCTTTTACTTGTATGATCTCACTTTCAAGTAAATCGGCTTCTTGACACGTCTGCAGTAAAGTGAAAAACACATTTGCATACAATTCTTTATACGCTTTCATACGCTCTTTCTTTTCAAGTATCTCTATAAACAACTGTTTCATTTCTTCTTGATTAGATTGTCCTTCCACACCTTGAAATTTACTAGAAATAATATTTAATCCTTTTTCTAAAACCTCATCCATGCATAAAACAATACGTAAAAGCATCATATATTCTCTCGTTGTTATTACGCCCATTTTCGGACGTTCTCTTAAAAACACACTAAGCCACGCTGTCCAAAATTTTTGTTGTTCCTTACCACTTAACGTTTTTACGTAGTAGCATAAATACTGCATAAATTTAATTTTATTCTCTTCGTTTTCTTGCATCAAAAGTGGATATAACCAATCTGTTTTTTGCTCCCAATATAATACGCATTTAATAAATACAAAGCTAAGCCATTTTAAAAATGCTTCTCTCGTATATGGATGTAGTGCATCTAAATGTTCTACTGCATACTTAATATATCGTCTTATTTCTGTAAACAAAGGTAGATTAATTTGCGTATAACATAATCCCGCCCACGCATATTTCGTAAGCTCACTTTCTTTCTTTAAATCTAAGTAAGGTAGTACATTTTTCCGACACCATTGCTTCTCAATATGGTATAAAAACGTAATATCTGCTGTTAAACGCGCAAACATGAAGTTCGTTCTTTCCGAAGTAACTCTTACCTGCTCCTCAAATAAAAATAAATATTCATACACGTTGCGATCGTATAAATGATCATATGCTAGCAGTTTTAGTAATACAGCTGTCATCTTCCCAACAGGATGCTGAATAGATTCATTGTAAAACTCTTGTTTTCCAATCTTAAAATCCGATTCTCCTCTCATAACTTGTGGAAGTACAGAAAAAGCAAAGCGTTTTACAATCCTTATACTATTTTCATCTAACTCTTCTAATCGATTACTAATTTCATATAGAAAACTACTAATTAACCAATGAAAAGCAGTATTTCTAATAAATTTCTGCAATAACGGAATGATTTTTTGAATTTGTTCATTCGCCAAATTCCGGTTATTTCGCCACTCTCTAATACATACAAACCATACTTCATTACTAATTTCGTGCACGCCTACTAGTTGATAAGCAAACGAAATACTCCACTCTACATTCAATTTACACGCTTTTGATAACATCTCTAAAAAATGGCGTTGTTCAAAAACACCGTCTCTTGAAAATTGCCGAACTTGCTCCATTATTTCATCGTCTTTCAGCTGCAGTAATCCATCAGCTGTTACATTGCATGTAATACGTTGTTCATTTGCCTCTTTCTTTGGAACACTGTATAGATCTGAAGAAAAATGGGGGTGTTTCTGTTTCATTAGCTCGTATCCTTCCGCCGTACACTTACTATTCGAATCACACGTGAATAGTAAGTCTAATACAAGACAAGCATCAAACGCCCTCTCTTCTGCAAGATACTCTAATACATGTTGAATTACTTCTTCTTTCGTTTCCTCTAAAGCATCTGCGTAATAATTCTTTAAAAGTTGAAACACTTCATGTTTACATGTGAAATCTAACAGAACATCTACATGTAACAACCACTTCAGTTTGTCATCCGCTGTAACGAATACATTATTAATCATTGCTTCAATTGCAATTCGCTTTTGAAGTACACTATCAGTTTCTATCATTTCTGTAATATAATGATTTGCTTTTTTCTCATTGTTTTCACATAAATATGTAAGACACTCTTTTACAATTTGAATTAAAAATGTAAAATCATTTTGCTGTAACTCCTGCTCTGAAATTTCTCTATCTCTTCTTTTCAGTGCATTTTGTCTTAATGACAATAGTTGTATCTTTTCTAACCCCGTAACCATAATCGGATTTGCGTAGTAAGTAATATGTGGTCTCATTTTCTCTTTCCAAATTCGCTCCACATGAGAAAAAATAGGCATCGGTATACGACTCGATTCCTCGAGTTCAATCGACTCTTGCGTATCATTTCCCCATCTTCTTACACGCTTCAATTTAAGTTTCCCGTCTAAAATAAACGTTAATAGCAACAAGCCAATTTCTTTATGCTCAGGGAAAGAACATTTTTGCAGTAAGTATGAAATCATTTCAATAGAGCTACTATCTTTTTCTGCCGTTTCTAATATAAGCAATGTCCATTTTGCAAACAACAAAGGATCCATCGTTTCTTTCGTATCGTTCAAGTAAGTACAAATTATTCGCCACCATAACGGGGATATTTTAGAATGATTTTTAAAAATCAATTGAAATAGTTCTTTTTGATGACTAAATAAAAATTGCTCCACTAACCATTCCGCAAGCAATTCATCTACTTCATCATAATTTGCTGTAAGCAGAAATAAATTTCTTAGTTTCCCTTCTGCTTCAAGCCATTCCACCCATTCATAATCACGAGCAAATTCAACGAAGTACCGAACGGTTTCAATTTTTTTTATTGACTGTTTTATATAGGATAATTGCTCCTGCTCTACTGATGGAGGAACGGTTACAATATCACGAATACGCATTCTTTTCGTAATATAATTATCCCCCATTAATTCCGCCCACCGCTTCACCGCTTTCACAAGCGCCTGATGATTATTTGCTTTATTCGGATACACAATCGGTCTTATCCCTAAATGCTCCCAATGATATGTATTATCACCTTGTGCGACGAAAGCATAACGCCTTGTACTCGGTGGTAAGCCTGTTGCTAAATATTTCATTACAGGATCATTATGACTATACCCAACGAATAAAACAGTGTAATTTGAGAATAAATCAACTAAAAATCGTCTCGCCCATCCTTCTGTTAAGTAAGCCCTTCCAAAATCACCATCCGTTAAAATTAAAGCTTCTTTCTCTTGTTCTACATTCCCATGTATGTAAGCCAACCCTTTAAACGCTCTCCCTGTCGGTAAAGCAGGTGCATAATAAATATTCAGCTCTCTATTCATTTCTGTAATTACAGACGTAAAATGTTGATCAAAGTTTGTCGTTACAATTCGAACATCCGTATCTAACGGAAACAGCCTTGGAATCGCATAGTGTAATGGATTTGGTTTTGATTTTTCTATATTAACGAGGTCTCTTGCAACTTGATGCACATCTTTCGTTTTCGCAATTTTACCGAGATAATAATCGTGGGGTTCTGTCATCTCACGCCTTTCGACATATAAAGCTTTCGAAATTTCATCAACTAAATCATCGAAATTCGGTAAGTTTGATTTCCCCTTCATAGAAACTCCTGCTCCAACGAATAATACTAACTTACCTTGTTCAAGGTGATCGATTAACTCATCTGGAATTTCTACTTCTGAAGTTATCCACATCCCGGATTCCCCCTTACCTAAAAATGTCATACGCTCTCATTTCACTATAACATTTTTCAATCGTTTTTTTAATATTTAGACAAAATTTCGACGTGATAAAGTTTTATATAAATTAAATAGTTCCAATGTATGAACTCCTGAATTTATTGTAAAACTATGTATAAATGGGAGGTGTAAATATTGAGTGATATTACTGTAATACTTATCAAATTTATATCATGCATCATCGCTTTTAGTATCGGACTAGCTCTATTTTTCCCAGCAACGCTCGTCCAAATCATTTCTTTTAGTCTCTTCGTCACAATCGTTTCTTATATGTTTGTTGATAAAATTATTTTAAATCGAATTGGCAATTCCGCTGCCATTATGACGGATTTCTTACTTACGTATTTAAGTGTTTGGATTTTCGGTAATATTTTATTAGACAACTACATGCAAATTGCATGGGGCAGTATCCTTTCTGCCATCGTCTTTACATTATCAGAAGTAATCGTCCATCGCTTTTCTAATTCCCACACAAGGCACAGCAATGATAACATTCGAATTAATCGCCGGTTTGCATATGGCACGGAGTTTGCTGAAGAACAGAATGTGTTGGATAAAGATAAGAAGAAATAAAGCCATAATTACTGGTGCAAAAAAGTAGCTGTCTCATCAGTCAAATTTTTGACGATGTGGCGCTCCTTTTTGTTTTTTGTACTATCAATACGGTGAATGAAATTATATCAACGATTCGACAAGAAATATCGATTTATCGACAACGTTTGATAGCCTATCTTCAAATAAAAAAGCTGCCCCATTAAGAGACAGCAACTTCTGTAATTACGCTTTTACTTTTAAATCTTTTAACGTAATAACATCTGCAAATGATCCAAATACAACATTATGATGTTTTACAATATCTTCAGCGCGTAATACATCTGTGTCAAATGTGCTATGTGCATCACTTACTAATGTTACTTTATACCCTTCACTAAACGCTCTTCGCGTTGTCGTATCAACACAGTACTCTGTTTGCATTCCTGAAATAATAACATGCTCAATCCCTTTTCCTTGTAACACTTCGTTTAAGTTTGTCTTATGAAATGAGTCTGGAGTCGTCTTTTCAACGACAAGCTCCCCTTCTCGCGGAGCAATCGCCGCATGCACTTTCCAGCCATCTGTACCTTTTTCTAACGGATGATCTTATGGCCCGTTATGTTGTACATAAATAACCGGAATACCATTTGAACGACATTCCCCAATGAGCTCTTGCAACGTTTCTAAAAACTTTCCCCCATTATGTACTGGGATTCCTGCTGTATACATACCCGCTTGCACATCAATAACTAGTAATGCCTTTTTCATTTCACACAGCTCCCTTTATTTTTATAAGCCCCTGCATATTTATTATAATTGTTTATATTCTACCATCCAACAATCTTCTAATTTCCCTTCATGCAGTTCATGTTTCTCTAGTACTTTCACCTTTTTAAACCCGCATTTTTCATAACAGCTTATCGCACGTTCATTATTTACTTTAGGATCCATCGCTATCGCTTCTGCCCCTAAGCTCTCTATAATGTATGTAATCGCTGCTTGAACGAGTTTTGTTCCAATTCCTTTTCCCCAAAAGATCGGTTCACCGATGAATTGGTCCATGCCCCATACATTTTGTGATTCTTCATATCCATATAAAGCTTTCCATTCAGAATCAACAGGGTACATTTGTATGTAACCAATCGGTATTTCATCAAATTCTACTAAACATCTTTTTTCATTACTGTTTGAATGATATATAAAATGATCGAGTACCTTTTCTACAGATTGCGGATTATCTCTTCCTTCGTAATACTGCAGGACTTCTGGGTCTGTTAACCATTTTGAAATGATAGGTGCATCATCTTTTGTTACATATCTAACTAATAATTGTCCATTTTGGAATAACATAGGTCCCCTCCTTATTAGTTACTCTTATAATAACTTTTCTATATGCAGATAGTAAATTTTTAAAACAGCTTTACTTGCATACTCCCACAATAAGAAATTATTCTGTTCAACTTATACTGAGTATCATAAACTATTACTTAACTAACTAAAAGAATGTTTCCCATAATGAAGTTCTTTTGTAACAAGACCTAAAAAACTAAAACAATTTGGAGATGAGACTTTGAAATCAACATTAATTATTCTTCGAGGAAACTCCGCAAGTGGCAAAACAACAATCGCAAAAGAACTGCAAGAGCATTTTGGCCAAGGGACACTTCTAGTCTCTCAAGATGTCGTTCGTAGGGAAATGCTAAAAGTTCACGACACATTGGGCAACCTATCTCATGATTTAATTTTTGAGATTACGAAGTACGGAAAAGGAAAATGTGAATTTGTCATTTTAGAAGGTATATTAAACAGTCGTAGATATGGAGATATGCTAAAAGAATTGATATATTATTTTGAAGGAAACGCGTATACATATTACTTCGATTTATCACTCGAAGAAACGATTAGACGGCATAATACTAGAGAAAAACGACTTGAGTTTGGAGAGGATTTATTGAGTAAATGGTATAATCCTCACGATACAATTGAAGTAGATAGAGAAACTGTTTTTACAGATGATTTCACACAAAAAGACATATTTCATGCGATTCTTAATGAGGTTACACAACAAAAATAAGACTGACAGAATGAGTCAGTCTTATTTTTATTATGTACTTTGTATTTCAGTTTTCATAACGGAACACTCTTTACATAAGTAATAATATATATTCATTTCCCCGAACTGAAAATCAACTACTGAAATAAGTTCCCGTTTTTCAAGATCTTGTGTAATTGTAGCAACATATTTCATCTCTTTCGAACAAGTTGGACATCCTAAATCTTCTGGAACATCATCGTATAGGGGCGCTCCTAACAATCTACATACATATTCCGATCCGAATAAGTCAAAAGCTTCCCAATAACTATCTTCATCTGTAGGTATATCTTCATTTTTCATATTCGTTAGCTTTACATTAGTTTTTGGAAGATTGACCGGTAGCTTATACTCAGCTTCCATAATCCACTCTTCCGTATTGTCTTGTTTTATTATTTGTACCGTTTTGCCCCCATTACTTAATTGAAAATATTGCGGCTCCCACACCATCGCACAATTCAAGCAAGAGATGAATGGTAATACAATCAATTCATCATTTTTAAGTTCAGCAAGTTTCTCATCTTTCAAATCAAAACAAAAAATTTGATGCATTTTCTCACCGCATAACTTACACAATGGTAATTCACAATCTTGACCACCGAAATAATGATTATATGAATCTTTCCCTTCCATTACTCTATACCCTTTTATTCCATCCCAATGTTCGCCATATAATTCCATTGTCATATTCTAACCTCTTCTCGCTTATAAAGGTAATCCTCGATACTAATCTTTTAATAACTTTCGGTACATAAAACATTTTTTATTGTTGCTAATCATAATTTTTCTCATTCTTATCACCGTTATTTTTTGGTATGAATACGATAATAAAATAATAACAATTTACAAGAAGACTGAGTTCTGTATCCATTCTGACACTATAGGGATTTGGAACGTTATAAACCCTAGTATAAGACTAAATAAAACAATTACTATTTTATGAATATTTTTCTCCTATTTATCTAATTGTATTTTAATAGTGATAGAAGAACAATATGGTTGTCAGAAATACAAATAAGGATTATATAATTCAATAGGGTTACTTTTACTGCTCACGGTACTCAGCAGCAAAATTAAGGTTTTATCCTTTTACATATCCTTCAAATTTTTCCAATGAATCGCATTAAGGTAAAAAATAAAAGCCAGTCTCAATAAAGAGAACTGACTTCTATTTGGATAACCATTATTATAAAACTTTTACTTTAACAGTTTGTCTTCCCCAGTTCATAGCTTTACTTTTTGAACCCATTAAAACATCAATACGATTTCCTTTAATAGCACTACCAGTATCACCAGCAATGGCTTCTCCATAACCTTCTACCCATACTTTAGATCCTAATGGGATTACCTTCGGATCCACTGCGATAATTCTCATATTAGGATTTGCCGTTAAATCATGACCCATCGCAGTTAAAACGCGTCCACCATATGTACCATTTTCACTTGGATCAGCAGTATATGCTGTCGCTACTACCGTTAATTCACGTTTAGCAGACTGTGTGTTATTTTTAGATACTTCTTGTGTCTTTGTTGCTTCTTTTGCTTTCGCTTCTTCTTTCGCTTTTTCTATTTCTCGTGCTTGCGCTTCTTCCTTAGCCTTTGCTATTTCTTGCGCTCTTGCTTCTTCCTTAGCCCTTGCTATTTCTTGCGCTTTCGCTTCTTCTTTTACTTTTTCTATTTCTTGTACTTTTGCTTCTTCCTTGGTCTTTACTATTTCTTCTGCTTTCGTTTCTTCCTTAACTTTTACTCT